>JADHMR010000035.1 GCA_016779945.1 Bacteroidia bacterium | reverse complement strand
ATGCATGACGTCACTCTTTTTGATTTCAGTAGGGTTAAAAAAATTACTATCTGTACATATATTTCTTCGTATTAGTTGCTCTGGAATTAGTTCATATTTTTCCATCGGAAACCTGTGCCCCTTTTTCAATGGGTAAATGTATGACTGACCAAAGGCTATTTTAAGCATTGATTTATTATATATCGATTTATTAAGTAAACGAACTTAAAGTTATAATGTTAGCAAATTAGAGTAAAAATCATATCCCTTAAATAAAATAAAATAGGCCTAAACGCGACATTCTAAATTAAAATGACTAAATTTGGTCAAAAACACCCAAAAAAATTAATATAGTCAGTTATGTCACAAACAAAAGATTTTATCGCAAAATGGTATCCAATTATTATCGCATTTATTTGCTTGGTTTATTCCGTTGGATTAGGTTTAACAGGTAACACTGCAGAGGCTCAATATTCTGCTCATTGGCCAGGAACCATATTATTATTCGCAATTGCAATTAGACAAAGAAGAAGATCATGAACATCGTAATGTATATCATAGGGTTTGTTCTTTTTGCCGCTTACTGTTGCTTCATGGCTTGGAGTATTAACTACGGCAATAAAAAACAAGAACAAACAAATAATTATGCCAACCTATCTGACCCCGTAGATATGGACGGGATGGGAAACTTTAGTAGGTTCCCAAAAGATATGGAAGATAAAAATAAAGACAAATAAACACCCTAAACTAGAGCAAACGAGACTGTAAAATACTAATTATAAGAAATCTACTTTCCCTGAATCTAAGTTGTAGTAAGCTGGTACTATTTTTACTGCACCCGAGGCAACGGCATTGCCAATAATGGGTGATCGCGAAGACAAAGCCTCTACATTCTTATGTGCATTTACTTTAACGACATCGTTCACACTAGAACCCTCCGGTGCACTTGCAATAGCTGGTGCTACATGAGCCAAAAGATGGTTGAGGTTATACCCGTTATCGCCCCCAGCTAATGCAGCGGTAACTGCTCCGCAACTTTGATGTCCTAAAACAACGATTAAAGAGCTCCCACAATGAGCTACTGCATATTCTATACTAGCAATGGTTGACGTATTGGCAACATTACCTGCTACTCGAAGAACAAATAGCTCTCCTAATCCAACATCAAAAGCAAGTTCTGGAACTACCCTACTATCTGCACAACTTAAAATAATAGTGTGAGGTTGCTGACCTTGTGTTAAATAATCTCTCCGTATGCTATCTTGTAACTTTCCTTCTAATTTATCTGCCATAAATCGGCTATTCCCCTCTTGCAACCTCTTTAATATCTCGTCGTGTTTCATATTAGCAAATCTATGTAAATAGAAATTACATATACCATTAAAGCTCATAAACATAATTATACTGTCAAACGACTTACTCTAAATATTTTACCTCAATATTTAATGATACTTTTACAACTCTTTCAAAAAAGAATAAACTTGTGAAGAATGAAATACATTTTTGTCTTATTATGTATGTTGTCTTATAGTAGCGGATATGCCCAAAACTATATTGATATAGTTCATACTGAATACACCAATACACCTCAAAATGAATTTGAAGGTCAGTCCAATTCATCAGACTCAAGCTCATCAGGGTTGGAAAAAATACATGTTAATCTAACAGTACCCATCCCATTAAAAAATGAAAATACACTAATCACTGGTATTGTTTATGACCGAATTAATACTCTATTTTCTGCAAATTCTAATTCGATTCCTGTATCCTCAGTTATACTTAAAACGGGTATAAACGTCACCTATTCAGAAAAATGGAGTGCAACTTACATGTTGCTCCCAAAACTGGCCTCGAGTTTTGAAGATAAAATAACTCGCTCTGATTTTCAATTGGGTGGTCTAGGCCTAGCTAAAAAGAAAAAAAATGATTTTCTATCCTATAAATTTGGGGCATATTTCAATGGAGATCTATTCGGGCCTTTCTTGGTGCCTCTTTTTGGATTTTATTACAAAAAAGACAACTGGGAATTGGATATTATCATACCATCCTATGCAAAAATTAATTACAACCTATCTTCAAAAGTAACAACTGGAATAAACTGGAGAGCTACCGTCAAATCTTATCATTTAAATAATTCCGGCATAACTACTCGCCAAAATTCTTCATACATACACCACTTATCCAATGAGGTTGGTGCTCATCTGAGTTACGAACCAATCAAAGGGGTAATCATAAGAGTACTATCAGGGGTATCGCTTGGACGCTCGTTTAGAGTATACGAAAAGGGAGATAAAATTGATTTTGGTTTAAGCCTATTTCGCTTTGGTGATGATAGGAAGCAACTAAATACCGATTTTGAAAATGGCCAATTTCATCGGCTAGAACTGTGCTACAGAGTCTATTTAGACTAAGTGTAATTGCTTGAATTGCCATTCCGGCTTTTTTTAAGTTTAGTCCATTTTCAAGAATTCAAAATTTATAAAAATAATTAATGAATAGCTTCTCCATAAATTCTTAATTTTGAGGAATAATTTTTGGGCCATTAACTCAGTTGGTTTAGAGTGTTACCTTGACAGGGTAGAAGTCACTGGTTCGAGTCCAGTATGGCCCACTTAATTGAAAATATTTGTTTTAAATAATCCGATTGATAAAATAGTTTTGATAATTCGATGTTGACTTTAAAACTTTTAAAATGAAAAAATTAATATTCTCGTTCATCGTGATGGCTACTGTTTTAGCTTGTAGCAACCCAACCTCCACAACTAACACTTCAGAAGCTGAAAAAGCACCAGAAAAATCTGAATTAGCTAATTTAGGTGATCGTATCGTAATTGATACAGACTCAAGTCTTGTCTTTTGGAAAGGCACTAAACCTACTGGGGATATCCATGTTGGAACTGTAAATATCAAAGAAGGGGTTCTTTATATCGCCAATGGAAATGTCAAAGGAGGCACGTTTGTTATGGATATGAACTCCATTCTCGTAACTGATGAGGATATGAGCGAAAAAGGAAAAAGAAAACTCAAGAAACACCTCACTAACGAGGATTTCTTTGAGACCAATAATTTCCCTGAGGCCAAATTAGAAATAACTTCATCAACCGCAGATAGTCTGACGGCTAATCTTGAAATAAAGAATATTACAAAGTCAATTACCATACCCTATTCACTCACAAAAGCTAATGGTATAATTACCGCAAACTCTTCATTCTCTATTGATCGAACACTTTGGGGGATAACCTACAAAAGCGGAAATTTCTTTAGCAATTTGGCTAATCGTTTAATTGACGACGCAATTCAATTCGAAATCAAGCTTTCGAGTAAAGAATAACCCATTTTTATCAATTGAACTATCCCTACTTGAAATTGTTAATCAAGTATGAAAATAGTAATATCAATATTAGGTACGCTAGTGCTAGTCTTTGTAATCGTTCAACTTTTCGCACTAAAAACTCAAAAAAATATTGAGACTTACCCCTATGTTGTTGTCAAAAAATATGACCAATTTGAAATTCGGAACTACGAGTCAAGATTGTTTACATCGGTAAAACTTCCAACTAATCGATATGAAAATGCTTCGAGTAATGGGTTCTCTATTTTGGCGGGTTATATTTTTGGAAATAATAAAACCAATGAAAAGATAGCTATGACTTCTCCTGTTGCAATGTCGTTGGAAGATTCTATGACTATGATGTTTATGGTACCCGAAAAAAACAAAGCAACTTTACCAGAACCTAATTCAAAGGAAATTAAATTCCGTAAAGAGCCCTCAAAAACTGTTGCAGCTATCACTTTTGGTGGATGGGCTGATCAAAAGAAAATTGACTTTCATAAGAAAAAATTAATTGATGCAATGGACGCTAACAGTATCCCATATACTGACAAATTTTACTTTCTAGGATACAATGCTCCATATGAAACCTACAATCGAAGAAATGAGGTAATTGTTGAGTTAAAAAAATTAGAATAAAGTCCCCTTCTCCCTAAACTAGCCCATTATTCATAAACTCTAACATAATCGATTTCGATTGCATCCGAAGTAAAATTAGGAGCTATAATTGGCTCAATAGCAAAATTTAAAAGCAAATATTGCTCAAGTGTATATGGCCAATTATCCGTATTCTTAAATTTAGGCTGATAGGTGTAATGAATGACATCGTCAATCATAAATACCAGTTTTTCTTCGGTCCATTCCATGGAATAGGTGTGAAATTCTGAAGAACAAGTTGAAATGATTCTTCCTCCTTTATTTATGGTTTCCCCATGGCTGTAAGGAGTATGGGTCGCACTTTTTACCAAATTTTGTTTTTTACCCCAATGCTCCATGATATCAATCTCTCCACAAGCTGGCCACGAGGTAGTTCCAAACCCTTTTGTATACCAATATGCTCCATTTTCACTGATATTTTTTCCTAACGTCCAGAAGGCTGGCCACGTACCTTTTCCTGTCGGAAGTTTGGCTCGAATATCAACTCGCACATATTTGAATGCAAACTTTGAATTTAAACGAGCAGAAGTATATTTTTTGGTATAACCTTGATCGGTATATGTCTCCTTTTTAGCTACAATTTTTAAAAGTCCATTTTCGACATAAGAATTGTCTATTCGGTCGGTGTAATGTTGAATTTCGTTGTTGTACCAACTTCCCCCTGACGGAAGTTTTGTCTGATGAAACCACTTAGAGGTATCCACAGAACCGTCTATACCGAACTCATCTGACCAAATTAACTTTCGATTATTATGTGATGAACTGTCCGTATCAATTCCATGATTTATATGATGTTCCTCCGTAGAATCTATTCCCATAATCCGTTCAAATAAATTGGTAAATAAATTTGCTCGTTTATCCTCTGGCGGACCACTTTGCACCTCATTTAACTGATAATTTCCTTCATTATCCTCATCTACCAAAAAACGAAAGAAAAAATCATTGGGTCCGTTACCTTTACCTGAAAATGAGCCAAATCTTAAATCACTGATTTGATATTCATCTTCCATCTTATGCACGGTATAAAAACCGTCACTAAACCAGTCTAAAATCTTGATTGTCTTACTTTTAGGATCATTATTAAGTAAATCATGATTTTTATTAATCTTTGAAAAATTGATTTCCTTTTTATCAAATAAAGAATACTGAGCTAAATAATAATTTTCATCATTTTCACCAGTATAGTTCCATAGAATATTGGTTAAAATAGATGGGTTTGTTATGTACCGCTCAATTTGAATTTCTTGTTTTTTGATTGTATCAGAAAACAGCCGATTAATTAGATTCTTATTAACTACAGTGAATAACAAATAGGAAGAACTTAAAATAATTCCAATGTAATTCCATGACCTTCGTCTAGTGGACTGATGCGATAGCCGTGATGCGATAATTAAGCAGATCAAAAAAGGAACAGTATATAAAGGATCGGCCACAGAAATTGTACTCCAAGCAACTCTAACATCAGAAAAAGGTAAAAATAGCTGAGTGCCATACATCGTAAAACAATCTAACAATGGATGTGTAATTAAAGCCCAAAAAAACAACCATTGCCAGTCTCTAGTAGTCGCATTTGGCATAGCCCATTCAGATTCAAAGTAACGCTTTTTAATAGTTCGATAGGTCAATAAAAATACGCCAAGAGAAGCAATCACTAATGGAATAAAATTATTCGGAAAGAGACGAGTAAACAGAAATTGGAATGCCGAAATAATTAAAATTCCTGCGAATGATTTTGCAATAATTGCTATCCATTTATGATAACGACTCATATAAATTTCATTAACCAGCCACCCAAATAAAAAAGATCCAAGAATGCAAAATAAAATAGAATGACTAAACCCTCTATGAAACGCAAGATTGTCAATCTCTGATAAAAAGAGCCCTCCTAAAACATCCAGATCTGGGATAGTCCCTCCTACCGCACCCCACAACATAGCTCTATTGCCTATTTTTTTACCAAGAACAACCTCTCCAACAGCAGCACCTAAGACAATTTGTGTTAATGAATCCATAAAAATTATCCGCTAAACTACTGATTTTATAACTAGTTTATCATTACTCCCAAAAAAAACTATATTGTAAGCATTAAACCAATAAACTAAAATAAAAATGAGTGAAACAACATTCTTAATCCTTAGCCTAATTGCTGGGGCAGTGACATTAATCTCCGTTTATGGAGCTATCAAAAAAGATCGAAAATTTTTCTTGCTTGGTCTATTCCTTTACAGTTTTATAGTTGTTCCCAATGAGTTAATGGGCTACTTTGAAACAGGGGAAATGGTTCACCTTATGACAGCTGGTCTTTGGGCGATTCAATTTGTGATTGCCTTTCCTGTTAAAACAAGTTATGATTCTTCAAACAAAGCAGCTTACATGTTAGTCAAAAAAATGCTATTATCCATTATTGTGATTAATCTATGTGGAATTAGTTTAGCTTTTAATGTAGAAGCATTACCTAATTATTTTGCAATGTTCCATGGTATTTTTTGTGGACTTAGCACCCTGCTAATTGTCAAATTTCACCAAGGTGAAGTCGTGGCAAAATAAGGCCCCATACCAACAAAAACTTAAAACCTCATGTATTTCTACATGAGGTTTTTTTTGTTAATTACTGGATAAGATATCCAATACATTAATATCCAATTATATTTGCCTTTTATGCTTGTAAAGACTAATGGAAGTGCCGTTTACGGCATATCTGCTCAACTCATCACCGTAGAAGTAAATGTCGGCCAAGGGGCCAAAACTCAAATCATAGGATTACCAGATAATGCCGTAAAAGAAAGTCAACCTCGGGTAAATGCAGCCATGAAAAATTGTGGTTTTACCTATCCAAGAAAAGGAGTGATTATCAATATGGCTCCGGCTAATATTCGGAAAGAAGGTTCTGCTTATGACCTTACCATTGCTATTGGTGTAATGGCTGCTGGAGCATTAATAACTTCAGATCTGTTGGACGAAACAATCATCATGGGAGAATTGAGCCTCGATGGAAGCATACTCCCCATAAAAGGAGCATTACCCATTGCCATTCAAGCCCAAAAAGATGGATTTAAGCGGTTAATTGTTCCGTTAGAAAATGCTAGAGAGGCCGCAATAGTAAAAGATGTTGAGGTATATGGCATGAAAAATTTAAATGATGTAGTTGCATTATTAGAGGGAACCCAAAAATTTGATCGAACTATTGTAAATCCTCGGGATGATTTTGCAGATGGAATCCAAAATTTAACCTATGATTTTAGCGACGTTAAAGGACAAGAAAACATCAAACGTGCAATGGAAATTGCTGCTGCTGGTGGTCACAATATCATTCTCATAGGTCCTCCAGGAGCAGGTAAAACTATGCTTGCCAAACGACTGAATACCATTCTACCGCCAATGAATTTGCATGAAGCACTCGAAACAACAAAGATTCATTCTGTTGCGGGAAGACTCGGCAATAATGCCTCACTGATGGCTCAACGTCCGTTTAGAAGTCCACACCACACCATCAGTGATGTTGCATTGGTAGGTGGAGGGAATCACCCACAACCTGGGGAAATTAGTCTTGCCCATAATGGCGTTCTATTCTTGGATGAACTCCCCGAATTTAAAAGAACTGTTTTAGAGGTTCTTCGTCAACCATTGGAAGAAAGGAGAGTTACTATATCAAGAGCTAAATTTTCAGTAGACTACCCCTGTAGCATGATGCTAGTAGCAAGCATGAATCCCTGTCCTTGTGGATACTTCAACCATCCAGAAAAAGAATGTGTTTGTGCTCCCGGTGTTGTCCAAAAATATCTAAGTAAAATTAGTGGCCCACTATTAGATAGAATTGATATTCACATCGAAGTAACTCCAGTTAATTTTGATGAACTCAATGAAAATAGAGAACACCAAGAACAAAGTATACAAATCAGAGACCGTGTTGTAAAGGCAAGAGAAATTCAAAATAATCGCTATGAAAAACTTCCATTGTATAGCAATGCTCAAATGGAGAGCAACTTAATTCGCAAATACTGTGAAATTGACAATCAAGGCTCACTACTTTTAAAAAATGCAATGGCCAAATTAAATCTCAGTGCAAGGGCCTACGATCGTATTTTAAAAGTAAGCCGAACCATCGCAGATTTGGACGAAAGTGAACATATCAGTGTAGTCCATCTTGCAGAGGCTATCCACTACAGAAGTCTTGATAGAGAGCATTGGGGTGGGTAGACAATTAGCAATACCTATTTCAAGTTAAAAATACACACTAAATTCGCACCTATGCAATTGGTTACAACACACGTGTGCATGGTCAAAGATATAGGAGTCCATGGCAATCTTTTCGGAGGGATCATGATGGCATGGATCGATGAAGCTGCAAGTGCTATGGCTGTCAGCACCTGTCATACCCCTAACATGGTCACTGTAAAAGTGGATGAACTGGTTTTTAAGAAAAAAGTAAAAGAAGGTTTCTTAATTCGGATATATGGAGAGGTGGCAAAAATGGGAAATACTTCCATTACTTTTAAAATTGAAGCCCGAAAAGTAAGTGTATATACTGGAGAAGAAGATGTCGTTGTAACGACTAACATAACCTTTGTTCGCATAGATGAGGAAGGTAAACCAACTCCTATCCCAACGATTGTGAAAGACCGATTTAAAGATAAGCACATCTAATACTTCATTTACCTTTCTGCTCGTTATAGGATTAACCCCTAAAGTTTAATTTCTTATGACACATCGAAATCGTAAAAACCTAGATCGCGTTATTCTCTTTGAAATAGGAATAATCGTTGCCTTACTGTTTGTAAATTATGTAATGAATATTACGTACACTATTGACCTTCCCCAAGTAAATACCGAAGACAATATTTTGGAAGATCAACCATTTCAATTAGTAGAATTCACAGAGAAAAAAAAAGAATTCCAAAAAGAACAAATCAAAAAAAAGGAAATCGCCAATCTTTTTGACCCTCGATCAATGATTAAACAAGTGGATGACTTATTTGATCTTAATTTAACCCAATCAATTCCAAAAAAGATGCCATTACTTGGAGATATCAAACCTATCGTTGTAAATCCTATTGTTGATTCTTCATCTATTGTAAGAGAATGGGTAGACAAAATGCCAGAATTCCCGGGAGGAGATAACGCACTAAACGAATACATCATTAATCGCTTTGAAATTCCTGATATCATATTAGAAATCACAAACAGCGTAGAAGTCGTGACACAATTCGTAATTGACGAGAATGGAAATATTGAAAATATTGAAATTTTACGTTGTTCCAAGCCAGGATATGGTATAGAGGAAGAGGTTATAAATATTTACGGGAATATGCCGAAATGGGCTCCTGGAATGAGTAACGGAAGAGCATCAAAAGTTAGAATGAAACAACCCTTAAAGATTAAAATTCATTAACTAAAGCCGTTAGCTAAAAACATTAAATACGACCCAACTTCCGAAATAAGCTAATGCCGTCATATATACAAATTGAATGGCAGGCCATTTCCAAGATCTTGTTTCTTTATAAACCACTGCTAATGTACTCATGCATTGCATTGCAAATGCGTAGAATACCATCAAAGAGAGTATCACCGCTAATGAGTACACCGGCTCGCCACTTTTATGACGATCTTTTTTCATCTTTTCCCTAAGCTGATCAAAATTTTCCTCATCTCCTACACTATAAATAGTACTCATCGTTCCCACAAAAACCTCCCTTGCAGCAAACGAGGTAATAAGTGCTATTCCTATTTTCCAATCAAATCCAATGGGGGAAATACTTGGTTCGATAGCCTTACCAAAATGACCCGCATAACTCTGCTCTAGTGTGGCTGATTCTTGAATACTAAACGATTGATCCGTTGTAGGACCATAACTTGCTAGAAACCACAAAACAACCGAAATAATCAAAATTATCTTCCCTGCTTCGGTCACAAAACTTCTTGATTTCTGCCAACAATTCACCCATATGTTTCCCCATCTAGGCGAGTGATAAACAGGCAATTCCATGATAAAATAAGAAGGAATAGTATACTTAATGGCCCATTTGAAAACAATTGCAGCAACCAAGGCAGCGACAGTTCCTAACACATACATTGACAGCATAACAAGTGCCTGAAGGCTAACAAACCCTAAAACTGGAGTATTTGGTATAGCCATAGAAATCAAAAGCGTATATACTGGTAATCTTGCAGAGCAACTCATCAAAGGAGTTACCATTATAGTTATCAAACGATCTTTCCAATTTTCAATGTTTCGTGTACTCATTATTGCAGGTATAGCACATGCCGCCCCGCTAAGAAGTGGAACAACTGACTTCCCACTTAAACCCAAACCCCGTAACATTTTATCCATTATAAAACTTACGCGAGCCATGTATCCTGTATCTTCAAGCAAACTCATGAAGAAGAAAAGTATGGCAATTTGAGGCACAAAGACCACTACACCAGCTATTCCGGCTAATAAACCATGAATAATTAATTTTTTCACCCAACCATCTGGAAGAGTTTCCGTAAGGTATTCCCCCAACATTCCAAAACCATTTTCTATCCAATCCATTGGATAAGATGCAAGTGTGAATACACTTTGAAATATAAACAGTAATACCAACAAAAAAATTAAGTAACCAAGTATAGGATGAGTTGCAAAAGCATCAATTTTACTAGTAGTTAACTCTCTTTTAGTCTTTATTTTGGTTGTTTTATTTAATAACTTAGTAATCGAATCGTAATGAGATTCGTGTGTATGATCATTCTCTGAACCAAATGTATAATGAGGCACAAATTGATCTTGGAAAAGAGCCTTTTTCAGGGTACTAACGCCTTCTCCAGTTCTTGCATTTATTTTAAATACACGAATCCCCAACTCTTTTTCAAGTCGTTCAACATCAATTTCAAACCCCTTAAAATCAGCAATATCAATCATATTTAGAGCCAGAATCATAGGTGTTCCGTGCTGAGCTAATTGGCTGAAATAAAATAAGTTACGTTTCAGATTTGATGCATCAGCAATGTATAATATTGTATCTGGTGATGGATCCTCAAAAAATACCCTTATTGCTTCTTTCTCGTCTAAACTTTTTGGATTAAATGAATAAGTCCCTGGTGTATCAATTAATTGAATCTTATGCTTTCCTTGGGTTACCGTTCCTACCTTATTCTCAATCGTTGTACCGGGTACATTGGTGATTTTCTGTTTTAATTTAGTAAGATTATTGAACAACGAAGACTTCCCACAATTTGGGTTTCCTACAAGAACAATTTTAGATGACTTATTATCCATTCTAACTATTAAAAAGTGGATTCAAAAGGTTTACCTGAATACTATAAGCTTCATTTTTTCGCATGCTTAGTGTGTATTCTTCTAATTCAAATGCAATTGGGTCTCCAAAAGGTGCCTTCATTATAGGTTTAACGAGCACTCCTGGAATACACCCCATTTCTTTTAATTTTTCTTTGTAGGGTGAATCTTCAATTGAAGAAATTCTTGCTATGCTTCCTATAGGTAATTCAGTCAGTCTCAAAACGTGAGTGCAAAGATGTATTTTTATTTGTATTAATTAAACATAAGGTCGTATCTACCAATTCATCAATTGAATGACTTTATCCTTGAGTCTATGCTTTGCCATAAAATTTCGTTCGAGATTCTGATTAAATGGGATAGGTGTATCTAAACTACACACCCGCATAACTGGTGCATCCAAATGCTTAAAGCAATTTTCTCCAATCCAAGCTGCAATTTCTCCGCCAATTCCTCCTTGTTCTGTATCCTCATGAACGACAATTACTTTTCCTGTTGATTCAACCCCTTTTTCTACACATTCCTTATCCCAAGGCACTAATGTACGGAGGTCAATTAATGTTGCATCAATATTTAAATCATCAATAACTTCTTGGCACCATTGAACACCAAGTCCATAACTAATAAACGTGACATCTTCTCCTTCTAACAATGTTTTGGCTTTACCAATCTCAATGGTATATTCTTGTGTATGAACATTCTCTTTAATACTTCTGTAAAGCCCTTTGTGCTCGAAGAAAAGAACAGGATTAGGATCTTCAAACGAGGCTAACAACAAACCCTTTGCATCCGATGGTGTACTCGGATAAACAATTTTTAGACCTGGTACATGAAAAAACCAAGCCTCCGTACTCTGGCTATGAAATGGCCCTGCCGCTAAACCTCCACCAGTGGGCATTCTTATTACTACATCACAATTCTGTCCCCATCGATAATGTGTTTTAGCCAAATTATTTACTATTTGATTAAAACCACAACTTACAAAATCAGCAAATTGCATTTCTACCATTGTCTTTTTACCCGCTATAGTTAGCCCTAATGCTGCTCCTAATGGAGCGGCTTCACTTATGGGTGTATTTCTAACTCGACTATCTCCAAACTCTTCTGCAAACCCATCAGTGATTTTAAATACCCCGCCGTAATCACTAATATCTTGACCCATGAATATCAAATTGTCATACTTTTTTAGAGCTATACTTAAGGCATTTTGAATAGCATCTATAAACCTAAATTCTTTCTTTTCTCCTTGAGGATCTATTAAAATTTGATCGTGTTCTTTGAAAACATCGTTAATTTCATTACTCGTGTTTATTTCGGTTGAATCAGTCAAACCAAACACCGAAACAGCATCTGTTATTTCATTAGCAATTTGATTTCGTACTTTTTGAAGTTGTGTATCTTCCAAAATTTTATGCCCCTTCAAATAATTTTCATAATTTAGAATTGGATCTCTTTCTCTCCATTTTTCCATAAGTTCATTTGGGACATATTTTGTTCCGCTTGCCTCCTCATGACCTCGCATTCTGAATGTCTTGCATTCTAATAAGAATGGTCGTGGATTTTTCCTCAAATCTGCTGCTATCGAAGATACTTCATGAAAAACTTCTAATACATTATTACCATCGATAATTTTACTTTCAATACCATAACCAACAGCCTTATCTGCAATATTTTCACATCTAAATTGATCGCTACTTGGAGTACTCAGCCCGTAACCATTGTTTTCTATTAAAAAAATCACAGGCAAATCCCAAACAGCTGCCAGGTTGATAGCTTCATGAAATTCACCTTCGCTCGTGCCACCGTCTCCACTAAAAGCTAAACTCACTTTTTGTTTACCGTCTAATTTATGGGCAAGTGATACCCCGTCAGCAACACTTAACATCGATCCTAGATGTGAAATCATCCCAACGATATGATGATCTAATGACCCAAAGTGAAACGACCGATCTCGACCTTTGGTAAATCCACTATTTGTTCCTTTCCACTGCTCAAATAATTTGGTTAATGGTATATTACGTGTAGTGAAAACTCCTAAATTTCGGTGGAGTGGAAATATATATTCATCATGCTCAAGAGCTAGTGTGGCTCCTACGGATATGGCTTCCTGACCAATTCCACTAAACCATTTAGAAATTTGTCCTTGTCTGAGAAGCTTGAGCATCTTCTCCTCAACCATTCGTGGTTTGACAAGTGCTTTAAAAATCTCAAGATACTTTTCTTGACTTAAACTATTGAGCTTATTATAATCCATATACACGAAATAAATATAATAATTCTAAGTGTTCGTCTACTAACGTTACTATTTTTGTTTGGTGTTTTTGCTACTGGATAATTACGACTCCTTTACTTATAATCTATATGACTACTTTTTGAGTTGTGGTGTAGATATTGAAGTAATCAGAAATGATGAGATTGAGCTGAATAATTTGAACCAAAAATATGAGGGTATTGTTCTTTCACCTGGACCGGGAAAACCAAAAAACGCAGGCAAAATGCCTCAACTTATCGAACAATACCACAATAAGCTACCTATTTTCGGCGTATGTCTGGGCATGCAGGCGATTGGCGAATTTTTTGGTGCAACCCTTATTCAAGCAAATTATCCAATGCACGGTAAAATGAACCTATTAAATTATGACCAAACTCATCCGATGTTTAATGAAATTGTACCCCCACTACAAGTTTGTCGTTACCATTCATTAATAATCGACCAAATCCAAAAAACACCGCTAAAATTAATAGCCACAACTCATCAAAACGAACCAATGGCTATAGCCCATGAAACATTACCCATATGGGGGGTGCAGTTTCACCCAGAAGCAATACTTACTACCCAAGGAATTCAGTTAATTAATAATTGGTTATCTTGCATCAAGTCCAACAACAAAACACTTTAAGAGACGTTTAAAATAATAACTTATGATTGCATCAAACATTACTTTTAACATTCCTACGATACAAGAAAATACATCCCCTGGTGTTTGTGTAGAAATAATGATGGATGCTCAATGCTTTGAACTTCCCGTTCAAAAAAATAAGCAATTTATAGGTTCTGTGACGCTCGAAGAATGCATGAAATCCAAAGATAAAACGATAGAGAATATTGTATCAACAGGGTTTCTCTGCATTCATCACCAAATGCACCTTTTTGACGTACTTCAAGTTTTTAAATCATCCCTAAAAAATGTATGTGCTGTCCTCGACCAAGATGGCACCTGGATAGGGATTTTGACCAAAAATCACTTAATAAACTCGCTTTCTCAAACATTATCTATTGAACAAATTGGAGCTGTAATTATCTTAGAAATGTCAGCTGCTCAGTATTCTACAAATGAGCTATCGAGAATAATTGAAGGTGAAGGAAGCAAAGTATTGGGTTTATGGCTGCATAGAGATGACGATTCTTCAAGAATTAAAGTATCTGTAAAAATTAATACTTCAAATGTAGAGCGAATTATAAATGGGTTTGACCGCTTTGGCTATGACGTTGTTGCCACATTTGGTGATGACGATTATAAGGAAAATATTGATCGTAAATTCCAATCTTTAATGAAATACATTGATTTGTAGAGGTTTTATTTTTATCATTTTGTCATTAATTTCGATAGTGACAGTAGCTTCCGAACCTCTGCCTATTCGTTCAATTCTTATTGAAGGCAATGAAAAAACAAAAGATTTTATTATCAAAAGAGAATTGCTTTTTCATGAAGACTCCTTTTATTCCTATGACGAATCCTTCGAGCAATTAATCACGCTATCTCAATCTAGAATTACGAATCTCAACTTATTTAATAAAGTAACCATTCTTCCGGTAGTTGATAGTACAAATCACTACGAAGTTTGCATTAAAATTGTTATTCGTGTTGTCGAAAAATGGTACCACTGGCCGATTCCTTTTGTTGAATTCAGTGATCGTAATTTTAATGTTTGGGGAAATTTAGACTTCGATCCCAACCGAACAAATTATGGGTTGTATGTCTTCAATTATAACTTGTGGGGGAAAAATCATACCCTAAAAACTAAACTCAAAACTGGCTACAATACAAAACTCGGTTTAGAATATCGAATACCCTTTTTATCTGAATCAAATAACTGGGGTATTAAAACTTTAATTGATTACTCCTCTCAAAATGAACTTTGGTATGAGACAATCAATGACAGTTTACAATTTTATAAAAATGGTAAAAATAACCTGATTAAAAACACACAAGCAAGCATCGAGGTTAGTAGACGTATAACTCCTTTTACTAACATATTTATCTCAACGCAATACCAGTACGATCAAATTGATTCTTCTGTACCTACGAACGATTATCTTATAAATAATGCGAGAAGTCAAAATACTTTTAAAACACAATTTCGCGTTGAAATTGATAAAAGAAATAATCTATTTTTCCCAACAGAAGGAAGTTACCTAAGTGCAGACATGACAGGATTGCTATGGACAAATAAAAGCCACGCGTATAATCTTAGGATGGGATTCAAAATGCAAAAGTTCACAAAAATTTCTTCAACTATTTATACGGCTTTGTCTTGTCATACCCAATTCAATTCAAATAAAAATCCTCCCTATTCTCAACGAAAGATATTGGGCTATCAAGAAAGTATTCGAGGATTTGAGCATTATGTTGTTGATGGAACTAGTGGTCTGAAAGGAAATGCTGCAATTCGTTTTCATGCTCTAAAATCAAATCTTTCTTTACCTTTTATTCCATTCAAAAATTATCAAGAACTCCCCTTAAATATGTATTTGGAGATTTATTCAGATGCAGGCTATGTCGATTACAATTTTTCCAACGAAACCAATCAGTTGGTCAATGCCTTTCTGTACTCTGGAGGACTGGGTTTGAACACCTTATTTTACAACGATCGTATACTAAGATTAGAATATAGTTTGAACAGTTTAAAAGAACATGGTTTCTTTGTACACTTTATAAAAGCCATCTGATGAAAGTAGCATTATACGGAAGAGCCATAAAATACCCCAACTTCAAATTATTTTTTGAACGTTTTGTTGCAGCACTAAATGCCAATGACATCAGCTTTGAAACCACGTTGTCCTATGGCCAATTCTTAAAAAAAGAATACAACATCAGTCACCCCACTTGCAGCAATGAGTCTCTAGTTAATCAGCAATTTGATTGTTTAATAAGTCTTGGCGGTGACGGTACAGCTCTTGACACATTATCGCTGGTCAAGGATAGCAATCTTCCTGTGATGAGCATCAATTTGGGAAGGCTTGGTTTTTTAGCAAATATTAAAATTGACGAAGTAGATAAAGCCATCCATGCTCTGAAAAATGGATTAACTACCATCGAAAAAAGAACTGTAATTCAAGTAGATTCTATTGTAGACGAGATCAATGAATTTCCATATGCACTGAACGATTTTGTCATTCAAAAAAGAGATACATCTGCTATGATTACGCTGAAAACAAGCCTTAATGAGTCTTTTTTAAATACCTATTGGGCAGATGGATTAATAGTTGCAACCCCAACGGGATCTTCAGGATATAGCTTAAGTTGTGGTGGCCCATTTATCTTCCCAGGGTCTAATTCGCTTGTCATTACTCCTATTGCCGCTCACAATTTAACGGTAAGACCGGTCGTAATCCCAGACCAATCCATATTAGAAATTGATACCAGTGGACGCGGGAAAAATGTTCTAATTACTCTAGATTCAAGATCGTTTGTTGTACCATCGAATACCAAGATAACCTTAAAACGAGCTTCTTTCGAATTTTCAATGATTCAACTTCAAGGAGTGAGCTACATGGATACCATCAGGAATAAACTCCTTTGGGGAGCAGACCGCAGAGATGAATTATGATCTAAAAAATTAGAGTGTTCCTCTTAATTCTTGCTCTCTTTCAATTGCTTCAAACAACGCTTTAAAATTCCCTTTACCAAAAGAGGTAGCCCCTTTTCGTTGAATAATCTCAAAAAATAGCGTTGGTCTTGGTTCAATAGGTTTAGTGAAAATTTGTAATAAATATCCTTCGTCATCTCTATCTACAAGAATCCCTAGTTCTCTAAGTGGAGCAATATCTTCATCTATTTCACCTACACGATCCAAAACTACATCGTAATAGTTATCTGGAACTCGCAAAAATTCCACTCCTCTAGAAACCAACTCTCGAACTGTTTTTATGATATCATTAGTAGCAACAGCTATGTGTTGTACCCCTGGGCCTTCATAAAAGTCTAGATATTCCTCAATTTGAGACTTCTTTTTTCCATCAGCAGGTTCGTTAATAGGAAATTTTATTCTTCCATTTCCATTACTCATCACTTTACTCATTAAAGCTGTGTAATCGGTGGAGATATCTTTATCGTCAAATGAAACTATTTGGGCAAATCCAAGAACCTCTTTATAAAAATTGACCCACGTGTTCATTTCACCCAAGGCAACATTTCCAACCATGTGGTCTATATACATTAAACCAGTGGTTGTTGGATTATAATTGGATTTCCATGCAGTATACCCTGGTAAGAATAGTCCGTTATATTCTTTGCGTTCGATAAAAATATGAACAGTCTCACCATACGTATAGATGCCCGATCGAACTACCTTTCCGTCTGCATCCTCCTCTGTAATTGGAGATAAGTAATGTTTAGCTCCACGCTTAATGGCTTCATTGTAGGCTACAGTAGCATCTGGAACCCATAACGCAACTACCTTAACTCCATCTCCATGCAATTCGATATGTCTTCCAATGTCAGTACCGCTCTTTAATGGCGAGGTTAGTACCAATCTAATTTTGTCCTGCTGTAAAACATAACTCTCCCTGTCTTGCAAACCAGTTTCTAAACCAGCGTATGCAAGCTCTTGAAAACCAAATGCGGTTTTGTAAAAATGAGCAGCTTGTTTACTATTACTGACATATAATTCTACATAATCAGTGCCAAGCAATGGCATAAAATCTTGTGCCTCGTCGTATAATTTAGGCAGCGGTTGGGTGTTAGTATCCATATTGCGTAATTTTTGATGCAAAATTAAGCTTGAGCCTCACAATAAAAAAAACAGTTAGCAAAGACTCATTCTTTATTCCGACTATCCAACCAAATTGTGACTGGTCCGTCATTGACCAAACCAACTTGCATCATTGCACCAAACTTACCTGTTTGTGTTGAAATTTGCTTGTTACATTCTGACACAAATGTTTGGTAGATCGGTAAAGCTTTATCTGGGTGAGCAGCATTTATAAAAGAGGGTCTGTTCCCTTTTTTAGTTG
>JADHMR010000002.1 GCA_016779945.1 Bacteroidia bacterium | reverse complement strand
AATTAGGTGTCATTTGGATTGATGCACATGCAGACTTACACTCCCCTTACACATCTCCCACAGGTAATATTCATGGTATGCCGCTTGCAGTATCGCTTGGTATAGATAATATTGAGAGTCAAAAAAATGATTTATCGTCCAAAACTGTCAAATCGTGGAATAGACTCAAAAATAATGGTAATATTTCACCTAAAATATCAACCAATGACATAGTCATTATAGGAGTTAGAAATACTGAAAAAGAGGAAGATTATTTAATTAAAAAACATAACATTAAGACAATCAAAGTTGAAGAAGCAAGAGAAAAAGGTCCAATAGAAATCTCAAACACCGCTCTTGATTACCTTGAAGATTGTGACATCATATATGTATCTTTTGATGTAGACAGTATGGATTGTGATACCGTGTCCTTTGGCACAGGAACTCCTGTAAAAAATGGGTTTTCCGAAAAGGAAGCGACTGATTTACTAGTTGAATTGAGCAAAAGTCCAAAACTTTGTTGCTTTGAAATAACCGAGATTAATCCATTATTAGATAATAAAACAAATACGATGGCTGAAACTGGGCTTAGAATTTTGGAAAAAGTTACACATACCATAGAATCTAAATTTATAGATGCACTATGAAGATTCAAACCGTCATATCCCCTATTGCATTTGATCAAATTGAATCTATTGAGGATAAAATAGTTGTTGTCATTGACATTTTACGTGCTACTTCCACCATTACAACAATTATAGATAATGATGCAAAAGCATTAATCGCAGTTAAAGATGAGTTGAGTGCAAGGAAGTATATAAATGATAATTATTTGGTGGGTGGCGAACGAAATGGTGAAACTATACCTGGTTTTGATTTTGGAAATTCACCCTTCGATTACAAAAAAGATCGTGTTAGGGATAAAACGGTTGTTCTGACAACTACCAACGGAACAAAGTGTATTGAAATGTCATCAAATGCAAATGAGGTAATTATAGGTTCCTTTCTTAACTTAGCTGCTATTGTTAGATACTTAAAAGAAAAGAAAAAAGATGTTGTTCTGTTTTGTGCTGGTTGGAAAGATAAAGTTAATCTTGAAGACAGCTTATATGCCGGTGCAGTAGCTTTAAAAATGCCTAAATTTGATAAAGACGATTCTACACTATTGTGCATGAAAGCTTATGAAATTAGTAAAGAAAACCTCTTTGAAACTTTACAGGATTCAAATCATTTCAAAAGATTAAAAAATAAAGGTGTCGTTAAGGATATCCAATACTGTTGTAGCATTGATACTACAGATGTTGTCCCAAAATTAAAAAAGGGATTAATTCAGAAATAATCTGATTAGCAAGGTATCTTATCAATTCTGTTTTGATGCCTCCCACCCTCAAATTCTTCATTCATATATGTTTTGAGAACATGTAAGGCCTCATTTTCTGTTAAAAACCGTGCAGGAATACAAATTACGTTAGCATTATTATGCTGTTTAATCAATGCAGCTACCTCTGAATTCCATGCTAAACCAGCACGAATACCTTGATGCTTGTTTGCAGTCATGCAAACACCGTTAGCACTTCCACAGATTAAAATTCCAAAAGTGGATACCCCTTTTTCGATATCAATAGCTACTGGATGAACAAAATCTGGATAATCAACTGAATCTGTCTCGTCTGTTCCATGATTAATAAAATCAATCTCATTTTTTAAATGATCAATTATAGATTTTTTTAATGAGGTTCCTGCGTGGTCATTTCCGATAGATACTTTAATTTTATTCATTTATTTATTTAGATTGAGGTTTTTCTATGGGTACTTTAGGATATACTTTTTTAGCTATTATTATACCTATTTCATACAGAATGAGTATTGGGAAAGTAAGGATAATTTGGCTCATAACGTCTGGTGGAGTTATGACCGCTGAGATAACAAGAATAACAACAATAGCAATACGCCTATACTTTTTCATTGACTCTGCAGTAAGCAAACCAATTTTTGATAAAAAATAAACAACGATTGGAAGTTCAAATATAATACCTGCACCAAGTGTAAGTAAGCTAATGAAATTGATTACAGAACTAACTTTAAAATTACGCTCAATACTGTCACTTAAGCTATAATTTGCTAGAAAATTAACTGAAATTGGTGATAGGATGTAATACCCAAATAAAATTCCTCCAAAAAATAACATGGAAGCAAAACCAATCACTAAGAAGGAATATTTTTTTTCTGAACTTTTTAAAGCTGGCTTAATAAAGCGATATATTTCAAAAAGTAAATAAGGCATTGCAATTACTAGACCTCCAATAATTGCAATCATAAAATGCTGGTAAAACTGCTCTTGAATATCTAGTGCCTGAAGCTTAAAGCCCATTACCTCTATACAAATTCGATCACTCTCGTAAAGGTAGTGGCTTAAATCACATAACATTCGATAAGTCCAAAAGTCACTCTTTGTTGACCCCAGTAATATAGTGTCAAAGATATATTTCCCGTTTACGAATGAGAAAATAGCACCAATGACTATTGCAACAATACCGCGTATTAAATGCCATCTAAGAGCTTCTAAATGCTCTAAAAATGTCATTTGAACATCGTATTGGTCTACATCTACTTGGTCTAAAGGCATTTTATTCTAAAATGATTTACATGAGCATGCCGCCGCATACACTCAGAACTTGACCTGAAACATAGGTAGACATATCGCTACCTAAATATATGCACGCATTAGCTACATCATCTGGCTTACCACCTCTTTTAAGTGGAATACCATCAGTCCATTTCTTTAATGCGTCTTCACCCAATTCGGCAGTCATTTCAGTTTCTATAAAACCAGGAGCTATAACATTGCATCTAACATTTCTACTACCTAATTCTTTGGCTATTGACTTACTAAATCCAATAATCCCTGCTTTTGATGCAGCATAGTTACTTTGACCAGCATTGCCCATTACTCCAACAACACTACTTATGTTTATTATACTACCTTCTTTTTGTTTGAGAAAAGTCCTTAAACTTGCCTTTGTTAGATTGAAAACAGATTTAAGATTAACATTCATAATCTCATCCCATTGTTCCTCAGACATTCTCATTAATAGATTATCTCGAGTTATACCGGCATTATTTACAAGAATGTCAATTCTTCCAAATTCAGCAACTACTGAATCGACAAAAGATTGAGATGAATCAAAATCAGCAGCATTACTCTGAAACCCCTTTACTTTGACATTGTATTTTGAGGATAGTTCTGACGCTAAAGCAGTAGCCTTTTCAACGGAATTGGCATAACTAAAAGCGATATTACAACCATGTTCTGCATATCTTTCTGCGATAGCTTTCCCGATTCCTCTACTTGCACCAGTAATAATTGCTGTTTTGTTCTCTAATAACTTCATGTTTTAAATTGGTTTAGGCAAATGTATAATTTGCCTTGCTAATTATGAATTATATTCAATCTTATATTAATTATGAAAAACTTATATGATTGTATTATGTTTTTATAATGTGCCTTTTTATAGCCTTAAAACTGAATTAAATATTCCAATTTCTATTTCGGAAGCTTGGACATTCTTTTCATCACCAAAAAATCTAAGTAAAATTACACCAGAACAAATGGGTTTCATTATCACAAATGAACCTGCTGACAATATGTTTCAGGGACAAATTATCACCTATAAAGTCAGTCCTTTGTTAGGTATAAAAATTAACTGGATGACCGAAATAACTACCGTCAAACAAAACGAATACTTTATTGATGAACAAAGATTTGGGCCTTATTCATTATGGCATCACAGACATCATTTTTACGAAATTGATGGTGGCGTTAAAATGATCGATGAAGTGAATTACAAACTTCCATTTGGATTCATTGGAAGTATCGCTCATGCATTATTTATAAAGAAAAAACTCAAATCAATATTTGATTATCGCGAAAAAGTATTGTTAGAGATGTTTGGTAAGTATTAATTTCACTTTTCTTTCAGTTCAAAATGGAAAGGTAGGAATTGTCCTACATCCTTCGCAACAAAAACCTCTTTTCCTCCATCCCACATGTATATTTTAATGGGTGACTTTTGTCTAATCTGTATATCAGATATTACTTGTAAACAACCAGCACATGGAACTAATAATTTAGGAACCATATATTTATCAGATTCAGCATAAATGGCAATTTGAAGCACTTTATTTTGTTTAAGATTTTTAGAACTTTCAAATAACGCAACTCTTTCTGCACACAGTCCTGAAGGAAATGAAGCGTTTTCTTGATTACTTCCCAATCCTATGTGACCATTTTCATGAAGCACTGAACAGCCGACATAAAATTCCGAGTATGGAGCATATGAGTCATCCTTGGCACTTTTTGATTTCAGTAAAAACTCTTTTTTATCTGAATTTAATGAATCAAAATCTACCTCCTCTATACGAACTAATTTTTGCATAGTTTAATTGAATTGTAATTGCAATATCAATATATTTTGATTAGAAGATTATAAATCTGAAAAAAAATGTAGGTTTGAAAAAAATACACATTATGAATATACTCGTATTTGGGGCTGGTTTATCGTCTACATTCTTAATTAAATATCTTGAGGAAAATGCGTTGAAATATCATTGGAATATTACAGTTGTCGATAAAAATTCTTCCAATCTAAATCAACGAGTTAACTCTACCAACACAAAGACTATCGTATTTGACATTGATGATGAAATCACATTAAATGATCTTATTCAATATGCTGAATTAGTGGTTAGTATGCTACCTGCTCAGTTACATTTATCCATAGCTAAAAAATGTATTCAATATAATACTCACCTAGCTACAGCTTCGTATTTATCAAAAGAGATGATGTCATTAGATGAAGATGTCAAAAAAAAGAATCTAATATTCTTGAATGAATGTGGTTTAGATCCAGGTATTGACCACCTTTCTGCTATGAAGTTATTAGATGAAATACGTGATAGCGGTGGTGAGATAATCGAATTTGAGAGTTTTACTGGTGGATTAGTTACACCAGACTCAGAGGATAATCCATGGAGATATAAATTCACATGGAATCCACGTAATGTTATTTTAGCGGGAAACGGCGGTGCAGTGAAATTCATTCATAATGGAAAATACAAGTATATCCCCTATCACAAAGTATTCAGAAGAACAGAAATTATAGAGATAGATGGGTATGGAAAATTCGAAGGTTATGCCAACAGAGATAGTTTAAAATACAGAGAAACATATGGCCTACATAATGTAAAAACCATGTATAGGGGGACTTTTAGAAGACCTGGTTTCTCTAAAGCTTGGAATTGTTTTGTTCAATTAGGTGTAACCGATGATAGTTATCAATTACCCTACTCAGAGGGGATGACCCACCGAGATTTTATTAATACTTTCCTTCCATTTCACCCAACTGATAGTATTGAATTAAAATTTAAATCTAATCTAAATATTAGTCAAGATGATATTTATTTATGGGAAAAAATTGAAAGCACCGGCATATTTTCAAATGATTTGATTTCTGTTAAAAATGGATCACCCGCACAGATACTTCAGCACATTTTAGAAAAAAAATGGAATTTGAAAAGTGATGATCGTGATATGATTGTGATGTGGCATAAAATTAATTACAAATCAAAAGCTGGAACACAAAATAGTGTTCATAGTAGCCTTGTATGTGAGGGAAATAGCAGAAAACACACTGCAATGGCTAAAACAGTAGGTCTTCCATTAGCAATAGCTTGTAAATTGATTTTGAGCAAAAAAATAAAAAAACGAGGATGCTTACTTCCAATTTACCCAGAATTTTACAATCCAATTCTTGATGAATTAGTAACACATGGCATAAAATTCAAAGAAAAATATAGCTAGAATACAAAAGGAATAGTTTCTGAATATTGGTTATAGAAGTAAAAACCACCTAATCCGCCGTTAATGTTACCTTCAATCTGTCCCTCAAAGTATAAGGGGCCTCCATATATATTATTATTTTGAATTATCGTAGTGTAGTAATCATACATAGATTTAGAAACAGATTTTAATTTAATAGTAAATGTATAGGGTTTAAACCTGGGAATAAGTAAATTTTCCTTTAATATTCTAATGCCAATTTTCTTGTCTGAACCATTAAATAAATTATCATCAAATAACGCCAATTTAGAACCGTCAGATATGGTTTGAATTGATGAAGAAAATATCTTGTCTACACTTGAAAATATTATTGGATAGGTATTATTAATGGAATCCAAACCCGATAATTCTTTACCACTTATACTTATATCTAAAACATAGAAATTATCAGTTGGAGGGTCTTTCACAGTGATATCTAGCTTGTAGTAAACAGAACCCTCAGTAATTGTATCTATATTTATGCTTACATTATCAATCGGGACTCTATCACTTGCCTCTATTAAAGGATAATTATTCAATTCAGTAATCAAATGATATATGCTACCAGCTTCTACTTTATGAGGCAGAACAACCTCACCCTCCTCAATCCAAAAAGTACCGTCTATAATTTTAGTTGAGTCTTTTAATAACTTAATTTTAATTGATGAATTTAACTTCTGAATGGACGGGTTACCTAATACTTTAAAAGATTCATCGAGCTTTATTCTTAATAAACTGTCAGGTTGGTTAAATGCATTTACTACTAATTTTGGGTTGAAACTATTTTCGTCGTATGGTATCTGTTTGTCACATGCTATCAAAATGATCATCCAAATTATTAAACCCAGTTTTTTCATAATTTTATTGCGTATTTAACGATGGGAAGTGCAGGCATTAGAGATCTTATTTTTAACACGGGTTCTGAATTTTCATTTAAGCCAATGAATGCCATAAAAGGGTTAAACCGATTATAAACATTATAAATACCTACGACTAAAGTTGAATTAAATTTTTTGTGTTGCTTTTCTACTGAATAAGAAACATCTACGTGATGTATAGCAGGTAACCTAAAATTATTAATCTCATCAAAGTCTTCAATGATTATTCGTTCGTCATTAATATACGTTTCATATCGACCAGCAGGTATAGTGATTGGATTTCCGCTTATATAATTGAACGATACCATCAATTTTTTATTTTTGGAAAAAGAATGAGATGCCCACACCGAAAAGTCGTGTGGTCTATCAAATTTAGAGTAATATCGTTCACCATTGTTTATTCCTTCAATAGTCCTATTTGACCTGCAATAGGTATAAACCGCATTTAATGAAAAATTATCAAATTTATAATCAAACGATGTTTCAATACCATATGATTTTCCAATGCCCTGAACAATATTTGATTCCCAATTTTGGATTAAAATATTTGGTGTATTCAAGTTATACTCAGCTATATGATTGAATTTTTTATCAAAAAAACCGATACTAATGTTTCCATTATTAATTCTATGGTTAAACTTTCCCGCAAGTTGATTGACAGTTATTGACTTTAATGAGTTAGAAACAGGCAGCCATAAATCAATAGGTAAACCTAGATTATTATTGGGAATCAGCTGTATAAATTGATTGGTAATTGAATAGCCTAATCTTAATTGGGTATTTTTAGTAATATTCAGTAAAGAATATAATTTGGGTTGATAATAAATGACCTTATCCGATTCATCTGAATATTGTGTAAAACGAATTCCGTAATTTAAATAACCCCTGCTGAAATAGGTTTTATTTTCAATAAACGAATAATATTCGTATGTATGAAATGAGGAGTTTAATAATACGGTGTCTAATTCGTATGAATTATTGGATGAAACGTAGTTTTCATACCTTGTGTTATATGATCTTTCATAGGGAAGAAAACTGTAATTTGTTACCCCAAGTCCAAATTTAGCTAGGTTTTTTTCATTGATATAAATAGTCGCATCCATAGCAGAACGTAACTCTTGAATACCACTTTTAAATTTTGAGGAATTACTAGAGAAATTGTCTTCCTCCTCCAGAATATATTCATCCAATAAATTTAAATTATAAGAACTAAATGATGCTTCAGTACCTAGATTTAATCGAGCGTTAATTTTTGAATTCCACTTAATTCCAACCAATGTATTTCTCCAACCCAAAGCACCTTTTGTTTTCTCTTGAAATTGATTTGATGAATTACTATTAAGTTTAGACGTAAAATTTAATTGATCACCTCCATAATAACTAGTTAAACTCAACTGATTATGTTCGTTTATCTGGTAATGAATCTTACCAAATATATCCAAAGACCATAAGTAGGATTTATTTTTTAAAGCGTTCGATCGATCCCAAATGTTTTGTAATGGGCGAACTAATATATCTAAATACGTTCTTCGTGCACTTACAGAATAACTCAACTTATTTTTAACAATAGGTCCATTAACAGCTATGCCACTTGACAATAACCCTAAATCAATAAATAATTCTGTTTTCTGTTTATTTCCATTATTCAAACCAACGTCAATAACACTACTCAGACGATTACTATATTTAGATGGAAAGACATCCTTATAAACTCTTACATTATTCACGATATTACTGTTAAATATAGAATATAAACCCAATAAATGGAACGTATTATAAACCGGGATACCATCAACTAATATAAAATTCTGATCTGGGCCACCACCTCTTACAGAAAGACCTTGCTGTCCAAATGAAATATTTTGAATACCTGAAATTAGCTTAATTGAATTAATAGCGTCAATTTTTCCATTTAAACTTGGAAATAATAAATGTGAAGCATTTGTTTCTTCATAATCTTTTAATTGATTAGAATTTATCTCTTGGCTGTTTATCTCAACAACAGCTAAATCATCAACCTCTTTTAATCGGATGATTAAATATTGATTTTGATTAACTTTTATTTGGATATTATTGATTTGGTGACTTGGATGATAAACATCTAACGTAATTTGTCGATTAGGAACTGAAATTTGAAACATTCCCAATTCATCTGACTTGGTAAAAGTTGTATTGTTTAACTTAATAATCGCATCTGATATTCGTTCAGATGAACCTGATTCAACTACGATCCCCGAAATGATATGCTTTTGAATAGGATAAAAAGAGATAGATGTCTGATCTAAAACATGATATGATAAATCGCATTTATCTTCTATAATTTTAAGAATGTTTGGAAGCGACTCATCAATACAATTTAACGTAATGCTCTTGTTTTCAACAAATTGTAATTTGTAATTTACATTTACGTCAAAACGGGTTTCAATTGTATCCAATAATGAAACTAGATTTCCTGAGAAATTTAGGGTAATCAGTTTCTGATCCAATGATTGACCTTGCAGTAAAAATGAAGTAAGAAGGAATATGATCGAAATTAACTTTTTCAACGACTACGAAAATCGTTAAATGATTACTTCAAAACAATTGAATTATCAATAAAAGTAAAGTTGTATCCAGAAACTTGTTTCAGAATTGCTATACATTTATTGATATCATTCTTAGGGAAGGATATAGTATAGCTGTCATTTAATAATTTGGAATTAATATTATGATTTACGCCATACACAATATTAATCTGTGATAAGATATCAGCTAAAGAAGTGTTTTTGCATGTTACAAAGTCATTTCCATTTATTGAGATAGCTGATCTTAATTTTTCAATTACGTTTTTAGAGGATGTGAGAAGGTCTCCAGATACAAGTTTGTACTCACTATTATTTGAAATATAAGAAAGTTGCCCATCAAAAAGATCAATTAGCAGCGAAGAATCTGACTCATCAACAGAAACTTTAAATTGTGTTCCGTGAACTACCACATCACCAAAATTGGTATGTACAATAAATTTTTTATCATCTGGAACAACATCAAAATAAGCTTCACCAGATAATGTAATTTCACGATTAGAAACATTGTAATCATTTGATATTACAATGGATGAATTCGGATTGAGAATCACATTAGATTGATCGTCCAATTGATAGTTTTTCGAGAAATCTGTAGCTACAACTTTATTATCATTGGCTAAAAAGGTCCACATTAATATTGATGAAACAGCAATAATTAAAATACTTGCAGCAATTCTTACAACACTTAGTTTACTTGAGCTAGTATTGGGCTCATCCATGATTGATGATTCAAAATTAGACCAATACATATCTGAATCACTTGATTCATAGCTTAGGGATTCAGTTAGATCCCAAACAGATTTAAAAGCAATAAATTCATTCATTAATTGACCATCAGAATCCAAATCTTGCTCAAAATCAGCACGTTCTACTGAAGACATGCTATTTGTCAAGTACTGAATAATTCTATGTTCTAACTCTGAATTCAATTGTTTTTAGTTATAGATAGTTATTAACTGTAGATTTTAGATGAGACAAGGTACGTTGGTTGTATTTACTTTCATTAAGCCAAGCGTTCACATCATCCGTTTCTTGTCTGGTACATTTACCAAACAAAAATTTCAAAAGTATATTCGATTCCCAAATCATAATTATGTTTCTTATATACTTACTAATACAATGATATGCTGATCTACCCTTACTCATTTATTAATTTTTTTCTAAATATTTTTAAAGCTTTCGTAATCTGAGCCTCAACAGTCTTGATTGATATATCCAATAGCGATGCAATTTCCTTATTAGATAGCTGATCTACTCTACTCATAGAAAAAACTTGCTTACATTTTGGAGGCAAATTATTCATGATTTGTTCTATGATTATTTGTTGTTCTTTTTGGAGTAATGACTTATCTGCTTCAAAATCGCTTAAAGTGTCTAATTGATCATCAAACACTGTTTCCAATTTATTTTTTTTGATGTAATTAATTGATCTATTCATGACTGCAGTGTAGAGATAGGTTTTTAAGCTATGATCTAATGTTAATCGATTTTGCTTGCTCCAGACTGATAAAAATACGTCGTTTACAATTTCTATAGCATCCTCAGAACTTCTTGTAAGATAAAAAGCGTAATTAATTAGAGAGGGTTGGAATCTCTTATATAATTTTTCAAATTGAATACGATTGCTCATCCATTAAATTCCGAGTAGTCAAAGTTAACAAACAAAGACTGAGATTACTTTTTGTTAACCAAAATATTATTAGGAAAACATGACTTAAATTTTAAATTTGCATTCCTTTTGAAGAAAGGTCGGATGGCCGAGTGGCTAGGCAGAGGTCTGCAAAACCTTTTACACCGGTTCGAATCCGGTTCCGACCTCTTTAATTCTCCCCACCTTAAACATTACACTACAATTTCTGACAAAACTCTTTTGGTTTATATATTTCAAATAATTTTTATTTCCATTAAATATATGACAATAAAAAAGGGGATGAAATTCATCCCCTTTTTTTATGTGATAACTGTAATTATTGGTCGTCCCTTCGGATAACATCAAATTTACCTTTTGTTATGTTAACACTTTGGCCGGTTTTACCATTCTTAACAGTTCCTGAAAAAGTACCCTTGATATGTTCACCAATAGCACCATATTCAGTCACTTCAATATTCATAGTACTACCAGAAGCACTAAACTCTTCTCTGTAAATTGTTCCTTCTTCTCCTGCACCAGCCTGAAAATCAACCTCAGAACTTCCCACTACAGTAACAAACGATCCAGTAGTTTGTCCAGGAAATGTTATATTGAAACTTGCATCACCATAGTTTGGATCATTACCAAATACACTAATGTAAGTACTTGTATCACTTGAATTATACTCACCGAAAGTTCGATCGATATCTTCGTTAAATTTGAATAGTTCTAATCCAATCTGAATTTGATTATCAATAGAAGCTGTTGTAGTTGAATCTTGTGGATTATTATTAGAAGGTGTTGTTGGTTTATCATCAGACCCACAACCTGTTGTCATTATTAATGCAGTAGCACTAAATAGGAGTAAAATTAAAGTTATCTTTTTCATTTTTTATGTTTATTAAATATTATTACGAATGTACAATTGAAATCTTTTATGCTGTATGTTTGATTAAATAAACTTTGTTAATCCATTAAAATATGACGATTGACTGATTTTTAATTATCTCATTTCTTTCATCAGAAATTAGTTTTCCATCATAATTTCCGAAATACCTACATTCTCTGTCAATAACAGTCAGATAAGATGATTCAGGAAGTGCAACGATTTTCTCTGTAGGATTAGCTGCAATATATTCTGATAATCGTTGTAAGCGTGATTCACCACCGTGATTCGGAATTGTATCTTCAGTGTAATGAGGATTAATCTGAAATGGTATTAAACAGAGTGAATCGAAACTTTCTGGCTGAACAATAGGCATATCATTAGTGGTACAAATTGTTGGAGAAGCAATGTTTGAACCTGCACTCCATCCGACATAAGTTAATCCGCCTAAAACCAATTCATGAATGGTATTAATAAGATTTAAATTTTGAAGCATTTTTAGAAGATGAAATGTATTTCCACCTCCAATAAAAACAGCAGTAGACTCCTTTAATGCTTTTATTTTATCATCAAAGTCATCTATATTTCTGACTTTTATATCAAACGAGGATAATGCCTCATTTACTTTATCTGTGTAATCTTGATAAGAAAATCCAACTGCTGCATAAGGAATGAAAACAATGGAAGATTTATTCTTGACAAAATCGGCAATTGTATCTGAACACCATTGCATGTATTGCTCACCATGGTTTGTACTATTGCTCAGTAAGAGTAAATTCAAAAGAAATATTTTTATTGTGCTACAATATCAAGTAATTCAACCTCGAATAAGAGTGTCGAACCAGCGGGTATAGGGCCTGTTGCTCGATCACCATATGCTAAATCAGCAGGTATAGCTAACTCCCATTTTGAACCAACATTCATAAGTAACAAAGCCTCTGACCAACCTTTTATTACTTGATTCGTAACAAATTCGCTTGGTTGTCCACGTTCAACTGAGCTATCAAATACATTTCCGTCAATCAATTTTCCAGTGTAGTGTACTTTCACTTTGTCACCCTCTTTTGGAACTGCCCCAGATCCTTCTGTAATAACTTTATACTGAAGACCTGACTCAGTAACTTGAACACCTTCTTTAGTCATATTTTCTGCTAAATATGCGTCACCCTCCTGACGGACAACCGCACTTTGCTCTTTCTTTAATTCAGTAAAATAATTATTCATGTAATCACTGGCAAATTCATCGCTAATTTCTGATTCTTTATCTTCAAAAACACGCTGCATTGCGGTTAAAAAAGAGGTTCTATCAAGTTCTGTAAGACCAGTATTAGTTTTTAAACCTTTAGCGTAATTGTACCCTAGTAAATAACTCACTGTGTCCAACTGGGTTGATAATTCAGTATCAATAGATGTATCTATTTTTCCTTGAGGTTGGCAAGCTACAATGGTAAGTGCTATGCCGAAAATTAATAATTTATTCATGTTCTTATTATTGTTTTATTTTAAATTTATATAGCGTCTAATTCTAAGCCTTTGTACAATTCTGATCGTCTGATTTTCAATTCATTATCCGCTCGATATGAATCGTAATCAGTCTTTTTATCAACCGTACCATTAGGACTAATTTCTATAATACGATTTGCAATAGACTGAATAAATTGGTGATCATGAGAGGTAAACATGGCCGTTCCTTTAAAATCTTTCAAACTATTATTGAAAGCGGTGATTGATTCTAAATCCAAATGATTTAGGGGTTCGTCTAACATTAAAAAATTGGGATTAGCTAACATCAATTTTGATATCATGCATCTTACTTTTTCCCCACCACTGAGGACATTACATTGTTTCAAAGCTTCTTCTCCACTAAATAACATTTTGCCTAAAAAACCACGAATGAACGTTTCGTCTTTTTCTTCAGAATATTGCCTTAACCAATCTACAAGACTTAATGATGACTGAAAATACTCATCGTTATGATTTGGAAGGTATGCTTGATTTATGGTAATCCCCCACTCTATTTCGCCACTATCTGGTTTTATTTCACCGTTTAAGACTTGATAAAATTTAGAAGTGATAATGCTATGCTTTGAGAATAAAAATACTTTATCTCCTTTAGTTAAGTTAAAAGAAATGTTTTCAAAATATGGAGCTAACGTTAGATTCTTTACATTCAAGATTTGATCACCAGCATCACGTTCTTGCACAAAAATAATCGCAGGATATTTTCTGCTGGATGGTTTAATTTCATCCAAATTTAAATTATCCAGCATCTTCTTACGAGATGTAGCTTGTTTAGATTTCTTAACATTGGCACTAAAACGGGCAATAAATTCTTGAAGTTCTTTTTTACGTTCTTCCGCTTTTTTATTTTGGTTTTGTTGTTGACGAAGAGCCAACTGCGAACTTTCATACCAAAAAGTATAGTTTCCACCAAATTGGTTTATCTTATTGAAGTCGATATCCACGATTTGAGTACAAACCGAATCCAGAAAATGTCGATCGTGCGAGACAACGATTACAAGATTTGGAAAATTCAATATAAAATTTTCTAACCAAGAAACTGTTTCTATGTCTAAATCATTGGTAGGCTCATCCATTACCAATATATCTGGGCTACCAAATAAAGTCTGAGCTATGAGCACACGAACTTTTTCGTTGTTACTCAAGTCTTTCATCAACATATGATGTTTTTCTGTAAGAATACCCAAGCCACCTAATAATTCTCCCGCTTCACTTTCTGCTATCCATCCGTTCATTTCAGCAAACTTCTCTTCTAATTCAGAGGCTTTAATACCATCCTCTTCAGAAAAATCAGGTTTTGCATACAATTCATCCTTTTCAAGCATTATATCATACATCTCTTTATGACCCATCATGACGGTATGCAATACAGGATGCTCGTCGTAAGCAAAGTGATCTTGACTTAATACGGCCATACGCTTTCCTTTTTCAATAGAAATATGACCTGAAGTGGATTCCATTTCACCAGTAAGCACTTTTAGAAAAGTAGATTTACCTGCACCATTAGCTCCGATAATACCATAACAATTGTTGGTATTAAATTTTAGGTTTACTTCATCAAATAAAACCCGCTTTCCGAAACGTACCGATAAATCATTAACTACAACCATTTTATGCTTTTTATACTGCTAAAGGGTGCAATATTAAGACATTAGAGTTTGAAAAATAAAAAAGTTGTAACCTATTATTTTAGATATATTTGCAATTCATAATTAAGAAACACATAAATGGCTTCACTTTTAAATTTTCTAACGCTTTTGCCATAGCTTACTGTTTCTAAAAATACTATTAATAATACAATGAACATTTTCGTAGCAAGTTTACCCTTTAGTGTAGACGACCAAGATTTAAGAGAACTTTTTGAAGCTTATGGTGAAGTAAGATCATCAAAGGTAATTTTTGACAGAGACAGAAACCGATCCAAAGGATTTGGATTTGTTGAAATGGCTGACGAAGCTGCTGGACAAACAGCAATATCTGAACTTAACGAATCATCGTTTCAAGGAAGAGATATCGTAGTAAAGGTAGCAGAAGATCGCCCTCAACGTAGCAACAGATACTAATCAATTAAACATCAAAAAAAATAAAGGCTCTCAAATTTGGGGGCCTTTTTTATGCATTATGAATTTTTAGTTTATTTCTTTTATGTAATAACTTAACTGATCAGTAATACTATCCCAACTGAAACGTTGGTGAGCAATATTTAATCCTTTCTGTCCCACTTGTTGACGTAGAGCACTATTCGCTAATAGTTGATTAACTTGATTGATGAAATCTGTTGAATCCTTTGCCATAATTACACCATCGCCACTTTCTATTTGAAGACCTGCAAATCCGATATTCGTACAAACTACCGGTACACCCATTGCCATAGCTTCTAACACCTTATTCTGTGTACCTGCACCAAATCTTAGTGGAGCTATAAGGACAGTTGATTTTCGATACAAATCAGAAATATCTGGCACAAATCCAGTAATCTCAATTTGATCATTTTGTAATCTAAGGATGTCATCTACTGGCCGTTGACCTGCGATAACCAACCTAACAGATGGATTTTGTTTTAAAATACTTGGCCATAAATCCTTTACGAAATAAATTACTGCATCCACATTCGGAGCATAATCCATATTTCCTGTAAATAATAGGGTATTTTCAATTGCGTAATCATGTCCGTCTTTTACATCAAAAGTTTCTAAATCTACACCATTTAATAAAATATCAATATTACTTACGTGATGTAACTTTTCGAGAAATTTTTTATCTTCTATAGAGCATACTAACACCTTATCATACTCTTTAATAATTTGTTCTGCTTTTGCTAAACGCTTAATTTCGATTCTGTCAATTAAACGATTAATCAAAGGTCTTTCAGTCTCGCTACGTCGTTTAAAATAGAGAGAAAAAGCATCAGGTAAATCAAGAATTTTGGGTATTTTCAGATGAGATGTGTATTGACTCATTCGTAAATGCTGGGTATGAACAACATCAATAGAATAGTGTTCAACAGCCCAATTCACCAACCGTCTCATTTTACTACTATTAAAATAAGCTAGCTGTAAAGGTTTGCTTGAAAGTAAAGCAGGTACACAATTCAAAACTGATTTCCATTGAGGTAGATACACTAATTCAATTTCTTTAAAAAAAGGTGCTATCTCTTTTAAATAATTTAATTCGTCTCTTTTTTCATAAAAAGTAACCAAATAAAGATTGTGATTTTTAGCTAATCTGCGTGTAAGATTATAAATTTTAAGCTTATCTCCTCTGAAAGGAGGATAAGGAAATCGATTAGCAACGAACAAAATATTCATCGTTACGAAGATACACGAGGTATTTGTAATTTTAGCAAGGTGACTTTAGGAGTTTCTGAGTAGTTGCATTATCATTACCTTTGCAAACAAGAAATGAATAATTTTCAATTAAATAGTATTGAGGAAGCCATTGATGAAATAAAAAATGGTAAGATGGTCATTGTTGTAGATGATGAAGATCGTGAGAATGAGGGTGATTTCTTAACTGCTGCACGAAATGTCACAACAGAAATGGTCAATTTTATGGCTACTGAAGGTCGTGGACTAATTTGTGTACCACTTACAGAAGAGCGATGTGATGAATTGGATCTTGATTTGATGGTCGGAAAGAATACTGCTCAATTTGAAACTCCATTTACGGTCTCTGTTGATTTGATTGGTCATGGGACAAGTACTGGAATATCAGCATATGATCGATCAAAGACAATACAGGCTTTGGTTAATCCAAACACTAATCCAAGTGAACTTGGGAAGCCAGGTCATATTTTTCCGCTAAGAGCTCGAACTGCAGGTGTTTTAAGAAGAGCTGGGCATACTGAAGCAGCAATTGATTTGGCACGTTTAGCTGGGTTTGAACCCGCTGGATGTATTGTTGAAATAATGAACGAAGATGGAACAATGGCACGCCTACCCGATCTAATTAAGGTTGCAAAGAAGCATAATATGAAAATTGTCTCCATTGCAGACTTAATCGAGTATCGACTCAAGCACGAAAGCTTAATAGAACGTCAAATTGATGTAAAGATGCCAACAAACGATGGATCTTTTGACCTTGTTGCATACAAACAGACCAGCAATGGTATGGATCATTTAGCTCTTGTAAAAGGTGAATGGAAAGACGATGAATCTATTTTAGTTAGGGTTCATTCCAGTTGTTTGACCGGAGATATCTTTGGAAGTTGTCGATGTGACTGTGGCGAACAGCTTAAAAAAGCCATGCAAACTATCGAAAAAGAAGGCAAAGGTGTAATCGTATACATGAATCAAGAAGGGCGTGGAATTGGTCTTCTTAACAAGTTGAAAGCATATAAACTCCAAGAAAATGGTTTGGATACTGTAGAAGCAAACCTCGAATTAGGTTTTCAGATGGATGAAAGGGACTATGGAGTGGGTGCTCAGATACTCAGAGATTTAGGCGTGAAAAAAATTAGACTAATGAGTAACAACCCAAAGAAAAGAAAAGGATTGATTGGTTATGGGTTAGAAATCGTAGAAAATGTAGCATTACAAGTCGAACCAAACCCTCACAACAAAAATTACTTAACAACAAAAAAAGAAAAAATGGGTCACGACATGTAACTCAATTTCTTATCAAAAACTAACTAAACGGCTCAAAATTGTTACACATACAAAACGTTTCATTTGAATTTGGAGGAAACTATCTATTTAGAGACATCGATTGGTTTATAAAGCCTAGAGAACGTATTGGACTTATTGGCAAAAATGGAGCTGGTAAATCTACCCTACTCAAATTAATTATGGGTAAATATGACGTTAGAGAGGGTTCCATAAATAAGTCTGGAGGAATCAATCTTGGATATTTATCTCAAGATATGATTAGTGAGGACGGTAATCAGACTATTCTTGAACATGCGAAACAAGCATTTAAACGTGCTTTATTTATTCAAGATGAATTAGAACAACTTTATATCTTGATGGAAACCGATCCAAGTGAGGAAAACATCCAAAAAATAGCTGATTACCAAGAAGAATTTGATGCACTTGACGGATATAATATTGATAACAAAACAGCTGAGATTTTAGAAGGACTTGGATTTAAAACTGAAGACTTGGATCGTCCTATGAAAGAATTCAGTGGTGGTTGGAGAATGCGTGTAGTCTTAGCAAAAATGTTATTAGAGGAACCTGATATCATGCTAATGGATGAGCCTACTAATCATCTTGATTTACCAAGTATAGAGTGGCTAGAGGGTTATTTAAGTAGCTACCCCGGAAGTGTAGTCATTGTGTCTCATGATCGAGAATTTCTAAACAAAATGATTAATAAAACTGCTGAACTTAGCAATCAAAAACTTTATTTATGGGATGGAAATTATGATTTTTATTTAAAAGCAAAAGTAGAGCGAGATGATTTGATAAGTCGCCAAGCAGCTAATCAAAGTCAATATATCAAAGAACAAGAAAAGTTCATTAATCGATTTAAAGCGAAAGCAAGTAAGGCTAAAGCAGTTCAATCACGAATTAAAATGGTTGATAAGATTGAAAGGATTGTTGAAATTGATGAAGATAAATCAAATTTAAAAATTGATTTTAAAGTTGGCAAACCCAGTGGTAAAGTGGTTATGGACTTAAACGAAATTCAACAAGGGTTTGACAATCAAATACTTTTTGACCGTGTAAACCGTGAAATTGTTCGTGGCGATAAAATTGCTCTTATTGGTGCAAATGGAACTGGTAAATCAACATTCCTCAGCATTATTGCCAATGAAATTGATTTTGAAGGAATACGAAAAGAAGGTCATCAAGTTATCTCTTCATTTTATGCTCAACATCAACTAGAAAGCTTACACCTAGATTATGAAATTTTAGAGGAACTTCATTACGACGCTCCTCACAAAACAGAAATGGAGTTACGCAATATGTTGGGTTGTTTTTTATTTGGCGGTGATGATGTTTTTAAAAAAATAAAAGTTCTGAGTGGTGGTGAAAAAGCTCGAGTTTCACTTGCCAAAACTTTGGTTTCAGAAGCTAATTTTCTTTTACTCGATGAGCCAACTAATCACCTTGATATTGATTCAATAGAAATTATCATTGAAGCACTCAAACGCTACGAAGGGACACTTATTTTTGTTTCTCACAATCGTTATTTTATTGAGAAATTAGCCAATAAAGTTTGGTGGATAGAAGATCAAGATGTAAAAGAATATCCTGGTAATTATTCTGAATATCTTTATAAAGTTCAACAATCTCAAAATCCTTCAAGCTCAGATAAAGCAAAGAAAAAGGGTCAAAAAACAGTTGAGGATAAATCTTCTAAAGATTCGTGGAAAAGAAAAAATGAAAAAGAAGAACGAATTAAAAAACTTCAAAAAAAATTAGACCAAATCGAAGAACAAATAGAAAATTCCCAAAATCATCTTAAAAACCTTGAAGTCAAACTAAGTTCTATTGATGTTACTAAGCAGGAAGAATATGAAAATATCAGTAAAGAATATGCCGATACTACATTGAGAGTAAATCAGTTAACTAAAGAATCTGAAATATTAATCGAAGAGATTATTTCGTTGGAATAGCATCGCTAGAATTACAAGTGATCAAAGAAATAATTACTTACCTTCTCATAAAGATGAATACGGTCTCTACCCCTAACATTGTGTTTGTGGTGAGGATAAACAAAATAATCTAATTGGACTCCTTTTTTTACAGCAGATTCAAGATATTGAAGACTATGCTGCCATAAAACCACATCATCCAATCCCCCGTGAATCATTAGCAATTTTCCTTGTAAACTATCTAAATGGTTTTTCAGGTTCGTTTTTGCATAACCTAACGGATTTTCTTCGGGAGTATCCATATATCGCTCTGTGTACATCACTTCATAAAGCGACCAGTCAATAACTGGCCCACCAGCTACACCAACTTTAAACACGCCTGGATGACGGCTCATCATACTAGTTGTCATAAAACCACCATAACTCCATCCATGAATTCCCATGCGATTGGTATCTACCCATGCTTGTTCTTTCAACCAATTCACCCCGGTTAATTGATCGATCATTTCATGCTCACCACAATTTCTAAAAATACTACTTTCAAATTCAAATCCTCGATCAGCACTTCCCCTTCCATCAATACTAAATACAACATAGCCCTGTTGTGCCATATATTGATACCAAAGATTTGCCCCTCCTAACCAACGATTTGTAATCAGTTGAAGGTGCGGTCCATTATACAGATAAACTACAACGGGATATTTTTTGTTGGGGTTAAAATCAATAGGTTTAAATACTCTGTAATATAAATCATCACCACTTTTTCCCTTCAGTTTCCCTATTTCCATCTCTCCTAGTTTATAATCTACCAATGGATTTTTAGACTTGTGCAAAATCTCTTTAATCGAACCATTAGCATCTATCAAGCGAATCTCTCTTGGATTGCTAGTACTCGAAAAATTATCCATAAACAGCGTGTTATTTTCATTAGCGGTAATTGAATGATAACCTGCTCCATTGGTTAGTTTTGACATTTTACCACTTTTTAGACTGACTTTGTATAAGTGTCTTTCCAATGGACTATCTTTAGTTGAAGTAATAAAAATATTTTTACCATCCTCAGATACACCATGAAAATCGGTAACTATCCAATTACCTTGTGTTATCTGTTTTATAAGTCTACCCTCGTCAGAATACAAATACAAGTGATTATATCCATCACGCTCACTCCACCATAAAAATTTTGAAGGATCATCGTTAAAAAAAACAGCCGGATGTTCAGGTTCTACATATCGATCATTTTTTTCTTCAAATAATGTACTAATAAAATCTCCAGTTGTGGCATCGTACTTATTTAACCACATATGATTTTGAGCTCTATTTACGATAGCAATTAACAAATATTTTTCATCTGGGGTCCAGGATACATTCGTAAGATATTGCTCCTTATCTCCCGAAGTTTGAATAATGACTGGATCTGAATCATCATACATATTTTTTACTTTCACACTCACATGATGACTTTTAGAACCAGCTGTTGGATATCTCAACATCTTTGTTGTGGCTGGAGTATCCGATAATTGATATAAGGGATATTCGGTTACCATGCTTTCATCCATTTCGTAATAAGCTAATTTATTATAGTTGGGCGATGGAAATAATCCATCAGTTATCCCAAACTCACTTCTATGCACACTCTCTCCGATTACAATTCCATCAATATCAGAGGTGATTGAATGATTATTATCTTTAACTCCGTAATTTAAGCCATTATCAATATGGGCCATATAACCCGATCCATTTGAGAACAAGAGTGGACTTTTTACAAAATCTGAAATCACATAAGGTAAAATTTTAGAAGTTTTAAGCTCAATATGGTATTGAAACGCACGTTTACCACTAACAAACTGAAATTCTTTATTATTTACCCATCGAGCTCGAGGCAATCTGGTCAGATTAAATGTATCAGAAAGCGAACTATTTATATCCTCAAGTGAAATGCTAATGATCCGTCCTTTGGGCTTTTGAATCTCCTGAACTTCGATGTATGACTTACCATCTTCATAAATAATTTGTGAGAATGATTTACCTCCTGGCAACCATTGAAGATCAATCAATCCTTTGGGATAAAGATGATAACCGGTTATAGCATCGTCTATAGTGAGTAATTTATCTTGTGACCAAGCAAAAAATGATGTGAAAATTAAAAACAAGGGTAAAATATTTTTCATAAAACAAATATGCGTATTAATTAAATAGTTGAATCTAAAACGCAAATCTAAAATCCATATTATTCACTAAAAAAATCAAAAAAGACTTTTAAGTAATCCAAAAAATAAGACGATATTGATTGATTATCGTTGAAATATCTGTAAAAATTAATGAGATGAATTATCTTTGTTTATATATTACCTTTTAAAATAATTAATGTCAAAGTCACAAGAAACCTACAGTAAAAAAGAAAAAGAAAAAAAGCGTCTTAAAAAACGTAAAGAAAAACAAGAAAAGAGAGCTGAACGAAAAGCTGCCTCTAAAGGAGGCGGACTTGATAATATGTTGGCTTACATTGACGAAAATGGTAATATCTCTGATACCCCACCAGATCCAGAAAAAAAGGTAGAATATGAGTTGGAAGACATTGTTACAAGTGTTCCAAAACAAGAAGCGTTTGATATTGATGCTGTTCGTGAAGGAAAAATAGATTTTTTCAATACAGAAAAAGGGTTTGGATTTATAAAAGAAATTGGGACAGGTGACAGTTACTTTGTTCACTACAAAGGACTAACTGAGGATGTTGATGAGGGTAACAAGGTTTCTTTTCAACTTGAAAAAGGTATGAAAGGCCTCAATGCAATAAATGTTAAAAAGATCTAAGCAGACTTCTTTTAACAACAAGCAAGTATTCTAACAAATTTATTGAAAACTCTTACTCACTACTAATTCTTTGGTTCCATGAGTCCAAGTATAAAATCCCTCGCCCGATTTAACGCCTAATTTACCAGCATTTACCATATTAACTAATAATGGACATGGGGCGTACTTAGGATTTCCGAAGCCATCATTCAATACCTCCAAAATAGCAAGACATACGTCAAGACCTATAAAATCGGCTAACTGAAGTGGTCCCATAGGATGAGCCATCCCTAATTTCATAACAGTATCTATATTAATTACATTACCTACTCCTTCATGAAGTGTCCAAATGGCCTCATTGATCATTGGCATTAGAATGCGATTTGCAATAAACCCAGGATAATCATTAGCCATTGCTGGAACTTTACCGATTGATTTAGCTAAATTTTCAATCGAATTGGTTACAGATTCTGATGTATTATACCCATTGATAATTTCAACCAACTTCATAATTGGAACTGGATTCATGAAATGCATACCAATAACCTTTTCGGGACGTTGAGTTTGTGCAGCTAGCTCAGTAATACTGATTGAAGAAGTATTTGAAGCTAATATACAATCACTAGGTGCATATAAATCCATGTCTCTGAATATTTGAAACTTTAAATCTTTATTTTCAGTTGCAGCCTCAATTATGAGATTAGCATGTTTAACACCAGATTCGATAGAAGTATGTGTAACGATATTTTTAAGGGTGTTTTCTTTTTCTAAATTCGTAATTTTTTCCTTGGCTATCATACGATCCAAGTTTTTTGTAATAGTGCCTAAAGCTCTATCTAAAGCATCCTGATTGATATCTATTAACGAAACAGAATGACCATTTTGAGCAAATACGTGAGCTATTCCATTGCCCATAGTACCAGAACCAATAACTGAAATGTTTTTCATAATTTCTTTTGTCTATTTGACCACGAATTTAATAGAATTTCTAGAAGTTGTATTGGAGTGAAAAACCATTGTACATTCCTAATCCAGGTCTATTAGCATAAATTTGTGGAATTAATTTCAGACTTAAATCCTCATTTAAATTAAACTCTTTAAGATGTGCATCAACATTGGCATCAATTGCTTGTAAAGCATACAAAACCACAAAACCTATCAATGATAAATCACGATACTTTCTATGAAAATCGCGATCACTTCTTACAGATGCTTCAGACCTATTTGGAAATAAATCAACAGTATTTGAGTCTCCATCAATTTTTGCTGCATAGACAGCTTGGTATTTAGATAAACTATCTCTGTTGTAGTCGAACATGTATGCAAGTCCAACAAATCCACCATAGACTATTCCCGCTTTTAGGTATCTTTTATTGAATATTTGACCCGATCCAGGAAGTGCTAAAGCAAATATTGTTGCCTTTTTGGGATTACTCCAAGACTTTTTTTCATCTGTAATACGTTCAGATAATGAAGTATCAGTCGATAACTTGTAATCATCTGAATAAGGCTGTTGTGCCAACATATAACAGATAGAACTCAATGTTAAAAAGATAGAGAAGATTAATCTCATGCTTTGCAAATTTACTTAAACCATCTTATTGAGAATTGCCTCTAACTCTTCTTTAGACGAAAAGTTGATAATAATCGAACCGTTATTATTTGATCTTGACTTAAACTTAATTGATGTATTTAACTGCTTTGATATTTTTTCACGTTGAGGTAAAAAATCGGTAAAATCAAAAAAACGATCTGCAGATTTTGTGTAGGTGCCTCCTAAATTTTCTCGTTCGTCTTTTACCATTTCTTCAACTTGTCTAACTGAAAGACTACTGTTTATAACAGACTTAAATATATCAAGTTGTCGTTTTGGGTCTTTCACATTCACCAATGCACGAGCATGACCCATCATTATAAGACCTTCTTTAATCGCTAATTGAATTTCATCTGGAAGTTTTAATAATCTTAAATAATTATTAACTGTACTCCTCTTTTTACCGACACGTTCACCTAATTCTTCTTGTTTAAGACCGCATTCTTCTAATAATCGTTGATATGATAAGGCAACTTCGATAGCATTTAAGTTTTCACGTTGAATATTCTCAATCAATGCCATTTCAAGCATTTGTTGGTCATCTGCTAATCGAATATAGGCTGGAATGTGAGAACGTTGGGCAAGAATAGAAGCTCGAGTTCTTCTTTCACCGCTTATGATTTCGTATTTTTCATATCCTACCTTACGAACAGTTATCGGTTGAATAATTCCATGAACTTTGATTGATTCTGCGAGTTCGTTTAGAGCATCTTCATCAAACTCTATTCGGGGTTGAAATGGATTAGCAATAATTTGATTTATCTGAATTTCAGCAATGCTATGCAATGCTTTTGGCTCAATACTGGTTATGTCAGTATCTGCATTTTCTAATAATGCACTTAAACCTCTCCCTAATACTTTTTTGCTCATTTATTGAATAATCCTTTCTTCTTCACTGATTTTAGTAAGTCCATTTTTTTGGAGTAACTCCCGAGCTAAGTTTAAATAGCCAACACTTCCCGCTGCTGTTGCATCATGCTCAAGCACTGGTAAACCAAAACTGGGTGCTTCACTAAGTGTGGTATTTCTTTTTATTATGGTATCAAAAACTAATTGCTGAAAATGCAACTTAACTTCCTCAACCACTTGATTGCTTAATCTCAACCTGGAATCATACATCGTCAAAACCAAACCTTCAATTTCTAACTTCGTATTAATACTTCGCTGAACAATTTTTATGGTATTCAAGAGTTTTCCGAGTCCCTCGAGTGCAAAATACTCACACTGAACAGGAATTAATACAGAATCTGATGCACCCAACGCATTGGTAGTTATTAATCCAAGTGATGGCGAGCAATCAATGATGATAAAATCGTAACTACCTCTAACTTTTTCGAGTAGTCTACTTAAAATACGCTCCCGATTTGGTAAATCAATCATCTCAATTTCGGCACCAACTAAATCAATATTAGCCGGTAATATTTTTAAATAATCATACTTTGTGTCGAGAATCGCATCAGAAGGATTTAAATCTTGTACTAGCAACTCATACAATCCAAGACGAATATTTTTAGGATCAAAACCTAAATGAGATGTTGAATTTGCTTGAGGATCAGCATCAATTAATAGTACTCTATTTTCAAGTACTGAGAGACTGTATGCTAGGTTAATTGCAGTAGTTGTCTTTCCTACTCCACCTTTTTGATTAGCTACACAAATAATTTTTGACATATTTTAAAGTTCGAAAGTTTGATTGATTAAGGGTAAAATTAGGTTAATTCCAGCATTAGAAAATGAATCATAAGCATCTTTATGGTCAATTTCTATGGGTGGAAAGGTATCAAAATGCATACCTATAACTTTTTTACATTCTGTTAACTTAGAAGCTCTGACCGCGTCTTCAACACCCATTGTGAAGTTATCACCAATAGGTAAAAACGAAAAATCAAGATTATAACTTAATGGAATAAGTTGCATATCCAATGTTAGAGCTGTATCTCCAGCATAATAAAAACAACAATCAGGTGATTGGATAATAAAGCCAGCAGCGTTACCCGCATACGAACCATCTGAAAAAGAGCTACTATGTTCAGCTTTGACCATTTTTACAGTGCAAAAACCAAGATTGATTGATCCTCCAATATTCATTGGGAGTCCATTTTTAACTCCCTGATCAGATAACCACTCCGTTATTTCATATGCAGAAATAACTTGGGCTTTACTTTGTTTTGCAATAGTTACTAAATCCGCTGTGTGATCTCCATGACCATGCGTTACTAATATCAAATCAGGTTGAATTGTGGAAATATCGATCATACTTGCTTTAGGATTGGGTGTGATAAAAGGATCAAAGAGTATACTTTTACCACTTATTTCAACTGTAAAACAAGAATGTCCGTAATATGTAATTTTAGGTCTCAACGTTATCTAAGATTAAAATTCAAATCTAATCACAATACTAGGTCGATAATTAACAGGTTTTTCATAGTTATACACATAAGTATAATGTTGATTTCTTGTAATTTGACTGACAAAAATGCCAATAAGAAGATTATTAAGTTTAATAGTTCTACTGGAATTACTTCGTTAGATCCCGCATTTGCCCGCACCCAAGAAAATATACGTGCTGTAAATCAGCTATTTAACGGTCTTGTTCAATTAGATAGTCAGTTAAATGTAGTTCCGTCTATTGCAAAAAAATGGTCCATTTCTGATGATGGAAAAACGTATAATTTTGTAATCAATACTGGTGTGTTTTTCCACAATCACCCTGTTTTTAAAACCTCAAAAAGAGAGGTTACTGCGTCTGATTTTGAGTATTCCTTCAGTCGGATCATCAATCCAACAACTGCTTCAGATGGAGCTTGGATTTTTAATGATATTATAGACAAAAGCCAACCATTTAAAGCAGTAAATGACACCCTTTTCCAGATTAGATTAAAAAAGCCGTTCACTCCTTTTTTGAATATGCTGACCATGGCATACTGCTATGTTATACCAAGAGAAGTCGTTGAATTGTATGGTGATGAATTTGGGAAAAAGCCCATAGGAACTGGTCCATTTATGTTTTCCAATTGGGCTGACGGTATCAAACTAAACCTGATTCGAAACCCCACTTACTTTGAATCAACAGAAACTAATAAAATACCAAAATTAGATGGAATATCTATTAAGTTTATTCAGAGTAAACAAACTGAACTATTAGAATTCATTCAGGGAAATTTAGACCTATTTACGGGCTTAGAAAGTTCATTCAAAGATGAAATTATATCCGCTGACGGAAAACTAAATAAAAAGTACTCAAATACGTTTGATTTAAAAATAAGTCCTTTCTTAAATACGGAGTATCTAGCATTTAACATGGATGATAAGTCCTCTCCTATTTATGATGTAAACTTTCGTAAAGCAATACATCATTGTATTGACCGAAATGCTATGGTAAACTATCTACGAAATGGAATAGGAACACCAGCAAATGGAGGTTTTATACCTCTTGGTTTACCGAATCATGTAAATTATGATAACCCTGCATATAATCTTGATTTAGCAAGAAAGTACTTAAAGGCGTCAGGCTTCAAAAATGGGGAATCCATAACACTTACTACTACATCAAATTACTTAGATTTATGTATTTTAGTTCAGAATAATTGTGCAGAAATAGGTATAGATATCAAAATTGATGTCATTCCATCAAGTCTTCTTAAACAACAAAAATCTGCAGGTGAACTTACTTTTTTTAGAAGTAGCTGGATTGCAGATTATCCTGACGGAGAAAATTACATGGCATGTTTTTTTGGACCCAATAAAGCTCCAAATGGCCCAAACTATACGCGGTATTCAAACCATGATTTTGATTTCGCTTACGATAGCTTAATTAATACTTCAGATATTTTTGAAAAAGAAAAACTAATATCAAAAATGGAAAATAAACTTCGCAACGATCAGCCATTCATATTGCTATATTATGATGAGAGTGTTTGGTTAAAAAATAAAAAGGTAAAACAGGTTAAGATAAACCCGCTCAATCACCTTGATTTAAAAAGTGCATACATTAAATAGGTGTATTTTCTAATTTTGTGAGATTACAATATAATATGAAATCTAAAATTCAAAATATTATTGGCCTTGTACTGGGATTAATTATAGGGAGCATGGTCAATATGAGTATAATATCAATAAGTAATAATCTGATACCATTACCCGCAGGCATTGACCCCGAAGATGTTAATTCATTACGTAACAATATTCATTTATTCCAACCCAAAAATTATGTAATGCCCTTTTTGGCTCATGCTTTAGGAACACTTTCGGGTGCATATATTGCAGCAAAGATTGCTACAGTAAAAAAGAACTTATTTGCCTATACAGTTGGTGTATTTTTCTTGATTGGAGGCATTTTTGCAGCAAATATGATTGGAACACCACTAATACCCTCGGCAGTTGATATCATTTTTGCATACATACCAATGGCATGGATAGCATTAAAATTGGTAAGGAACTAACCTGCTTTAAGATTACCACTTTTTTTGACACCACCCTTTGCCTTATTTTGAGCTTTAGGCGTGTTTTTAGCGACTGGCTTTTTTAGATTTGCTTTAGCGTTTGATTTCTTAGCTTCTTTCACTTTTTCGTCATTCTCAGGCTCGGTCAATTGATTAAAGTCCAGTTGATCCTTTAAAAGTCGGTACCAACTTACCAGTTTGACTATATCAGAGTTATACACTTGATCTTCATCGTAATCCTCAACTATTTTTCTAAAAAATGTTTGAATCTCTTGACTACTATTTTTCTTACTGATCAATTCAAGACCTCCCTCGACTTTTTGATGAAGTGTCTTAAGTATGTCTTCCAATTTTTTGTCCCCATCGTAGGTGTACATGGAAATGTCACTCAAAAACGAAACTTTTTGAGTGAGTGAAGTAGGAAATCGTTTTTTATCTCCGTTTAAAGACTCAACAATCAGTCCATTTGCTCTTTTTACAATAAGTCTTTGAAGACCAGGTTTACCCGCTACGGATACTATTTCGTTAATGTATAATGACATTGATATTTTCTAAAAGTGATACGAAAGTATTTAATCTGATGACAAATTGATAAATGAACATCGATTTTATACAAAATCTGATTTAAATCTTACAATGCAGCTCGTAATTGGAGCAACTTATTTAAAAGATTTTCAATTTTATGTAGAGGAAGCATATTAGCACCGTCACTTAAAGCAGAACTTGGGTCTGGATGAGTTTCAATAAAAAGACCATCTACACCAACTGATACTGCTGCTTTTGCGAGTGGTTCGATAAGTTGTGGTAATCCTCCTGTAACACCCGAACCATTATTTGGTTGTTGTAATGAATGCGTGCAGTCCATCACAACCGGATAACCCATTTCTTTCATCCAAACTATATTTCTGTAGTCAACAATCATATCGCCATATCCAAACATATTTCCTCGCTCAGTTAAAAGAACTTTAGGATTAGATGAATCTACTACCTTTTGAGCGGCAAATTTCATTGACTCAGCGGCTGCAAATTGTCCTTTTTTTATATTTACTACCTTTCCAGTTTTGGCAGCAGCCTGTAAAAGTTCTGTTTGACGAAATAGGAAAGCAGGTATTTGAAGAATATCTACATATTCAGCTGCAATTTCAGCTTCTTTACTTTCATGAATATCTGTAACAATTGGAATGTCAAATGTTGCTCGAACCTTTCCAAGTAACTTTAATGCTTTATCATCTCCTATCCCAGTAAATGACGATGCGTTAGTTCTATTAGCCTTCCTGTAAGAAGATTTAAATACAAACGGAATATCCAGTTTATCAGTGACTTTTTTCAAGTACTCCGCAGTTTGCATAGTGATTTTTTCATTTTCAACAGCACACGGTCCCGCCAATAAGAATAATTTATCGCCATTCAGTACTTCATTTAATGTATTCTCAATTGAATTCAAATTTTATGTCTTTTTTGATTATCACAAATGTACTCAATTATAAAAATCAATATCGTGATTTAAGTTTCTCAATTTATTTTTTTCCAATGAAGACACTTTTTTTACGATTTAATTTATTTTAACATTGCACGGTAAAATCAATAAAACTATGGCTAATAATTTATTAAAAGGAAAAAAAGGAATTATATCTGGAGCACTAGATAGTAATTCAATAGCATGGAAAGTAGCTGAAAAATGTGTTGAACAAGGTGCAGAAATTATACTTACTAATGCACCAATAGCTATGCGTATGGGAGCAATAAATGAGCTATCCGAAAAAATCAACGCACCAATAATACCATGTGATGTTACAGATAATGACCAAGTCATAGAACTAGTTGAAAAATCTAAGGCACATTTTGGCGGTAAATTCGATTTCCTTTTACATTCTATAGGAATGAGTTTAAATGTTCGAAAAGGGAGAGATTATACCAATCTCAAATATGATTGGACTCACAAAACCTATGATATATCAGCACTATCATTTCACAAAATGATTCAGGCATGTTATCAGGCAGATGCAATCAATGATTGGGGTTCTATTCTGGGGCTAACATACATTGCAGCACAACGTGTTTTCCCCGATTACAGTGAAATGGCTGAGAGTAAGGCAATTTTAGAGAGTATTGCTCGAAACTTTGGATATCACTATGGAAAAAAGTCTAAAGTAAGAATTAATACCATTTCTCAATCTCCTACGGTAACAACTGCTGGTAGTGGCGTAAAAGGGTTTGACGATTTTATGAGTTTTGCTTCAAAAATGTCACCATTAGGAAATGCAGATGCAGATACCTGTGCAGACTACTGTATATCGTTATTTTCTGACCTCACTAAAATGGTTACCATGCAAAACCTATTTCATGATGGTGGATTCAGTTTTACTGGCGTTAGCAGTGATGTATTAAGATAATTAGAGCTTTACCCCCATTTCGTCAAGGACTTCATCAGCTTGACCAAAGTATTTCATGATGTATAAAACATAACGGATATCAACTCCAATAGACCTACTATAACTTTCGTTCCAAGCATAGTCATTTATTGTAGCCGTATATGCCCTATCAAAATTAACTCCCACAAGTCTTCCTTTACTATCCATAATTGGACTTCCACTATTTCCACCAGTAGTATCCATATTGTATAATAGTCCTACCACAACACTACCATTAGCATTACTTTTTAGAACATCGGCAGGTTCGATTGTTTTCATCTTTTTCACAAACTCAGATTGAAGAAAATAATCGGTATTTGTAGAACCCTCTGTTTTTTCTAGTATTCCACTCACGGTTGTATATGGACTAGCTATTACTGCATCTTTTGGTTCGTATCCTCTAACATAGCCGTATGTAAATCTTAATGTGCCATTTGCATCTGGGATAAAACTTCCACCTTTCATTTCCATTTCAATATCATTAAAACGCGGAATAATAGCATCAATCTCGGCATTTACCTGAATCATCTCTTTTTGCATACCACTAAACACTCGATTAACCCTTGCAGCAAAAGCTATCAGTTCGTCATTTGTTTTCAAAAACTTCGCTAAGTCTGTATCCATTAAACTATTATTTTTTTGGATTCTTCTTAATTTGGAACTCTCCCACAACATTTCAGCAAATTTGTATGCAGACTTCCGAGAATCACTGAAACCTGAATAGAACTTGTGATCAAATAAAAATTTGATTTCTGATAGATTACTTGAAGAAAGCTGATATAATAGCTCTGAAAAAAGTTTCTTTTCAAGTGATAACTTTGATTCTAATCCCCGGTATGAGGATAATTGTTTGAGAATTTTAGACGAATTTTTCTCCAAATATGACAAGCGTTCATCTTTTGACAATGATTGGATACTTTCGTTGTTTATTTGTGTAAACGCAGCTCCACTAAAAATACCATTTCTATACAACTCGTTTAGATAGATATAATCTCTTGCCAAAGCAAATTTTCTTTCATTTAACTCCTTGTTTTTCTGAAACAACGGTTGGTAGTTTTTAAATGATGAGTTGTTCACAGCAAAATCAGCTAATTTCTTTTGGTTGCTATATTTTTGAGCAATCACATCTGTACGCTGGAGACCTTGCATCTTTCCCTTGAAGTTTTTTGAAGTATTATTCAAACTTGCCAATCTTCCACTATATCTTAACTTCATATCTACATCATTTCCAGCAAAATCTTTAATTGCGTTAATCTGAAAATCAAACCAATCAGCTATGATTGGTAAAACATAGCTATTTTGATAGTCTAGAAATTGAGCAGTTTGGTTTCTATACGTTCTTCCTGGATATCCGAGTATGAAAGTAAAATCTCCCTCGGATGTACCTGAAGGATTAACCTCAAGGTGTTTTTCGGGTATATAAGGCAGTCCATTTTCGTATGCACGAACAATCGAAAAATCACCATTATGTCTAGGCCATTCCCAATTATCGGTCTCACCACCAAATTTACCAATATTTTTTGGTGGTACATATACCAATCTCACATCACTCAATGTCTTGTATAAAAACAACGTATATGACTTACCCACTAACATTTCAGATATTTCAGGTGTTAAATTTGGATTAGACTTTTGTTCTCGTTCAAGTATCAATTTTCTATTTTTTTCAATAATTTCTTGCTTCTCTAATGCGGGTGTGTTTGTATTGATACCTTCTAAAACCGCCTCAGAAACATCTTGGTATGACATCGTAATCTTGCATGGTAAAGATGTCTTGATTTCATCTGCTTTGTCTGAGGCATAAAATCCATTCTCTAAATAATTATTCTCTGATGAGCTCACTGAAGCTACAGAACTAAAAACACAATGATGATTTGTAATAATCAGCCCCGTATTGGAGATAAATGAGCCTGTACATCCACCAAGACGAACCAACGCATTAACTAATGCAGGTTTTGATTCGTTATAAATGTCATTTATTGAAATTTCTAAACCCGCATTTTTTAAATCAAGTGAATTGAGTTGACTCATGGGAAACATCCCTTCTTCAAATGAATCGGATTTAAAAGAAAATAAAAAAATTGCCGTTAGAGATACTAATACTATTTTTTTCATATTGAATTATAGTTGTTAAAAATTAATCGAAATAAGATGCTTTGATAAAGTTTGTAAGCATATCGTTATTACTAGAGTGAATATCTTTCACTTTACCACTCCATTCTTTTTTTCCCTTGTAAATAAAAATAACATCATCGCCAATATCAAAGACTGTTTTCATGTCGTGAGTATTGATTATGGTGGTTATATTAAATTCTTCTGTGATACTTTTTAGAAGTTCGTCAATAACACGGGATGTTACTGGATCTAACCCTGAATTTGGTTCGTCGCAAAATAAATACTTGATATCAAGGGCAATTGCTCTAGCAATACCTACACGTTTTTTCATACCTCCACTTATTTCAGCAGGAAACTTATTGTTAATTCCTTGCATTTCGACCTGTTCAAGACAGAAATCTACTCTATCTTTTCTCTCAGCTGGAGTCATTGAAGTAAACATTTTTAGAGTAAACTCCACATTTTGTTCAACGGTTAGCGAGTCAAACAAAGCAGTACCTTGAAAAAGCATTCCAATCTCTTTTCTAACTTCACGAAGTTGTGAATACTCCAGGTTTGTAAAATCACGATCGTCATACATTACATTTCCAGAGGTAGGCTTTAATAAACCAACCATACATTTCATCATAACACTTTTTCCATGTCCACTACTTCCGATAACAAGATTTACTTTACCTGTTTCGAATTTTGTCGAAACATTCTTTAATACCTCAACCCCACCAAATGACTTTGAAACATTGATTAATTCTATCATAGTAATATTTGAGCTAAAATATAGTCTGAAAATAAAATGGCTACAGCACTATAAACAACCGCCTTTGTACTACTTGCACCTACCTCAAGTGCTCCTCCGTTGGTTGTATAGCCTTGAAATGCAGATACGGATGTTATAATGAATGCGTAGGTAAATGCCTTAATCAGTGAAAACAAAAGATTAAACGGCAAAAAAGATTCTCGAGCACCTTGTAAATACTCCTCATAAGTTAAAATACCTGAGGCCTCTCCTGCTATTATTCCTCCTAAATTACTTAAAAAAATTGAAATGATCACTAGCAATGGTATCATAATCAATCCAGCAACAATTTTAGGCAAGGCAAGATACCCGCTTGAATTAATTCCCATGACTTCGAGAGCGTCTATTTGCTCGCTCACACGCATAGTTCCAATTTCAGAGGCAATATGAGAGCCCACTTTCCCGGCCAATACAAGACAGGTTATGGTTGGTGCTAGCTCAAGCATTGAAGAATCACTAACAATTGAACCGATAACTGGCTTGGCTATTAATGGAGAAATGAGTTGATAAGCAATTTGTAAAGTAGTCACAGCACCTTGAAAAACAGCAATAATTACCACAATTGAGAGTGAACCTACGCCAATGTTATTCATCTCGGTAATCGTGCGATCAATATATACCGATAATTTTTCAGGTTTAGAAAACATCCCCTTTATAAATAGGATGTAATTACCAAAGTGATAAAAGAATGTCATAACGGGGGTAAAGATACATACATCTGTATTCTATACGAATGAAATAGTCCACAGCTTATGAAAAACTTAACAAAGCTCCATAAAACAAAATCATTTGTACATACATTTGTCAAAAGATTTTAACCATGAAAGTAGCAATAATCAGCGGAGGAACTAAAGGTATTGGTAAGGCAGTGTGTCAACTTTTATTGACGAAAGGATTTAAAGTATATACTTCAGCCCGAAGTATTGACCCCAATTTTACCCATCCTAATCTTTTTCAATTTGCCGCTGACCTCTCCACCAAAGAGGGGGTCATCCAATTTGCAAAGTACGTAAGAGCTAAAGAAAATGTAATCGATATTTTAGTTAATAATGTGGGTGTATTTATGCCCGGAAAACTCATGGATGAAGAAGAAGGGTGTTTTGAAAAACAAATAGATACCAACTTAGCATCTACTTATCATTTAACAAGGAAAACTATTGATGCAATCAGACCATCAAAAAAACCCTATATCTTCAACATTTGTTCAACTGCAAGTATTACACCATACTTAAATGGGGGTTCTTATTGCATTAGTAAATATGCACAGTTGGGTTTTACAAAAGTGCTAAGGGAAGAACTAAAAGAGGATGGAATCAAAGTAAGTGCTGTTATGCCCGGAGCAACATTAACCAATTCCTGGGCTGGCACGGATTTACCCAAAAATCGATTCAGCGAACCAGAATCTATTGCAAAACTAATTTGGACCGCCTATGAGCTTTCAGACACAACCGTAATGGAAGAGATTATTCTACGCCCTATGGCAGGTGATATATAGCTTGTTCTGAATTTATTATGACATTTTAATTATTAGATTTTAATAAAATAACCTAAATTTGAATTCTATTTAAATACAATTTAATAATGATTAAAGTACTACACAAACTAGCAATGGTTGCTCTATTTATAAGCAGCACATTTTACTACGTAAATGCACAAACTGAAGTTAGAGCCAATTATTTTAAAGGCAAAGAAATTATTTCTGAGCAACTTCAAAACGAAAATTTAAAACGTAAAGCAAATTACAGCAACTGGAAATTTCCAGTAGATGCAATCTCACAACTAACAGCATTAGACCGATACGTGAGTTTCTTATTTCAAGATACTGCTGCAAAATTTGTAAATGATGACGGTGCAGCTTCTCATTATCCTTGGAACTCAGTAGGAGCAGCATTCACACCTAATGATCCTAATTTAGAATTATCTGATGATAATATTATATTATCTCGTTATAATCAATATACGGTTGATTCAATATATTTCCCATACTTATATGTCAGATATATAGATGAGATAGATGTAAGCGGAACAATGACTGATGTAGTTGATACTCTAATAGTTCAATTTTTTAAGTATGATAATTTGGCGAGTGGCCAGTTTACCCCAACTGGTGAGGATCCAAATTTATTTATGAAACCAGACAATTGGACACCAAGTCTTCATGGTTCAAACAACACAGCATACGAAGTACGTATTCCACTTACAATTGAAGATACTACATCTCGACCAACAAATGAGGGTTGGTTTTCAAGAGGACGTACTATACCATTACCAGCAGGATTTAACATTGATTCTGATGCTGCGAAAACTAACTTAGAATTTAAAAATGTTTTTGGTTTTAGTATATCTTTTGCTACAATGGTTCCATACCAATTTGGTGACACCATGGAAGCAAGAGATGGTTCTGAAATAACCAATAAATTGAATTACTTTGGACATAGTATGTTTATTAACAATTCTGTCATGGTTCCACAAACCGTATATTGTAACAATTCCTGGTGGGTGCCAGGTGCAATTGGATACGGTGGTGATCAAAACGGCTGGCAAAATTCAGTTCCAGGAAATGCATATTTCCAAGATCGATACTTAAACTACGCTGTTCATATTTCTACGGATAAACTTGGTACAGAAGAACTTAACAACAACATAACTTTTGGTCTATATCCAAATCCAGTTCGCAAAAGCGAGTATTTAAAAGCAGACTTTAATTTAATTAACGCTAGCAATGTTACCATTGAGCTCTATGATTTACTTGGTAACAAAGTAAAAGAAATTGCAAACGACTACTACACAAGCGGCGAGCACAAAACTGACGTTAATATCAGCGATTTAGATGCTGGTATGTATATCTACACTATTAAGGCTGGTAACGCAGTTTCTAGTAAGAAAGTAACAATCATTGATTAATCAATTTTAAGTTTTTAATAACTCATAAAAAAAGTCCTCTTTACCGAAAGAGGACTTTTTTTATGAGAAAAATCTAAATTAAACCTGGTGTAGGTGAAAAAACTAAATCCTCAACTGACGGATCTCCGTCCGTGATTTGTTTTTTGAAATCATCAAAAGTTTCTTTAGTCTCCTCTGATAATACATCTTGTATTTTTTGAACAAAATCATCTGAGATTACTATTGGTGTATGTTCATATACCAAGCCACCATTTTCTATAATACCATTTACTGCATATTCATTGCATAACCTGACCTGTTTGCCTGTCATTGAACAACGATCTACCCAACTATTAATGGAATACTTCTCTGTTCTATGAAGATAATCTAGCTTACGAAGTAAATTTTCACTATGTGTTTCATATAATTGAGTAATGGCTGCCTTGCTATCATTACTAATTTCATTAGACATCGAATTTGCACACGATTCACAAATGGCATACTCGTATACTATCTCTGAAATATTGAGTACCCTATTTTGTTTAAAAACCTTTTCAATGAAATAACGCGATGAATTATGCAAGGGCTCACCACACATTGTGCAATGCTTAAAAGGAGCATTTGTGTTATACGAATAAAAAAATGACGGAATAGAACTACTTATTTTTTTTCGTATCATGATTAAATATCAAGTGTAAAAGTATTACATTTGCACAAATTTTTAGCAATGGGAGTAACACGATTAGAAAGAAAAGGTAGAAAAAATAAGACTGTAGCAAAAGTTAGAGTAAAAACTATCAAAAGATTAAAAACTAAGTCTACAGTAGAATCTCCTAACAAAGAAGAATCTGGTGTAGTAGTAGGTGGAGTTATGGATGTAATATCATCTATGAATACAAAACCAGCAAAAGCTAAAAAAGCTTCACCCAAGAATGAAGTTGCTAAAGAAACTGAATCAACAGAAACAGTTCAAGAAGAAAAAACCGAAGAATAATTATTTAAACCAGTATACATAAAAGTCTCTCACAACCATGAGAGACTTTTTTTTTATCGTATCAAATGTACAATCCCACTTGAGGATTGTTCCTGTATGATTCCATTGAGTATTCCCTTCCAATTTGATGTCCAAAAATATACTCCATCCTGACATCTAACATTTTGGAAACTACCGTCCCAATACTTATTTATATCTGTACTTTCAAAAAGTAACTCTCCCCATTGGTTATAGATCTGTAATTTAAATTCAGAAAGCTTAGGACAGTCTGGTGTAGGTCTAAAATTATCATTTAAATTATCCTCATTTGGTGTAAATGCATTTGGATAAATCATGTCACAGTAGCAATCAACCAAATTAACTTCAAAAGAGGTACTATCCTCTCCACATACATTAGTCATCTTAACATCTATCCTACCATTAATATTTTCCAAAGTAATCGACTCTCCAATTTCTTGATTATTCCAAATCACTTCCCCATTTGCATTAGGTATAGACACCTCAATTTTCTCTCTTTTACACAAAAGAACATCGTCTAGGTTATCCAATAACGGAATATCTAAATCACTTACTACAATTGTATCTGAGTCATAACATTTGCTTTCTTTGCTAATTTCAAGGATATAAGTTCCTGCCTCAGTCACATCTATTCTTGATAGGCTACTATTATTACTCCATAAATAGTCAATCGTGTTTTGTGTTACTGGCCCAATGGTAAGCGTATCTCCAATGCAGAGTAGTGTGTCATTGCCAAGAGAAAATTCTTCTAAAATAATTTCCCGAATAGAATATGCTTGAGTTACAGAGTCACAGCTATTCTTGGCTTTTACAAGAACATCGTCTGTAGAACTGAAATATCGTGATAAACTTGACAATCCGTCTTCCCACTGATATACCGCATCGCTTGGTGTGATATCAAGACTCAAAAGTGTAGAATCTCCCTCACAAAATGTTGTATCTCCCGAAAACTTAATTTCTAGATTTTCACTTACTGTGATATTAAACGTATCATCGTCATAACATACGCCCTGCCAAGCCCTCATTGCGTATTCTCCCTCATTTATCCAAGTTATTTTTTTATTTCGAGAGCCACTATTCCAATAAACCGAATCGTATTTAGAGGTAAAATCAAATGAATACCCTGAGCCGTTGCATAGCAATGTATCGGTAAAGTCATCAATCAAAAAAGGTTGATCTACATCGACAAATAAGGTGTCTTTAAAAACATTATCGCACAAATCTTTATATTCTACGTAATAAGTAATAGGCTCGGTAGTGGAACAAGATGGTTTCCGAATTGAATTATCACTTAAATATAAATCGGGTGACCATGTATACTGGTTATTTTTACTTTCTCTTGAATTTAGAAGGATTGATTCTCCTTTACACAAGGTCATTGTGTCATCGACTAATATATCATCTCTTAAACAAACTGATTGACGGTTGTTTAAGCCCCCAGTTGATGATGTAAATCCCCAATAAACCAAATTATCACCGTTAAATATATTGTTTTGAATGTCATAGAAAATACGTTGTCTTAATTCACAATCAAACCAAACCTGAAACTCTTTTGTATCTTCAACCCATACCATTCGTACAAGATGATCTTGTCCATCTTCAATGTTACCTCCACCAGAAATTGCAGTTACAGGAGCACTAATACTATTGGAGCTTCGATGATCCACACTTCCATTTTTTAAAATGGCGATATGATCACTAGATAAATCGCCCATGCTCTCATTGTTAAAGTCATCAAACTCTACGCCAAAACTTGGAGAAAAACCCTCAAATCCTAGTCCACCTCCCGACTTTCCAATTGCCTTATTGCTGACATCCTGCATTACAAAGACAATACCATCTGCACCTGATCCGTCTTTATTCCCGAAATTTAAATAAAATTCTAAATCAAAATCTTTAGACAAATCAATTGGATCGGCATACCATACCGAACCCAATTGCCAATCTAAAGCTCCAGTAAGAAGATAACAATCACCCCCTAAAGACCTTGCATTTCCATTGGCAGAGTATGATTGCCCGTAATTTCTAGTTGTTAGCAAAAGAAATATGAGCAAGCAGAAAAGATTAAATTTCTTCAAGACAATCAAGGTAGTAGCAAATATAGTTTATTTAGTTATAGTAATAATAACTATAAGATGATCAAGAAGTGAGTTCTTTAATATCTGATTTAATTTTGTTTACAAGACTATCTGCCACACTTAGAGTGTTTCCCTCAGCATATATTCTAATTATTGGCTCAGTATTTGACTTTCTTAGGTGAACCCATTCAGTATCAAACTCGATTTTAACACCATCTACCGTATTTATAGGTTGATTCTTATATTTTTCTTTGATGCGATCTAAAATTAAATCAACATCAATTTCTGGAATCAATTGAATTTTATTTTTGCTGATTATATAATTAGGATAACTAGCCTTCAAATGACTCATAGGTCTATTTTCTTTAGCCAAATGGGTTAAAAATAGTGCGATTCCAACAAGTGCATCCCTTCCGTAGTGTAGTTCAGGTAAAATTATACCACCATTTCCTTCACCACCAATAACGGCACTTGTCTTCTTCATCATTTTAACAACATTAACTTCTCCTACTGCACTTGCATGATACATTCCTCCTCGTTTTTCTGTAACGTCTCTTAAAGCACGAGTACTCGACAAATTAGACACTGTATTTCCTTTGGTCTGGCTTAATACATAGTCTGCAACAGCTACCAACGTGTATTCCTCTCCAAACACATCACCGTTTTCATTTACAAAAGCTAATCGATCTACATCTGGATCTACAATAATTCCTAAATCAGCATTATTTCTGACGACTTCAGCAGATAAATCAGTAAGATGCTCTGGTAACGGTTCGGGATTATGTGGGAACTTTCCAGTAGGTTCGCAGTAAATTTCAATTACATTAGCTACACCTAATTTTTTGAGTAATTTAGGAACAGCTATACCTCCAGTAGAGTTTACTGCATCCACAACAACTGTAAAATTCTTTTTACGAATAATAGAAGTATCCACAATAGAAAGCTTTAGTATTTCGTCAATGTGCCAATCGATGTAGCCACTTTCTAAGTGATAGCTTCCTAAGGAATCAACATCATTAAATTCAAAATCAGAATCTTGTACTTTTTGAATGATTTTATTGCCCATTTTCTCTGAAATAAACTCTCCCTTATTATTTAGTAATTTAAGAGCATTCCATTGTTTTGGATTATGACTTGCAGTTAAAATAATTCCTCCTGCAGCTTTCTCTTTAACAACTGCCATCTCAACAGTTGGAGTCGTACTTAAGTCAAGATCTACAACATCAATCCCTTTGCTCATTAGAGTACCACAGACCAATTGATTAACCATTAATCCAGATATACGAGCATCACGACCAACAACTATTTTCTTATTGTCACCTTTAATGACAGTGTCAGCATAAGCTGCAGTGTATTTTACAATATCAAGCGGAGTTAAACCCTGGTCTTCTGATCCACCGATAGTTCCGCGTATTCCTGAAATTGATTTAATTAGTGTCATATACGTTATTACGTTCTATGCTTGCAAAGAAACAACCTTTGCGTGTCTAGTTTTATATAATCTTAATAACAAATTATAAGATTGTTGTGGATTAGATTTATCATAAAACCCGATCAATTCTCAAGCATATTATAGCTGTTCATATTCCGTGAATAACACTAGCATAAAATAAGCGTTTAAAAAACTATACATTTGTAATGGCAAAACGGCTTATCGCGGGTATGTTTCATAGCTGAGGAAAGTCCGGGCAACATAGAGTAATGCACCTTTGGAAACAAAGGGTATTTTAGTTGAAAAACTAAGATAACAGCAAGTGTAACAGAAAATAACCGTTCGTTTAGGCGAATAAGGGTGAAAAAGTGAGGTAAGAGCTCACAGGTATAAATAGTAATATTCATACCGTACAAACCTTGCATGTTGTAAAACCAAGTAAACTACAGATTTAGGGCTACTCGTCCTAGTGTTAGATTTCTAACCGCTGTAGAGGGTAGGTTGCATAGATAAATGATAAGCTCATTCGCCACGGCGAAGAGACAGAACCCGGCTTATAGTTTTGCCATTTTTTTTTAATAACAAAGAAAAGACTTAAACCACATGGCACGAATACTAATCGTAGATGACGAACAAAGTATCAGAGAAACACTCCGTGAAATATTGGAGTATGAAGGATATGAGATTGAGGAAGCTAAAGACGGAGAAAAAGCAATAGCTCTCATTAAAAAATACAATTATGATGCGGTCTTATCAGACATTAAAATGCCAAAACTCGATGGCATTGAAGTTTTAGAAAAAGCTAAAACTATTGCACCAGAACTCCCATTTATTATGATATCTGGTCATGGCACCATAGAAACTGCTATCGAAGCTACTAAAAAAGGAGCTTTTGATTTCATTAATAAACCGCCGGACTTAAATAAGTTGTTAATTACTGTAAGAAATGCAGTTGACAAAAACAACTTGGTGATTGAAACAAAAGTATTAAAACGTCAAATCACCAAAACACGTGAAATATTAGGTGATTCTCCTAGTATTAAAAAAATCAAAAAGACCATCGAAAAAGTTGCTCCTACTGATGCACGTGTTCTAATCACTGGTGAAAATGGAACAGGCAAAGAACTTGTTGCACGATGGATGCACGAAAAAAGTAACCGTGCAGATAAACCTATCATTGAAGTTAATTGTGCAGCGATTCCGGGTGAACTTATCGAGAGTGAACTATTTGGTCATGAAAAAGGATCTTTTACCTCTGCAATCAAACAAAAACTTGGAAAATTTGAGAAAGCGTCTGGTGGCACCCTATTTCTAGACGAGATTGGGGATATGAGTTTAGCAGCCCAAGCTAAAGTATTAAGAGCCCTACAAGAAAATAAAATTACTCGTGTTGGTGGTGAAAAAGATATTGAGGTAGATGTTAGAATAATTGCAGCTACCAATAAAGATTTGATGCAAGAAATTGAAGACGGTAATTTTAGAGAAGATCTTTATCACAGAATTTCAGTAATCGTAGTCCATATTCCTACCCTCAACGAACGAGTGGATGATATTCCCATTCTAGCAGAAAAATTTATGGAAGACATTTGTCAAGACAATGGCATCAACAAAAAACAAATCACTGCAAGTGCTATGCAAGGACTTAAAAATATTTACTGGAGTGGAAACATCCGTGAACTTCGAAATATTGTAGAACGCCTTGTGATTTTGTGCGACGAAAAAATTACTGAAGAAGACATTCAACTATACGCTAATAACGGTAAGAAAAAACCGGGAACTATTGATGCAATCAATGAATTTAGTCGTTTTCAAGATTTTAAAGATTATGCAGAAAAAATGTTTATTGATGCAAAATTGAAAAAGAATAATTGGAATGTCGCCAAAACTTCTGCCGAAATTGATATCCAACGCAGTCATTTGTATAACAAAATTGACAAATTTGATCTCAAACGAAATTCCTCATGATAGGAACTGATGTTACCAAAGCTGCTAACCTGCTTAGCCAAGGTAAACTCGTAGCTATCCCCACAGAAACTGTATATGGACTTGCCGCTAATGGACTAAATCCTGAAGCAATAGCAGAAATATACCGCGTTAAGAATAGACCAAATTTTAACCCGCTCATATTGCATGTACCACATATAGAAGCGGCCAAAAAATATGTAACTCATTTTCCAATCGAAGCCGAAAAGCTGGCTCATCACTTTTGGCCAGGATCTTTAAGCATCTTATTACCCAAAAGTGCTATTGTCCCCGATATTATTACTGCAGGATCTTCTCATGTTGTACTGAGAATCCCAAACCACCCAATTACCCTTAATTTATTAAACCAAATCGATTTTCCTTTGGCAGCACCAAGTGCTAATATTTCAAACACAGTAAGTCCTACATCTGCAAAACACGTAGACGAAGGATTTAGCAACCAGATTGAATATATTTTAGATGGAGGAAATTCTACTATTGGAATCGAAAGCACTATTGTATCTATCGAAAATGGAAATGTTCAAATTCTCAGAGAAGGTGGAATTTCTCAAGAGTTTATTGCTCAAAAAACAGGATTTAATATTTCAAGTGAACCTACAAAAACCATTCAAACACCAGGACAATTAAAAAAACATTATAGTACACAAAAGCCCTTATATCTTGTAGAATCAATAATTGACTTTCTGAAAGAGAACCCTAAAAAAAATTGCTCTGTTCTATATTATGAATATCACGATTATCCGTCTGAACACACGTATTACTTGTCCGAAAATTACAACTTGAGTGAAATAGCAAATAGATTATTCACCACTATGCGACTTGCTGATAAAGATGCATCAGACTGTATTATTATAGAAAATATCAAACAAGAAGGTATAGGTCGGGCAATTAGTGACCGATTGAATAGGGCTAAAAGTAATTTAGAATAAGATAAATGAAACCAAACTTGAATTTACAAGTAAATACAACGTATAAATATTTGATTCAAAAACATTCTGTATTCCCAATAATTTACGTAAATTCAATATTCACAAACGGATAAAATTATTATTATGGAAATAGTAGAACTTGTACTGACGTCGTTATGCCTTCTAATGTTGGTACTCATTTGGGTCAAAACCAATTCAAAAAATGGCTCTAATGGTATAGACTCATTTCGAAATGAACTCAAAAACGAGTCGAAAGAAAATCGTACAGAACTAGCCGCTTCGTTAACTGATAATCGAAAAGAGCTTGCAGAAGGATTAAATTCACTCACTAAAAAATTAGAAGAAAAACTCACTCAAATCAGTGAGGGTTTAACCAAGAACGCAAAAGATAACCGACAAGAACTCAATCAATCACTCAAAGATTTCAGTACTCAGTTTAGCCAAAACATCAAAGATTTCAATGATCTTCAAAAAGATAAGTTTGATGCAATGACCGTTAAACAAGATGAACTCATAAAATCAACCGAATTAAAACTCGAGAAAATGCGTGAAACTGTGGATGAAAAACTCCACAAAACTCTCGAAGAACGATTAGGTCATTCATTTAAGTTAGTAAGTGATCGATTAGAAGCGGTTCAAAAAGGGTTAGGAGAAATGCAAAATCTTGCAAATGATGTTGGCGATTTGAAGAATGTTCTGGGTAATGTAAAAACACGAGGAATTTTAGGAGAAATACAGTTGGGTAGCATCTTGGAACAAATCATGGCACCCGAGCAGTATGAATCAAATGTAAAAACAAAACAAGGTTCAAATGATCATGTAGAATTTGTTATAAAACTTCCAGGCAAAGATGATTTTGGTAAAGAGGTTTTTCTTCCAGTAGATGCAAAATTCCCTCAAGAAAACTATGTTAGACTACAAGAAGCCTATGATCTCAATGATAAAAAAGGAATATTAGATGCTAAAAAAGCGTTGGTTCAGAGTATTAAGAAATTTGCACGCGATATTCGAGATAAATATATTGACCCGCCAAATACGACTGACTTTGGTATCATGTTTCTCCCTGTAGAAGGCCTTTTTGCTGAAGTAGTTAGACAACCAGATTTAGTTGCTATATTGCAAAGAGAATTCAAAATTATTATTACTGGTCCTACTACTCTAGCAGCAATGCTTAATAGTTTACAAATGGGATTTAAAACATTAGCCATCCAAAAAAGAAGCAGTGAAGTTTGGGATATTTTAGGAGCTGTAAAAACAGAATTTGGGAAATTTGGAGGGGTATTAGATAAAGCTCAAAAGAAAATAAATGAAGCAAATCATGAATTAGACTCACTAGTTGGAACTAGAACTCGTATTATGATGTCCAAACTAAAAAAAGTCGAAGAATTACCCTCTTCAAAACCAAATTCTATTCTTTCAAATTCAGTAGAAAGGGACGATAAGGACCAAGGATCGCAATAGGCTATTTATAGAGTAATGTCTGTATTGAGTGTGGTAAAATTTTCATAGAAACTGACTTTGAATTTACATACATTTGATATTTGATATTTTTATCAGTTGAATTCATAATTATAGTAACCATTTTACCTCCGTCATTGATAAAGGACGTGGCCTCAAGAATACTCCTACTAGAAACAGTACTAACTCTCTTAGCTCCTGGTCTAATAAATTTTGAAAAATGACCGATATAGTAATAACTAGGTGTATAAATTAATTCATCTGTTCTGGTATCTGCATGAATTGGAGCAAAACAAAGGTTATTAACATGATTGGGGCCACCTGTTTCATCCAAAAGGATATTCCAATCAGTCCAAGCTACAGTTCCATTATTAAAATCATTGATCATAGATTTTCCATAACGTTCTGCATTCGGCCAATATTGATATTTAGAAGCATCAAAACCTTCATTACAACCTTCAGTAAATACAAGATTTTTAGTTGGATAAGATTCATTTATATTACCCAAATTAGAAAACATGGGTTCTCCTCCGGTCCAAGTTTCATACCAGTGAAAACCAATACCCCATGCATACCTGGATGCTTCAGGGTCGTCGAATATAGTATTCGCACGATTGACAATTAAATCCCTATTGTGATCCCAAACAATTATTTTTTTATCTCCTAGTCCTTCTTTATCTAATGTTGGTCCTAAATGATTCTTTAAAAAGTCTCTTTCCTCTTCTGCAGAATAAATACACGATTCCCAGCGTTGTGTTGCCATTGGCTCATTTTGAATAGTCAGCCCCCAAATTGGCAATTCTTCTTTTTCATATGCTTTAATGAATTTTACATAGTACATTGCCCAAGCATCTCTATACTCAAATAATAACTTTCCCCCTCGAAGCATATTTTTGTTGGTTTTCATAAATGCTGGTGGACTCCACGGACTTACATATAAAGGTAAATGACCACTAGCCATTACCGTAGCACGTTTGATCATTGGGATTCTGTATTTTTTGTCATGTTCAATTGAAAAAGTTTTTAATGATTTGTCACTATCTGATACATAAGTATAACTATCACTACTGAAATCACAACTATGAATATGAGTTCTAACCAATGAATATCCTATACCATTTTCTAAGCTATAATATGCGTTTAACAACTCTTCTTGCTTTAAGGAGGATAATGATGAGAAAACTTCTGCAGAAGCGTCAGTAATAGCACCACCTATTCCAAAGAAAGTTTGAAAGGTTTTATTTGGATTTACAAATATAGAAACCTCTGTTTCCAACGGTTGGAATGCAGAAACAAAAGCAGGCTTAGATGTTAGTGTTAACTTCAAATCTGTATTTTTTGCAGTAGTATAGACTAATACACTGTCTCTATTATCTTTTGAGTTTAATTGGACTCGAGATTGTCCAAAAGTATCTTTACATATAAAGCCCAATAAAATCAGACATATTATAGTAATGCTAGTTTTACAATTCATAAATTTTATGTTAAAAAAATATTGAAAAAAATACAAACAAACTAGTTTCAAATTCTTCATAATATAAGATCTAGTAAATAGCTATTTTTTTGCTTTAATTATTCTTTTTGTAGAGACAGAACCATTATCTAATCTTAATTTCACAAGATAGATACCAGAGGGGTAATCTTTTAAAGAAATTTGTTCATTCAGAGATGATGTTTTTAAATAACTTTTAGATGACATTGTTTTACCTTTGAAGTCATAAATAGATAAATTAATGTCTTGTATACGATCTGTGGCAAATTGTATATTGAACAAATTACTACAAGGATTAGGAAACAATGAAAAAGAGTTAAATTGAGAATTTTTATCTTTTGTAAATAAAGATTTTGCTTTAAATTCTAACCAATTTAAATTGAAAGGTGATTGTGTAATTAAAATCCTCATCGTATATCTACCAACATCTAATTGAACAGTCTCACTGGTTGTTTTCCAATTTTGCCAATCTCCAGTTGATAAAAATGTAGGGTTACTAATTTCAGTCAATACACCAGCAGTATCTATGAACTGCAATTTCAGAGAACCTGTTCCATATTCAGCAGCAGTTCGATAATTAATTTGATATTCACCTGCGGAAGTAACATTTATTTCATAATCAAGATAATCATTAGGATCTAAATAAGCAATATTAAACCCACCACCGACATCCGTTGTCTCTTCAAGATCCACTCCTTTCTGAAATGTATAGCTTTCAGATTCAATCTTTGTGGGAATCTGATGTACAAAAGCTATATTATTTCTCACATTCTTTAAAGAAAACAGCTCAAGATTGGAACCATCAGTTGAGACAATCTGATCTCCATCATATGAAATTTTAATTTCATCAGAATAGTTGAGCGTATAATTCAGTCTAAAATTAATAATCTTTGGATTTGTTACATCCATGGAGATGGATCCAATTGGAATACTAGAACCATTAACAAGGATTTCAAAATCATCAAAATCAATTTTATCTAAGTACGAAAGAAACTTATTAGTATTCATTTGAATGCTATATTCATCTTTCGTTTCAGCTGCCATAAATTTTGTTGATATATTACCAATCTGGCGAGTAGTTTTTATAAAATCAAAGCTATTCACATTAAAACCCGCTCGGTCAACATAAAACCTCAACTTATGATTACCTTGATATAAGACAAGATCAGATATGGTTGTTGTTGTCCATTTTTGCCATCCACCTGATGGGTAGACAAAAATAGATTCTGTAATGCTCTGGTTGTCAATGGCAAAATACATTCGACCACCCGATCCCCCAGATGAAGTTCTTACATTTAAGTCGTAAACCCCGTCAGATTCAATATCTACTTCATATTGGATCCATTCTCCTTGTTCTAAAAAACCAATATTAAATCCATTACTCGATAAATCTTCACATTTTTCGATATCAACACCATCATTCCGATATGCCCATCCATTATTCCAACCACTATATTCTCCTGTCGAAACAGAATAGTTAGCTACATCATTATCATCGTATGCTTCACCTGCTTTTCCTAGATCATAATCAGATGCAAATATCCTACCTGGAATTATATGCTTTTTAAAAGGAATGGCTTCATCTGAAAAGGGTTGCCTAAATAGAGCATCAATTACATCATTTTGATAGCGACAGTTTTCTATTTTTAAATCTTCAGCCAATTGGAACAAAACTTTTTTAGAAAACGCAATCGAGGGCTTTGTACCCCCATTATTCCAATAATCTAGTAAATTTTGATATTCTTCACTTTTTATAATAGAGAGAGGTCCTGAAATAGACTCAATTTTTTTCAATGGCCACCACGCCCAACCTATATCATTATCTTCATATAACTTGACAGCACTTTGAAACCACTCATTGGAGTTTTCACCTGTTTCTCCAAGATAAAGAGGAACATTATATTTATTTTTTATTTCTAGGAAACTACCTATTGAAGATTGATCATTAAAAGACCAATATTTGTGAGGAGAATAGACTAAATTAATATCCCAAGGAGGTGTTAACCCTGTAAAATCATTTGCAAACCAATTCCCTTCAATGAAAATAATATGTTTTTGATCAACTTTACGAATACTATCCGTAATTTCTTTGTATAGGTTTTTTATGGCTATTCCACCTGGCAAATCCCAATTGGGCTCATTCAATAAGTCATATCCAGCTACCCATTGCTCATTTGCATAATGTTTGGCTATCCGTTGCCACAAAGCAACCATTTTGTCTCTGTTAGCTTCACTTTCCCAAAGTGATGGTTTGTTTGGATTGTAATCTGATATAGCAGCATCTTTTCCTTGACCACCTGGAGCTGCATGTAAATCTAAAATCACATACATCTCTTCTTGTTTGCACCAACCAACAAGGCTGTCTAACAACTCAAAACCTTTAGGTATCCATGTTTGCTGACCTTCAATTTGCTCTTCTTGAATAGGTAATGTAAATAAATTGTAATGCATGGGAACTCTTACTGAATTAAATCCCCATGATTTTAATGAATCAATATCCCCCTTCCTCACATGATTTGACAACCACCTATTATTGAAGGTGTCCTTGTTCTCCTCTCCAATCAAATCTTCAATAAGATCCATTATCTCATATTGAGCATTAGCAAAAGCATTTGTTTGCATCATATACCCTTCCTTTACCATCCAACCTCCAAGCCCCATTCCTCTTAGAATAATGGTGTCTTGGTTCTCATTTACAATCGCTTTTCCGTTTGTTTTCAAAAAGTGTTGAGCGTTTGCATCAAACGAGCATTTAGCAATTAAGCTAAATAGGATTATTCCAATGTTAAAAATTCTATGTATTTGCATAAACCTGATGTTATTTCTGAACTATAAATTTTTTAGTTAGAATTTTATTTGATGTTTGGATAGTTATAAAATAGACTCCACTTGTATATGATAGCGTGTTTAATTGAGTTTTAGCATTATTTTTAGTTATAAATTTTTCAAAGACCTGACCAGAAGAATTGACAACTTTAATTTCTTTATTCATGGATACTGACTCATGATTGTATTGAATGTTAATATAATCATTGACCAAAGTAGGTCTAATGGTAAATAGGTTTATATCCGTTTTTAATTCTCCAATAAACGCAGTTTGACAAGAACCATCATTGGTACATTTCGCAAAACATGTTTTAATAATTGTATCATTCATGACAGGTGGAATAAACCGATCATTAAATGCATCTGGATCAGCACAAGGTTGTCCCTCTATATTCTCTTTACATGACCAATCTCCACAATTTCCATTAAGAAACGTATAATAGCTTAAAAATCCTTTTGCACGCCTAACAGTTACTGTATAAATACCATCATCTTCTGGATCAATCATGGGGTTATCTCCCGCAACGCCAAAACCACTACCACCTGCTAAAAATAATCCTCCAGGGTCAACTTCAATTTCTGAGGTATTCAACTCAAATGTAATATCAACTGAATCGGTGATAATTGTACAACTCCCATCATTATCACACGTATTAAAACAAGCTTTAATTGTAGTATCTGACATAACCGGTGGTAAAAATCGGTCATCAAAATTTTTAGGATCAGAACAAGGTAATCCAGCTAGTTTTTCTTTACATGACCAATCCTCACAATTACCATTCAAAAAAATATAAAAGCTAGAAAAGCCCTTGTCTCTTTGAAGTGTGATAGTGTATATACCGTTTCCATCAATGTCTGCAAGTCTATTTTCTCCGGGCTTACCAAAACCGCTACCACCTCCTATAAATAATCCATCAGGGCTAATACTACCAAGTGTTGATGTATTTACCTCAAAGGTAATATTAACCTGACCTATCGTACTTGTTACAATTAGGATTGATAAAATTATTGTTTGTATTAATCTTGTTATCATTTAAATTTATTTGTCGTGCTAGTTATTGTTTATAATGCTCGAACTGTAATATTATCTACACTCACACCAGAAGTACCAAGGTTTGCACCACCACTTCTAATAACGATGTATACGCTTTTATCTACATCAAACTCAAAAGAACCGTCTCCACCTCCTAAACTACAAGAAAGACTAGTTAACGGTCCATCAAAAGCTTCACTTCCACATCCATCCCACGTATTTAGTCCTAAACGTATTCCTCCATCAGTGTAATCTACCCCATCTTTAGGTGTAGTTGTACCTATGTATACTTCAAACCAACAATCTGTCATACCACTTCCTACTACATCCATTTGTATTTGGTAATTCTTATTAGCCTCAACGTCAAACTGTTGGTAAATTCCAGTCTGTCCCCAACCACCACCTGTCCAGGTAGCATTTCCATTTTCAAATGTTATGTCAACTCCAGGAGAAATAGATAATAAAGACCAAGATGAATCATTATCTAATTTACCATTAGTGATTAAATTGGATCCTGTCAAATCATTTTCAATTGTGATCGTTTTCACAGACTCAGCTGTTCCCCCATTTGTAAAGATTTTAAACTTCACATCATAATCTCCTTTGACGTAAAATGTTTTTTTAACCTCTAATCCTTCAGCAGAAGTATTATCGCCAAAGTTCCAGTGAGAATACCATGTTTCAACACTTGGTGAGGCTCTAAAAGTAATAATATTCGGATTATCCGGTTCTGATGTATATGAAAAATCTGCATCGGTGGCTGATGGTGCCACATTCGGTTCATCAGAGCTATCCTTACATCCAGTGATAATTACACTTAATATCGATAAATAAATGGCGTATTTTTTAATTGTCATAATGGTTATTCTTAATATCCTGGATTTTCAATTAACTTAGGATTATTATTTCTTCTATCCTGACCTATAGGTATATAATAGTGTCTTGGAAAGAAATTCGTTTTTTGAGGTTCTGGTTCAATTATTTCATATGTAAAGGTTTCATTTCCAAAGTTATCTATATATCTTAAGGATCTAATTCCTTCAGTCATTACACTCAGATCAACTTCTGCAGTTCTCCATCTTCGCACGTCCCAATACCTATGGTCCTCAAATGCTAATTCGATCTTTCTTTCATTTCTAATTCGATCTCTGAGTTCTATTCCAGAATATGAACTAAAATCAAGATTTTGTTTTAATCCAGCTCTCGTTCGGATAGGCTCAATAAATGATCGAGCTTCACCATCTAATCCAAGTTCAACAGCAGCTTCTGCAGCATTTAAGTATATTTCACCCAATCGAAATAGAATACAGTCTTGACCAGAATAATATTGTTGTATTAACAACGGACTCGACCCATCTGCAAGATATTTTCTAACATATGCACCAGTCTTAGTAGCATCTGGATGAACACCCATCCCATCCTTTCCTACTCCTGTAGCAGTATTGTAATCAATTTCGCCATTTCTTACCGTTGCATACCATGTCTCCACTGCAGATCCTTGAAAATTATCATTATTTGTAAGTAGTGTTCCTTTAAATCTAGGATCTCGATCTTCAAAAGGGTTGTTAGGGTCATAGCCTGAATTTGGTTCACTAGGCAGAAGACCTGAATTTAACATTTCATAACTATCCATCAATCCTTTGGTTGGAGACATGCTTGACCCCCAATCAACACGGTAACTATAGGGTGAATTTCGTAAATCATATGAATGTCCTTTATCATAAGGTAGCCATACTTTCATGAAAATAGTTTCGTCCTCTGTCTCATCAGTAAATAACTTACTATAATTTTCTGCTGGTTCTGGATATTGATTAAAAAGTACATATCCACCTTCATTAATTATTTTATTAGAAGCATCCAATGAGATCTGGAAATATTCAGATGCCTTACCCGACGAAATACCCACTACACCATTCAGTTGAACTGTACCATATTTTGCAATAGTAGCAGCATACAAAGAGGCCCTCGACTCAAGAGCTTTTGCAGCCCATTTACCAGCTCTACCTTTTTGGCTAGACCAGCGATTTGGTAAAATATCAAATGCTAATTGTACATCATTAATGACCTGATTATATACAGCTTCTTCAGAATCTCTGGACGGAAAATATTCATCTTCGGGTGTATTATCTGGATCTTGTGCTTCAAGAATGATTGGCACTCCACCATATCGTTTAGCCATAGCAAAATAACAATACGCTCTCAGAAAATATAATTCACCCAAACGGTTTTCTTTTTCTGTTTTTGTTAATACATCTTCACTCAAAGGCTTAATATTTTCTATAGAATAATTAATTTTCCAAATATTATAATACCCCCACCAATCCAATGGCCAATAATTAGTTGATGTACCCCAATTACCAGGGCGTATAGTATTGTATGCCGGTGTCCAAGAATATGTGCTCATGGCTAGGTCAGTTAAGGCGTCCCGATGAGCTCCCCAACCTGCACCACCGCCAAAATCTTTTAAATAATCCCATGGCATGTTATCGTATATTTGAAATATGTAAGTATCCATTAAATCGCGATCACTCCATACATCCGATTCTGTAATTCGATCCAATGGAGGTTGATTTAAAAATTCTTTCTTACAAGAACTAATTACTGAAACTAATAGTGTTAAAAATAGAAGGTTACGTTTCATTTAAAATTTATTTATAGTGTAAGATTAATACCAAAAGTGGTTGATTTATTTTGAGGGTAATACCACCCCGTTGATGATTGCATTTGAGGATCAAAATCCTCGTCATAAGTTTTAATAACAAATAGATTATAGGCTGTCGCAAAAATTCTAATCTCTTTGAAACCAGCATTATTTTTACCAAATTTGGGAAGTGTATAGCTTAAATTGATATTTTTAAATCTTAGATGATTACCACTTCTTTTCCAAAAATCAGAATACCTGAAATTGTTGTCATTAAATCCCCCATCTGAAATTCTGGGGTATTTGGCATCAGCATTCTCAGGCGTCCAATAATCCAATTGATAGGAATAACCATTAAAGCCATTACGAAGTGGACTCTGAGCCTCTCCATCCAAGTAAATATCATATCCAGCAGCACCGGTAAGTAAAACAGACAATGCAAAATTTTTGTATTGGGCAGATAGATTTAATGAAAAATTATAAGCTGGCTTATCACCATTACCAAATACTTTTTGGTCTTGCACATCAATAACACCGTCGCCATTTAAGTCAACATATCTTACATCACCAGGTTGTATGGTAGAGTTATCATTATTATCTTGTACTGGACTATCATCTATTTCCTCTTGTGATTGGAATAATCCATCTGAAAGATATCCTCTACGTAGATTAGTAAATCCACCAGTTAACATTAGATTTCCTCTCATAAAATCATCTTCAATAATAGCTTCATCAATAAATTCGATAGTTTCTCGTGAATAAGAGAAATTACTAAATGCTCCTATAGTCCAATTACTATTTAATTTCTTATTATAAGTCAAAGATGTTTCAAAACCTTGATTAGAATACTCATGTAAATTCTGAGCAGCCAATCCAACTCCTAAAGTATTAGGAACACTTCCAGAAGCATAAGCTAATACCCCTTTTTTATAACGTTTAAAATAATCAAAAGAAAGTTTTAACTCACGATTCAAAAACTCGATATCTAAACCCACATCCTGAGTAGTGATTGTTTCCCACGTTAAATCTGTATTTGCAAGAGAAGTGTTATCTATTGTTGGTATTGCCGTTTCATTTATTGCAAAGAAGTGATTGTATGTAAAACCTGATAACCATTGATATGCAGCAGTACCATCGTAACCTGCAGTACCTAAAGAGGCTCTTAATTTAAGTTCTGGAACTGTAGCTTTAAAATCTTTATAAAAATCTTCTTCAGAAATTCTCCAACCACCAGAAACTGAAGGGAAAAATCCCCATTGATTGCCTGGAGCAAATTTTGATGATCCATCATATCTAAATGATGATTCAACAAAATATTTTGACGAATAATCATAACTCAGCCTACCAACTAATCCAAGTCTATTTTCACGGTATTCTCCTCCATTAGCATCTTTATTTTCATTTGAACCAGCGAAGAGTTGATCGATTAAATCTGACTGATAATCCTGTCTTCTACCATAAAAATTTTCTCCTTGATTGTTTTGCAGCTCTCCAAGCAATAATGCTGATATACTATGTTTTTTGAATTTGCGGTCGTAATTGGCCGATTCCTGTAATACATAGTGGTTGCTGTAGTTCATACTATGTGTTAGAACTGTTTCGCTAAACGACCCTTCAGGACTAGCTACATACTCATCAAAGTCACCTGTCAATCTATTTAATGTAAAAAGTTCATAGCTTTTACCCCAAGTTTTATTGTAATAAACATTATTAACTAATGAAGCATAAGATTTTAATTTCATACCAATTATACCAACTTGAGCAGCATCCCACTCCATGGAAATTTTTGCATCTACATTATTATTTCTTGAACGATAATATCCTGCATTAAAGTCACGTATACCTTCGATAATATGATTAGGACTAAAACTTGGTCTTGTGGGTGTTCCGTCAGGATAATAAGCTAAATTGTTTGGCAAGGCTCTACTTAACTCTCTAAAAATATCATATGCTGAATAGCCCGGAGCCTCATTAAGTCTTCTACGTCCAGCTATGTTTAATTGTAAAGTTAGATATTCATTTACATAAGCATTCAAATTTGTTCTAAGGTTGTATTGATTATAGTTCAATACATCTTCTGTATAGTTAGAACCTTGATTTAAAAATCCAGCAGAGGCAAAGTATTTAATCTTTTGATTACCCCCCGAAATATTTAAGTTATGTCTCTGCTGAAAACCATACTTCTTGAACATTAGTTCTTTCCAATTTTCATTAGGATAATTTATTGGATCTGAGCCTGATCTAAATGCTTCAATTTCTTCAGGGGTATAAAATGGAGATTGACCATCATTAACAAGACCTTCATTGAGAACTGTAGCATAATCTACAGAGTTTAAGAAATCTGGATATTGTGTAAAGGAATTCAGCGTAAATTGATTAGAATAGTTTAATTCTGGTTTTCCAATGGATCCTTTTCGAGTTGTTATCAAAATAACACCATTACCACCTTGAACACCATAAACAGCAGCTGCAGCTGCGTCTTTTAATATGGATATATTTTCAATTTCGTTGGGATCTAAATCATCAATATTACCGGGAGATCCATCAACAATAACTAGAGCATTACCAAAATTTCTGATCTCGAAAGAAGAACCACTAAAACCAGGTTCACCGCTTCCTTGTCGAACAAATAAACCAGATGCAAGACCTTCTAGTCCATTACTTACAGTTGGTACAGGTAATTTTTTTAGTGTTTTGGCATCAATTGTAGACACAGCAGATGTTATTTTAGTTTTGGATTGTTCACCATAACCTATTACTATCGCTTCATCCAAAAGCTCTTCAGAATTAAGAGCAACATTCAAAAAAACTAGATTATTTAATTTGATGGTTTGAGTAGTATAACCAATGTATAGGAATTTCAATGAAGCTGTATCTGACCCCAATGAAATGGTGTACTGACCATTTTCATCAGTGACAGTCCCATTATTAGAACCAACCTCTATAACGGTTACCCCAATAAGTTTTTCGCCAGTTGATACATCAGTAACAATACCACCTACTGTAACTTGAGCTTTTATCAATACGAAACTAAATAGTGTAAAAAAAAGTATAACTGGTAATCTGAGCATTTGATTATATTTTTTATTAAATTTTGACAAATTTAAAGAAAATAGTTATTCAAATACAAATCGTAAAAATGAAATCGTTTTTATTGGTTTAGGCTTGAACCAAGAAGAGATTAAAACAGCATTAAAAAGTTGTCTAATGACCAAAGAAGAACTAGCAAATACCGACTGGGAAAAGGGTTACCAAGACGAATGGCCAGTTGAACGAGTCTATGCTAACTAGTTTTCAATTGATAAAACTAAACAACTGAGGCTATCATCAATACTTGACAAAATTTTTAACTGTTACCTCTCCCTCTTTTTCGATTGTTAAATGATACACACCATCAATCAAAAAATGCACATCAATTTGTTTGACATTAGATGAAGAATGTACCAATTGTCCAATATTAGAATAAATTTTAGTATTGAATGCTCCTCGTATTCCATCTATCGTCAAAATACTTCGAACTGGATTCGGATACAACGTAACTTCATTAAGTATGGAAGTTTGCAATTCGTTAATTACATTAGGGCTACCATGTAAATTTATGCAACTCCAACTTTCAGGCAGTAAATTATCAAGATCTGATGAGATAAGTTCCAAGGTTTTGCCCGTCTTATCCGCACAAGTTGGCCAGGGTAGTTTCGACTGATATCCAACCTGGTCATGAAGAAGGTTATTTTCGTTATATAATCGAACAGAATCTGTCCGCCCAAAACCAAAACCAAGTTCTCCAATGTAATTAGTAATTTCTGGGAATTGGGAAGAAAATCTAGCTGAATCTTTTACGAACACAAGATAACCATCCGCCTCGATTGAAGTACCTGATGGAATTGAGAAAATATGAGCATCATTATCATCTTTAATAGTCCAACCAGATAAATCTATTGATGAATCATTTGGATTATACAACTCAATCCAGTCATCCGTGTCAAAACTTTCTTTAGATCTGTAATTTATCTCATTAATAACTATAGGATTTACCAAAGATTCCGCAGGTTTAAAGTTAGGTGTTATTTCATAGGCATCTTCCAAACTTATTTCAATTATCTCATCAGTAGACGATAAATCACCACTCCAATGAGAGAATTCATACCCTTGTCTTGCAATAGCCTTTAACTGTATGGGAACAGTCTCAAAATAATCTCCAGTCCATGAATCCTCTTGAATATTGAGATTATCATTTACATTCACAAAACCTTCAGAAACATCATAATTGATAATGGTTATGGGATGAAAGCTAGGTAAATTAAACTCAGACAAAATATGATCTTTCACAATAGGGTGACGTTTCACAGCAAAACTTCGAATCTCATTAACATAAAAATTAATCCAGGCATCAATGTCATCAATACTGACATTGTAGTAGGAAAGCGAAGGATCTGTTCTCCAACGTTCGTAATGAGCAGTCATCTCAGGCGAAATAGAACTATAAATTTTATTAATATGTGCAATCACATTAGCTGGAAGAAAACGTGTATTCAATTCATCTGCATAACGATTAATAAATTGATTTCTAAACCCAATGTTTCTAGTTAACCTTCTGAAAAGAAGTGTTGACCAAGATGGATTAGGCCATGCTGGTCCACTTGGTTCTAGTGCGAAACTTAAGGTATTATTACCGGAACTATTTAAATCCCACCATGGTCCAAAACCAAAATCGGTATCATACATAATCCATCGCCACTTCCCTTCTGAATGTTTCCAATATTTAATATTATTACCAGGCCAATCTGTATTATTGAAAAATATATTAGCTGCTTTATATAAAGCATATTGATTCAAATCAACCCGTTGTTCTACATATTCAAAATTTGAGTTAATTGATAAATCAGTTGTACCAACATAATTCATCAATGCTACATATTCTTCATTATCACCTTCGATTACCTCAGCATTATTGGTCAGTATTGTAATTTGATCGGCATTAACGTTGTGTTTGGCAGCCAACATGTGCTCATTTATCTTCTCTCTTAGGTTGTACATTCCCCAATATTGCCCGTTGATGTATGTCGCAACTGGATTGTGCTCAGAAAAATCCAAATCCGAACCACGCATCAAACTTGTTAGGGTAATGTCTTTCATAGATGTACGCAACCAATCTTGCCCAGAATTTCGAATGACTAGTGCTTCGAAATCGTCGTATTGCAATTGATCAAAAAAGGAATGTTCAAACTTTGAATCACCATACTGACCTCTAGCAAATAAAGACATGGAACGTTGACCATTTTGTCCCCTACTCCAACCACCAAATATTTTAACTCCCGCATTAAAACTAACAGAAGTATCTTCTCCTTGTTCATGAAAAGAAAAATGAATGGGTCGTTCCCAATCTTCCCAAAAATTAGCACCAAAAAAGGGTATGTTTTGATCAAAAGTTCCTTCTGGCCCAAACACATAAATACCCGTATCTTGATGAAAAAAGTCATCAGGTTCCACTGTCAACAACATCACATCTATTTCATGATTTTTAGATAATATATAGGATTCCGTATAAATTGGGCAGGGAATTTTATTTTCTGAATAGATTCTTGCTCTTACACTGGTATTTGAACTAATACTAATTGCATTTGTGTATTCAGGTGATGATTCGTTAGGCTTGGCCCCTCCCAATTCATATCGAATAACTTCATCTGCTTGATTACCAGACAGAACAAGATTAAATGGTTCTTTAATTAATCCCCCTTTTTGTGAAAAAACCACTTGGCTTGAAACTGAACCTTCAAATTCATTGGAGGAATTTTGATAACCCGGTGTAGTTTCAATAAACCTCACCAAATCATTAGAACTTCGAGAAACACCGATTGAGGTGTTAGGAGCCAAATTCTCTACAACTAATTGATCGACTAATACACCCGTATTATCAATAAGGCTTAATATTTCAGAATCTGATGATATACTGAAATTAGTGTGGTAGTTTGATGATAAAAGGTTTAAAACTACTGGTGGAGTTACACCTGAGTTGTTAGGTGATGTAAAAATTGCCGACAAAAATGGTATAATCGTAAAATCTGATGAATTTGATGAAACATTATGTGCTTGAATAGCTATTACATTTTCACCTTCATTTAAAATAGTTGCAAAATCATCTACAGAAAAACGTTCGGGTATACCTCCATTGTACATTTGTGCTTCATGATCTTGAATTGTTGTAGTTTGATATGATGGCGGGTTACCATTTATATTGGCTCGTGCTATCTCCACGCCATTAATATAAGCTACAAACCCATCATCATAATCAATATCAAGTACCATAGAAGCCATATCTGATAAATTGTCTACTGTAAACTTCTTTCGAATGTACAATGAAGTACTACCCTGTGGTATAAGTGTAGCGTCGTCACCATCATCATAACCAAAGCCAGATGGTCCCTCTGACCATGTTGCATCATTAAAACTCAAAGATTTCCATTCTGAATTCGGTTCGTCAGTGGGTACTAGATATTTAAAATTATCTCCCTGATTTACTATGGTACGAGAATAGCTTATAGCCGATCGATCTTTTGAAGATGCCCATAACAATAAATATTCATTGCTATTGAGGGTAATGTCTGGAAATGTCCATTTATCATAATCATCAATATCATCAGTAAGAGTCCAATTGGCAATGCTAACTTCTTGATTTCCATAATTATGTAATTCAATCCAATCAGGAGAATCACCATCCTCATCAAAATATACTGAATTTGAGGAAACTACCTCATTAAAACGAATTGTCTGGGCATTTGAACTTAACAAAATACACATTGTAGATAGACACAATAGACTTGACCTCATGTAATTCAAAGTTAATTAAATCCAATCATTTATTAATTTACTATATTTACTGTAAGCTAATTAACATACTCCAATACCCTAATAACTTTATAATATGCTATTCTCTAATTTTTTAAAATATCTCCATTCATTTTTTATATATTTTTGTGAAAATGAGATGCTTACAATTATAAATAGGTGGTTAACTAGCATATTAATTCTATTGATTTCGATGTTCTCCTCATTGGCTCAATCCAAACTCAATATCAAAATCAACAATCCCTCTATAAGAAGAACCAAAAAGTAACAGGACATAAAGGAGTCTATATGTTCAAAGATGGATATCAAACAATCTATAATTTTGATGACTTGATACACAACCTCCCCAATTCTGAATAAAGGCTAAATAAAGCAAGCCTATATGTTTAAAGGGTACAAGGGTGTTGAACTGATCAATTAAAAAGGTTATTTTATGCAAATTGTGTGCAAATAAAAAAGTCCCGCCGTTAAGCGAGACTCTATTCAACTGATAATCAGTGTCGGGGTGGCAGGATTCGAACCTGCGACCTCCTGCTCCCAAAGCAGGCGCGATAACCGGGCTACGCTACACCCCGAGGTGTAAGAAGTGATCCCACCAGGACTCGAACCTGGAACCTACGGTTTAGAAAACCGTTGCTCTATCCGGTTGAGCTATGGAACCATATTTGTCACTTTAAAGAACAAATCCTACTGGCGGTGGGACCGGGATTCGAACCCGGGGTACCCTTGAGAGGTACGGCAGTTTAGCAAACTACTGGTTTAAGCCACTCACCCATCCCACCAAAAGGAGTGCAAAAATACACTTTTATTATACTCCCAATATTATTTTACAAATAATTTTTCGTATGGTTTGTTGGAAAATATATTTCAGGAATATGAATAATATATCTAATCTTGAAACTTAATTAAATCTGCTTCATTTTGGATTATTTTTTGGATACCACTCAATTTTTGATTTTCTTGATCATTGTCATTAATTCAATGATTCTTATACTTTATTATCTCACTTTATTCAGGTTCAAAACCCCAGAATCCATCAATACCAGTTTTAACCAAGCTATATCTGTAATTATTGCTGCGAAAAATGAACGTGAAAATTTAATTGAAAATCTTCCGCTAATACTCAATCAATCTTATAAAAATTTTGAAGTAATTGTTGTGAACGATGGAAGTTATGATGGCACAAAAGAACTATTAGATAAATTGGCATTAACCCATTATAACCTGAAACCTGTTCACCTGAAAATTGAGGAGCAATATCAAAAAGGGAAAAAGTTTGCCCTAACCATAGGAATTAAAGCCGCTGAGAATGAATATCTACTTTTCACTGATGCTGACTGTAAACCCCAATCAGACCAGTGGATTAATCTCATGTCTGAGCAATATTTAACGAATGATATTATTTTAGGAGTTGCACCCATAAATACAAAATCAAACCTACTTGGCTCCATAGTAAGTTACGAAACTTTTCATACTGCCATCCAATACCTAGGATACGCCAATCGAAATAAAACATATATGGGAGTTGGTCGTAATTTAGGATACAAAAAGTCTGTTTTCTTTGAAAATAAAGGATTTGCTAGTCACCAACATATGATGTCTGGCGATGATGATTTATTTATTCAAGAAGCTTCTGCCCATAAAAAAGTCGGTTTTTGCTTCGATACAGAATCATTGATGTACTCAGATGCTCCATCGTCTTTTGGAAAGTGGGTTAAACAAAAAATCAGGCATATGTCTACAAGTAATGAATACCAGTTTATCTACAAACTAATGTTAGGATTGTATTCATTATCACAAATCATATGGTTTTCGTCAGTAGTCATTTTCTTACTAGTTTATCCAAGTTATTGGTACACAGTTATAGGTTTTGTATTTCTAAAATGGCTAATTCAATGGGTTATTTTTGGAAAATTTGCACTGAAAATAAATGCTAGAAAAATCACTTACTTTCTTCCAATTTATGACATACTTTATACTTTTTATCTCATTATATTCGGTCTAATCAAACCGTTCTTAAAACCAAAAACATGGAACTAATTCACCGCTATTTCCCTGATCTTACAGAAGATCAATTGCATAAATTGAGTAGATTAAAGGAACTCTATGATGAATGGAATGCTAAAATAAATGTGATAAGTAGAAAAGACATGGATCAATTTTATTGTAATCATGTTTTACACTCCTTATCTATCGCTAAAATTCACTCTTTTGAAGTGAACGAAAATGTGCTTGATATTGGAACTGGAGGAGGTTTTCCTGGCATACCTCTTGCCATAATTTTTCCAGAAACCAAATTCCATTTGGTTGATTCAATTCAAAAGAAAATACGTGTCGTTAATGAGGTTGCTAACTCACTTGAATTAAAAAATGTAAGCGTAACTAATGATCGTTTTGAGCATATCAAACAAAAACATGACACTATTATTTCTAGGGCTGTGGCCCCTGCAATTAAACTTGTTCATTTAACAAAAAACTCAACGTCTAAAAATAGCCAACATATCTTTCTTAAAGGTGGCGATTTAGTTGACGAAAAAAAGGAATTACTCCAAAAATATAAGACACTCAACTGGAAGGAAAGCAGACTAAGTGATTTTTTCTCGGAAGCTTTTTTTGAAACAAAAAAAGTAATTAAACTTAATTATTAGACTTTTAAATTCACACTACTTGAGTAATGTAATTGTTCCAGCTTTTCTGTAACTGTTGTCGTTAAAATCAGTGTAATTGATCAGGTACAAATAAATTCCCTCTTGTATATCGTTACCCATGTAGTTTGGAACCCACTTTTCATCAATATCATTAGATTGATATAGTTTTTCACCCCAACGATTATATATTTCAATTGTAAATTGATTGATAGCAATACCCTTAACTCCAAAGCCATCATTCAGATTATCATTATTAGGCGTAAACGCACTTGGTACATACACCGTGGGTAAGAAGTAAAAGCAAACTTCGTTACTCCAAGATTCTGTTTGCTCGCCTCCATCCTCTTTGGCGTTAACTCTAAAACATTTTTTGAATTGCTTTGGATCGTGAACAGAAACAATCGAAGTATTGCTACTTAAATTGGTTTGATATACGTTTGATGGATTTGCGTTATCCTCTAAAAATAAGTCATATGCAAATACACCATTCTGCCACCCAAGGTAATCTGTAAAAATTAAGTTAGAATTCAAGTCTTCATCCTGAATACCTGTTAATAATATACTCGTATGAATTTCTGAAAAAATAGTTGTTCCACATGTATTTAATGCAGATACTTGATACTCAAAAGGTGTCAAATCTGTATTAATATTATCCTCGATATATTGGAATGTATTCCCTCCAACACTTGCAATATTTTGCCATGCAACTGTACCTGGAACCCTTTTCTTAATATCAAATGAAGAAGTAGAAGAATTATCTAATAACTGCCAGTCTATTATCATTTGATCATCTGGGAAACCTACACTCACAAATCGTAAATCGATATTTAATTTATCGAAAATCACATTTAATCGCTGTGTATCTCCTAAACATCCTTTATCTGATAGTTCAACCACACATAGTGTTCCGGAGGATTCTGATAAATCCCAATCTATTGAAACAGTAGAAGTTAAATTTCCTGTTGTATTCAGAGCACCTTGAATATCCCAATTGTATGTAGAATTTACATCTCCTGTGACTGAATATTCATGGTTCAGTGAACTTTCTGGGCAAATAGTTTTTGGACCTGTAATTATTGATGTAGTTGGTTTAGGATTTACAGTTATGGGTAACTTAACCTCAGAACCAGAACAACCCAGTTCAGTTGTTTCAATAACCGAAAGGGTCTTATTTCCAGGAGTATCCCAGAGGATTTTTATAGTATTTGTTCCTTGACCAACTATATTATCTGAACTGCCATTAATTTCCCATAAATACGATGATTTTGGCAAGCCTGATATCATATAAACTGCTGTATCACCATATTGACATAATTCTTCTGTACCTAGTATTTGATTTGCTGTAGGTAGTGGACGAATCGTAATTGGTAAATTATTAGGTGGACTAACGCACCAACGATCATTAACAGAATCATATGCTCGCTGAATAACTCGAACATTGCCCATACCTGATGACGCCCAATCCACTTCTATTTGATATGAGCTGTCTCCATTTTCTTGCGAGCCACCTGTTATTGTCCAGTCATACACACTACCAAAAACAGAGTCTACTTCATACCCAACTAGTTTATCAAATTCACAAACTTCATTTGGCCCATCAATAACACTAGACCCAAGAATATATGACTTAGATACATCAATTACAGTTGGGATACTTAAACAACCAAATTTATTAACTTCTGAAACTGAAATTTCACCCATTCCTTCATCACCCCAATCAATCGTGATTGTATTTGTAGTTCCACCAGAGGTTTGAGTACCACCGTCTATGCTCCAATTATAAGTTGAGCTGCTTGTTCCAATAGCCTTGTATTGAATTCCTGAAGAATTTGGACATACAATTAATGGTCCTTCAATGTCAGGACTTGACTCGATAATATATACCTCCAACTCAAAAGTATCACTTGTGCAACCCACAGCATTAATCTCAGCAACACGGATATTGAATGATGGTGGGTTAAACCCAGATAATACTATCGAATTTCTGTTTTGTGATCCAATAGTTGCGTTATCAGTCTCCCAATAATAGGTATTCCCGGGATTATCACTTACTGAATAAGTCAAGTTGATGTCTTCCTTACATACTGTATCTTTACCTATTATTTCTGATATGATTGGACTTTCTTCTATGTTTATGTCTAATTTTATCCAGTCTCCTATACATCCATTTTTACTAATTTCTCTAACTCGGATAAATGGAGACATTCCACCTGTAGATTTTTCCCACCATAGGGCAGTTACAGTTTCAGATGTACTATCACCAATAAACTTACCATTAAAAATTTCCCATTCGAAGGTTGACTCTTCTCCACCGTCAGTAACTTCATACACATGAGAACTAAATTCGCAAACATTTGTAGGTCCCGTCATTAATTTGGCTCCTTCAAAAGGTAGAACCTTAATGCTAACATCCAAATAGTTAAATTTTGGAGGACAGCCATCATCCTCTACTGTAAAATATACATTGTAAGGTTGATCTCGATCTGCATCACAATCGGGAGTCCAACAAAACTCATATGTTAGATCAGTTGGGTCGGTAACTGATTCCTTAAATGTTGCTTTTGTACCTGGAATATTAGTAAAAACTTCGCTTCGAGCAGATAATTTGACTTGATCATCATCTATATCTTTGGCAACTACGCCAAAGCAAAGCTCCTCTCCTGCTTCAATTTCGAATCGTTGACCTTTACTCGATGATATATCAGGAATATTATTTGAAATACAATTCAAAACAATTATCTGAAGATCCATTCTGATTTTTCCTAATAAATTTCCATCTCGATATTCTAAAACCTCTACACCCACAACGAAGTTTCCAACTTGATTACTAAAAAGTTCAGTATACCCTGTAAGTTTATCGATGTATGTGTATCCATTTGCTCCAAATGGAGATAACGAAGTGTATCCAGCTTTATACCTCATTAATGGTGTGTCTAGTGAGGCTGCAGGAGATGGATTAGAACTGGCAGGGCTTCCACCTTGGTATGGTCTCATAAAACGATATACCAAACTATCTCCATCACGATCAACAGCATCAAATAAAAAGGAGTTGGTGTCATTAACACACATATATGGACTTGGGACTCCATAAAATGCTGGCGAACTGTTTTGAAGAGCAGTGGAAGGAATGTAACAATAGTAGGTTTGCCCTTGAGAAGGCATTGCACCATCTTGAACAATATTATTTTGAACATTCCTGCAACACCTGGTGTACGTGATATGATAGCCTTCAGAATACGGTTTTAAGGATATAATCCCTTCATATAATCCATATTCTATACATACATTTTTTCGATAGAAATCACATTCAATTGACCCTGGGGGTTGAACTCTTTGTTTGGCAACTAATTTAAACGTGGGTTGCTGATTTAAACTTTTATTATTGTCATTTAAGTATACTCCTAGCGTAATTTGATCATCTAACTCAACTTTACCAGAACAGTCTCGATATACATGAAATGTAATTTTGTAACGATAATTTCCGCTAGTCGGATCGATATTCAGAAATTCATAATTCATGTATCCACCCAAAAGGTGGGTTGCACTACTTGTCAAGCCACTAAAAAGTAACAAGGAGAAAGCAACTATTTTGAATAAAAATTTATACCGCACGGTGCCTTACAAAAATAGGAATCTAATATATAGAAAACGTTTAAGGATATTATTAGTTGCCTAAAAGTGGATTAATTTGACAATGCAGTTACGAAACTAGCCAAATCAGTATAGATAAAATCCTGATTATCAAACTCAAATTGATCATTTGAAATTCTAACTTTTAGGATGTTTAATTGATCAGCTAATGCCATATCACCCGGTGAATCTCCAACCATTATTGATTTTGAAAAATCAATGTCTGGATAATATTCTTTTGCCTTCAATAGCATACCTGTATTGGGTTTTCTCCACGAATGACTATCTGTTTTTAGATAAGGTGCGTATAAAACTAAATCAAAATAAGAATTAATTTCTGTCTTCATTGCATCATACATCTTTAAGTGAACATTCTCCAAATCTTGTGAGGACATCACTTGTTTGCCAATACCTTGTTGATTTGTAACTAAGACAATGCGTTTAAACATCAATTTGAGGGCATTCAAAGCTTCAATAGCACCTTCACACAATATAAACTCGCTAGGATTCTTAGCATAATCGTCTATAATTGGTTGATTGATAACACCATCACGATCAATGAAGAGCGTGTATTTTTTACAGTCAGTTGTTTTAGGCAAAAATTTGCTGTGCTCGCTCATAATCTTCTGGAATACCTATATCAATAAAAAGACCATCCGAAATATAACCTGCAAGGTAGTTTTTCTGGACGCTAACTTCTAAAAAGTCTTTTTCAAATGAGTACTTTTCTGCTTTGGGAAGCACCTCTAAAATATTTCTATTCACCCAATAACATCCCCCGTTTATAAGACCTGAAGAAAGATCTTTCACCTTCTCATTAAATTTTACAATTGTATTTTTTTGCATTAAAACAGTACCATATCGATCTGGTGATTGCATCTGCTTCAATGCTAATGTAATAGGAACATTCGAATCTTTATGAATTTGCCAAAAGTCTTCATAATTCACATCAAAAAAGGTATCTCCATTCAAAATGAGTGCAGTATCCTGAGTAACATGATTTAATGCTAATCCAATACCGCCGCCTGTTCCCAATGGTTCATCCTCAACTGAATATACAATAGGTATCTCCTCAAAATTATCACCATAATAGTTAATTACTTTATCAGACATGTAACCTACCGCAAGTATAATTTTATTGACATGACCTAGTGGTAAAGCATTTAAGATATGATCTAAAAAAGGTTTATCTGCAACTGGTGCCATTGGTTTTGGTACATCTTTAACTACTGATGCTAATCGAGTACCAAGTCCTCCAGCTAATATTATCACATCAAATTTCATGATGGCAATGTGTAGGTATACAATCCTGTTTTTGTAAAGCTATAATTTTGAGGAGTTACCCCAAATTTTTCTAAACTTCTAATCAATCTCATTCTTGAAACAGCTGGACAATAGAAGAAAAAGAATCCTCCTCCTCCTGCACCACTTATTTTACCTCCAGTAGCACCATTTTTAATAGCTGTTTCATAGATTGCATCTATTTCTGGGTTACTTATTCCTGCTGCCATCCTCTTTTTTGATTCCCAACCGTCATGCATCACTTTTCCAATTTCATCCATTTTACCCGTCAATACAACTTCTTTCATCTTTATACTTTGCATCTTTAATCGATGAGTAGCTTCTATCGCATTTTCATTATTTTTTTTAATGTTTGCTGTTTGTTGATCGATAATTCCTGCAGATTCTCTGTTAGTACCCATATAAAAGAGCACTAAATTATTTTCCAATTCTGCTGCATATTTTTGTTTGACACGTAGTGGGTTTACAATCACTTTATCATTTTCATAGAACTCCATGAAATTAAAACCGCCGAAAGTTGCGGCATATTGATCTTGTCTACCTCCGTTTAACCCTAAATCTTCTCGTTCTATCTCATAAGCCAGATGAGCAATATCATATTCACCCAAAGGAATATTACACCATTCTGCAAATGCACCTATAATGCTCACAACCAGGGTACTACTACTTCCCAATCCTGATCCTGGAGGGGCATCTACACTTGTATACATCTCAAATGACAATGGCCTTTTAACAAAATCTTTTACTATTCGATTATACACACCTTTCAATAAAGCTAGTTTTCCTGTCGGCTCAATATATTCGATTGTTTCATGAGTCTCATGTATGTTTATATCCTGAGCTTCAAAATGAATTTTACCATTATCTTTTGGTATAATAGTGGTGTGTGCAAACATGTTAATTGTGGCATTTAATATAGAACCACCATGCAAATCTGCATACGGACTAACATCTGTACCTCCACCGGCTAAACCCAATCGAAGTGGGGCTTTGCTTCTTATTATCATTGGTACAAATTTAATCAAGAAAAAAGAAGGCTCTCTCAACACCTACGTACTTGATTTCATATTCACTTACTCTCTCAATTTTATTTTTATAATATCCTTTATCTTGGTCGTGAAATAGGGCGATAACTTCTCTTGTTTCATCTTCCATTTTCTATCTAAAGATTGTCCAGCAAACATTACTTTAGTTGAACCAATAGACTGGTTTAATTGATCCATTGCACGCATCAAAATCCGATGCTTCGGGTTTGGCGATTCAAAAAGCGATAATTGAGTACTACTATCCGGACTTATTCCCATGAGAATAACTCCTGCTTTCTTGTAGTGATAACCAGGCTTATAAATTTTCTTAAGACCTATTTGAGCACACCGATTCAATTCTATATATGAACTTGTAGCATAATCTGTTTTGATAACAATACTACGAGAATATTGGGGTTGATCTTTTCTAAAATAATTTGTTCTTATGAATACCATCACAAGATTGCTGTGACTATTTTGTTTTCTTAATTTTTCGGAGCTGTAGGCAGTAAAAGCCGACACTCTTTCTGATAAATCTTCATATTTAGTATATATTTTTTCAAAAGATCGTGTAGTGGCAATTGCCTTTTTATGTTGAATTTTCTCTAAATCTAACATAGAATTACCCATAAGTTCATGTTTGATTCTTAATCCTACAATACTTAGCTCTTTTTTTACCCAATCATCAGACAATTGTGAAAATTGGTACGCATTATTTACACCTATATTTCTAAGTTTTAAAGCATACCTTGCTCCTATTCCCCAAATATCTCCTACATCAGTCCATTTTAGGGCTTTTATGCGTTTTTGTTCTGTATCTATTACATAGGAACTCCTCGTCTGAATTGGGTATTTCTTAGCAATCTTATTAGCCACTTTTGCCAATGTCTTGGTAGGTGCTATACCTACACTAATAGGGATACCTGTACCCTTTGTCACAACCTTTTGTATCTTCTCCCCGTATTCTTTTAAGTTATAAAAATCAAAACCCTCAAATTTTAGAAAGGCTTCATCAATGCTATAAATTTCCATTAATGGAGTGAACATAGCAAGTGTGTTCATCACTCTAGAACTCATGTCTCCATAAAGGGCAAAATTGGATGAGTAAATATGTACCTGATTTTTACGAAATAATTCTTCGCACTCAAATGCAGGGGCTCCCATTTTAATTCCTAAGGCTTTAGCTTCGTTACTTCTAGCGATTACACAACCATCATTGTTTGAGAGTATTACCACAGGTTTATCTCTTATATGTGGCTCAAAAACCCGCTGACAAGAGGCATAAAAATTATTGCAATCTACTAGCCCAAACATTAGAACTTTTTAATAGAAGCTACAACAATTCCCCATATCATTAATTCATTATCGGCAGTAACTTTAATGGGCTCATAAGCCTCATTTTCTGCAATTAACCAAATAGTATCGTACTCTATTTTGATTCTTTTTACCGTAAAGTCGCCGTCTATCTGGCAAATAGCAATTTTATCATTTGAAGGTTCTATACTTTTATCAATAATTAAAAGATCTCCATCAAATATGCCTACATCTTTCATAGAGTGCCCATTTACCCTAGCAAAGAATGTTGTATCTCTATTTTTGATATACTCTTTATTAATATCAATACTAAGCTCTGTAAAGTCATCTGCAGGTGATGGAAATCCAGCTTCTATACCTACATCATAAAAAGTACATACTACCTCTGTAGTAAAACTTGGATTATAGAAATCTAGTGCGTTCGTTAAAAACTTAGGTTGCATAAAGTGCCTTCTCAGATATTTTAATTATCAAGTTACGTTTTAACAATATAAAGAACACAATCGAATGACATCACATTTTTTTACAAAAAAAAAGAGGGTGCAGTAAACTGCACCCTCTGAATATATTAAGTTAGAATTAACTACGCTTCTTTAGAAGAAGAAGTAGCAATAGAGTACACTACCAAACCGAAACCGATTTTGTTGATAGCATCTGCAATGTTGTAGAATAAATCTACGTTTGATGAATCCCATCCTAAAGATGTATTCAACCAACCACCTGGCATACACATGTAACCAATTGGATAGATAGCCCATCCAACTAATACAAACCATGCTAAAGCTCTAACACCTGATTTAACAGCGTCATTACCGCTAGAAGCAGCTAAATTAGCAACTTCACCATACCATGCAGTGTAAAGAATGTAAACATAACCTAAAGTAGAAATAACACCCCACTTAACAGAGTGAGCAGTGCTACCATCACTGAAAGCTTCACCAATGAAACCAGCTACTAGCATCAATACAGAAGCACCAATTAACTTCCATAAAAGACTAGACTTAGCACCAGCTGCCTTAGTAAGTAAATAAAACTCAACACACATTAAAGGTACAGTTAAAGTCCAATCAATGTAACGAAGAGCTGTTGGATTTTCACCTGTTACCACGTAAAAATCTTTCATGTAGTAGTAGTGAACTGCTGCAATGAAAGTAATTAAACCTGAAACGAGTAATGAAAGTTTCCATTTTCCGTCCACACTTCCTCTTTCAATAAAGAAGAAAATAGATGCCGCAAACATCGCAATGTAACCCATGAAAAAAGTAATCGCGACAGGATCACCTACGGGAATTTTTAAAAATTCTAAAAACATAATTTTATATAATTTATTGTTAAACGTTGACAAGGTAACATATTTAATAAATAATTTGTTCATTGCAATATAATAGTTGTTAACACTTAAATGGTTGATACAGCACATTTTAAGAACAAAAAACCTGAAAATTAAGTTGAATTTTCAGACAAATAATTTGAATTAAATTCAAACATAAAAACCTTACAATCAGGTATTTAATATTATTGTTTAGTCTTTTTTTAAAATCATGAAACACAAATTAAAAAATCTAAAATTTGATTTAAAAAAAAGTAGATATATTTACCAAAAAATAAATTATTTTTTTTTAAAATTAGATGAAATATGATACTCAAATCATAAAATAACTACCAAAATTGAAAAAAGAAAAACATACCATTGATTACTTATTTGTAGGTTTAGGAGCCTCAAATTGTTTGCTAATTCTTGAACTTGAAAAAAAGGGGTTATTGGATGAAAAAAAAATCATAATTCTTGAGCCAAAACAAAAAAACAAGAAAGACAAAACATATTGTTTTTGGGCGACTTCTGATGAGGTAAAAAATATAATACCAAAAGATTTTATAGATAAAGAATGGGCAAGTGTAATTCTTAATGGTAAAAAGCAAGATCTTCATCCGCTCAAATATTATCATGTTTCTAGCTTGACATTGTACGAGAAAGCCTTAAAAATAGTTAATATTCATGGTGCTCAAATAATTTCGGAGAAACTCGAATTAGCTGAATCAGCTCATGAAATTAAAATTGACGGCAAAATCTGTAAGCCTAAATATGCATTTGATTCACGCCCACCACTTATCGAAAATCAATCTCAACAGCATTTCTATGTAAACCAAAGTTTTGTTGGATGGCAAATTCAAACTAAAGATGATACATTCAATCCAAATTCATTTACCATGATGGATTTTGAAATCCCGCAAGACAATGCTACACAGTTTGTATATGTTCTTCCGTTTGATGAAAAAAACGCTTTAGTAGAAGTAACTCGTTTTGGAAAAGAGGTAATGAGCTTCGATCATGGTAAAAAACTACTTAATAACTATTTGAAAAACTATTCCGATTTTCAAGTATTGGATGTTGAAACGGGGTGTATTCCAATGACAGATGCAGTAATTCCATCCGAAAAACATACCAATGTAAGAAATATGGGTGCACGAGCCGGACACGTAAAACCCAGCACTGGATATGCGTTTAAATCTATGTCTTTAGATGCAACAAATATTGCCAATCAAATTGCATCAGAAAATAAGATCATTAAAAGTTCTGACGTACAATTACGAGACAACCGATTTGCATTTTATGATAGTCTTCTTTTAAGGATATTAACGGAGGAGCCAAATCTTGGAAAACCTATTTTTAAACGTTTATTTGACAAAATCAAAGCAACCAATATACTTTACTTTTTGGATGAAGAATCTAAATTTAAAGAGGAACTAAAAATATTTTATTCCTTACAATGGTTGCCATTTATTAGGGCTGCGATAAAACAACTATGGTCTCAAAACAGTCCTTTTAAGAAAACTCTTATACCTCTTATACTTACTCTAATTTTTCTTATTTTTAGTTCGTTTAATGTTTCCTATCTTATCGATGGGAGTTTATTAATTGGGTTGGTGTTTTTTGGAATACCACATGGTGCTATTGATCATTTACTAGAAACTAACCAATTTAACCAACCGATTACCCTAAAATTTATTGGATTATATCTCGCTCAAGGAGCTTCAATTGTATTGCTTTGGTATCTTAGCCCTATTGTTGCTTTATTCATTTTCTTAGCTTATTCAATTTATCATTTTGCACAAGCCGACTATAAGGAATGGAAGTTAAACTCCCCATTTTCTTGGATTTGGGGATTATTATTTTTTATCGGTATTCTGTTAAGCCACCCAAATGAATTAAATGAAATTTTAAATCAATTAACGGTGCCAGAACTGCCTAATTTATCGGGAATAGTATTTTCGTCTTTATGGAATGATATTGCCGTTACTTGCCTAGCTGCAGGAGTATTTATGGGCTTCAGATTAAAATCTAAAGCTATGATTTCAATCAGTTTATCCCTTTTGTTATCCATTCAACTTTCTCTAATTCAAGCTTTTGGAATATATTTTATTTTCAATCACAGTTTATTAGGTTGGAGTCATTTGAAAAATCATTTTAAGGTAAATTCGATTCAATTATGGAAAAAAGCTGCCCTGTTTAGCTTTGGAGCTTATGCTCTTTTCTTTTTACTATACTGGGTTTTGAATGAGGACTTTGGAAATTACGTAGGAACTTTCTTTATATTTTTATCAGCTATCAGTTTCCCGCATGTAATAAGAATGAATAAATTTTACGACTATTTCAAAAATTAAACAACTCTATTAATACCAAAAAAAGGGCTGTCTGTTTGACAACCCTTAGCTTTTTTATACCTAATGCAAGATGACTATCTACGACCAGTAGAATCTCTTCCATTTCCTTTGTTACCATCTCCTCTATCTTTTTCGTCGTCGTCTTTATCACCTCTATCTTTCTCATCACCGTCTTTGTCGCCTCTATCTTTGTCGCCTTTGTCTTTGTCGCCTCTATCTTTCTCATCTTTGTCTTTGTCCTTGTCGCCACCATTGTCTCTAACTTTTTCAATGATGTCTTTAAAATCCGCTTTTCTGCATGATGTAAATAAAACTGAACTAAAAACAAATAATACTAAAAATATTTTAACTACGCTTTTCATGATTCTATTGATTTATCAAAAGTACTGATTTACTTTTAATTTACAACTGTATTACAAAATCGATGATTTTACATATAAAAATATAACCAGCTCTATCATAGCTGACTCCCTAAAAATAAATCCTCATTGTTTTATATTTGCGAACCAAAATGAGCGATAAAAATCAAAAACAATTT
>JADHMR010000034.1 GCA_016779945.1 Bacteroidia bacterium | reverse complement strand
CGCTTTTTAGGCCATACCAAGCAAATACCAATAGACGTGAATACAATTTTGAATGGTCAAAAAATTCAAATTGATACCGCTGATATTTCTGGTCATTTTTTCATCAATCTAGCAGGTGCAGGATTTGAAGCAGAAGTGGCACACGCGTTTGATAAAGCAGATATTAGAGGTATACTAGGATATGCAAAAACGATATTCAGACTCTATGGTGAAAAAAAAGAAAGGAAAATCACTCTTTATCTAAATAATAATCGAGTTGAACTTCCATTCTTTAGCTTGAGTATAGCAAATGGTAACCAATGGGGTAACGATTTTGAGATTGCAAGCAAGGCAGATATTCAAGATGGTCGATTAGAAATTGCAGTTATGAGAAAGCCAAAATTGCATCAAATACCAAATTTGATTTTATTCATGAAAAATAAACGTAAGTCAAACCCACTCGTCACCTACTTTAGATGTGACAAAATAGACGTTGAAAATAGCGGTGATAATTGGCACATTGACGGCGAACCAATCCAACTAAAAGATAAAAAAACAGTTAATATTCATCCAAAAAGTTTAACCATAATTGTATCTCATGGCCAAAAAGAAAATGCAAAAGCTTGATTTGAATAATTTTTTCATTCAGAACGAAAAAGACGAAAGTTTTAAATTACTTCAAGAGAATGACGGAAAACAGTCTAATCAAACCAACTCACTACCTCCAAATGCACAAAAGCTGTTTGTCCGCAAAGAAAAAAAAGGAAGAGGAGGAAAAACAGTAACTGTAGTTGAAGGATATCAAGGGAATCCCCAGACATTAGAACAACTATGCAAAAAAGTCAAACAGCAGTGTGGAGTTGGAGGGTCAGTTAGCCAAAAGACATTTATAATTCAAGGAGATAAAGCTGAGCAAGTTGTTAAAATACTTATCAAAGAGGGTTATAATGCCAAAAAAACAACCATGTAGAATTTGTATTGTGTAATCTAAAATTATTATAAATCAATCAACATACATTGAACAAATACCTGAATTTTAAAAAATATTTGATGTGCCAATTACATTTGCTATCATACAATTAGATTGTTAGATCGATGAAGCCACACTATATAACAGATCGAGTTTTTGAACTTGCATCAAAAACCAACAAAAATTTAAATCTCAACCAACTAATTAATTCTTCCATATCAAACGGTGAAGGTAGAATAACAAGCACTGGTGCTCTTGCTGGAGATACTGGGAAATTTACGGGTAGATCTCCAAAAGATAAATATACAGTAAAGGATGCTGTAACTGAAAATAAAGTGTGGTGGGGTGATATCAATCGACCTTTTTCATCAGATCAATTTGACGCTCTACTTGAACGAATCATTCTTCATTATAAAGATAAAGAAATTTTTGCAAGAGATGTATATGCTTGTGCCGATCCTAAATACCGTTTATCCATACGTGTAGTTACAGAAACAGCCTATCAAAACTTGTTTGTTCATCATATGTTTATCCGTCCAGATGAGCATGAATTAAACTCTATTGACCCCGAATGGGTCATATTAGCTGCTCCTAGTTTTTTAGCTGTACCAGATAGAGACGGTACAATGCAAGAGAACTTCTCTATAATTGATTTCTCAAAGAAGATTTATATAATAGGGGGTTCTGGATATACTGGCGAAATTAAAAAGGGAATCTTTACTGTACTAAACTTTACGCTACCTGTAGACCATGATGTTTTGAGTATGCATTGTTCTGCCAATATTGGTGAAAATGATGATTCTGCAGTTTTCTTTGGTTTATCTGGTACCGGAAAAACAACACTAAGTGCAGATCCCAAACGTAAACTTATTGGCGATGACGAACATGGGTGGAGTGGTAATAGTATATTTAACTTTGAAGGTGGCTGTTACGCTAAAACCATAAACTTATCAGAAGAAAATGAGCCCACCATTTGGAATGCGATTAAAGAAGGAGCTTTGGTAGAAAATGTTCGCTTCTTTCCAGATTCAGATGTTGTAAACTATGACGATGTAAGTGTTACAGAAAATACTCGTTGTGCGTATCCCATTAACTATATAGACAATATTTCTGTTCCTTCAGTTGGACCACAACCCAATAATATCTTTTTTTTGACAGCTGACGCATTTGGTGTGTTACCTCCCATCTCAAAACTAACTCCAGAGCAAGCTGGTTATCATTTTATAAGTGGATATACCGCTAAAGTGGCAGGTACTGAGGAAGGAATAAATGAGCCCGAAGCAACTTTCTCAGCATGTTTTGGTGAAGCTTTTATTCCACTCCATCCTGGAAAGTATGCAGAAATGTTGGGGGCAAAAATGAAAGAAAACAACGTAAATGTGTGGCTTGTAAATACGGGTTGGACAGGTGGACCATACGGCACTGGTTCTCGAATGAAACTAAAATATACTCGAGCTATGCTAAATGCCGCTTTGAACGGAAATCTAGATAACGTAAATTATGAAAAGCATCCGGTTTTTGGAGTTGATATCCCAACTCAATGCCCTCAAGTTCCCTCAGATTTGTTAAATCCCAGAAATACTTGGGCCAATAAAGATGACTACGACAAAAAAGCCAGTTATCTCGCATCATTATTCAATAAAAACTTTGAGAAGTATGCTGAAGGTGTATCTAAAGAAATTTTAGCTGCTGCTCCCAAAACTGAAGTTTTGAGCTAACTCACATCTTATCTTTCAAATAGTGAGCAGTGTAAGAATTTTTTAATATCTCCGGTTGAATCATCTGCTCAGGTGTACCCTCGAAGACTAGTTGTCCTCCTGCGTCTCCCCCTTCTTTTCCGAGATCAATTACCCAATCTGCACATTTGACAACGTCTAAATTATGTTCAATAACAACAATACTATGTCCTTTATCAATTAAAGCATTGAACGATTTGAGTAACTTCTTTATATCATGAAAATGAAGACCTGTAGTTGGTTCATCAAAAATAAATAAGACCTTCTCTTTGTGTTGAGATTTTGCTAAAAAAGTTGCTAATTTGATTCGTTGAGCTTCGCCCCCACTTAAACTATTACTACTCTGTCCTAATTTCACATAGCCTAGTCCAACTTCTTGAAGTGGTAGTAACTTATTTATTAGAGATCGTTGACCTTGAAAAAATTCAATGGCTTCATCAACGGTTAAATTTAACACATCAAAAATACTTTTTTGCTTAAATTTAACTTCCAATACCTCATCCTTGAAACGCTTACCACCGCAATCTTCACAAGTTAGGTGCAAATCAGCCATAAATTGCATCTCTACAATTTCCTCACCCTCACCCTGACAATTTTCACATCTACCCCCATCTACATTAAATGAAAAATGCTTGGGTTTAAATCCACGTTGTTTGGATAGCGGCATAGTGCTATATAAATCGCGAATTAGGTCATAGGCTTTAACATAGGTAACTGGATTACTTCTACTGGATTTACCGATGGGATTTTGATCAACAAGTTCGGTTGTTGAAATTGAATTCAAATCACCGTTCACTTCCTTTACTTCACCAATTTTTTGGGTACTATATTGTTGAGTCTCCCTCAACATAGCTGGGTATAAAATCCCTTTAACTAGTGAGGTTTTTCCACTTCCACTCACTCCTGTTACTACAGTTAATGTATTTAATGGAAAGTCAACTGTAAATCCTTTTAGGTTGTTTTGAGCTGCTCCAACAAGTGTAACTTTATTATTCCACTTCCTTCGAACAGATGGAATGCTAATTTCTTCTTTTCCATGTAAATATTTAGCAGTCAATGTTTCTTGATTAACAATATTTTTATATTCTCCAGCATATACAACTTCTCCCCCTAAGTGTCCAGCTTCTGGCCCCATATCTATCAAGTAATCAGATGCATTCATAATATCCTCATCATGCTCTACAACTACAACTGTATTCCCTCTCTCTTTAAGATCCTGTAAAACTGAAATCAACCGTTCAGTGTCTTTAGAATGAAGACCAATACTTGGTTCATCTAATATGTAACTACTCCCAACCAAACTACTTCCAAGAGATGTAGCTAAATTTATACGCTGGCTCTCTCCACCACTTAAGGAATTGCTTAACCGATTTAGTCCAAGATAACTAAGCCCCACTCTCATTAAATAATCCAATCGATTATTGATTTCTGTCATAATAGGTTTTGCTATTTCTGCAGATTGACTGGACAATTTCAGATTATTAAAAAATTCGTAGGCTTGTTTAATATTTAAAGATATAACATCCTTCAATGAGGCATGATTTTGATGCTCCATGAACGTGGGGTTATTATTCTCATTAAATATCTTTATATAGCTTGCATCCTTTCTTATTCGTGTTCCCTCACACGAAGGACATGAAGTTTTACCTCTGTATTTACTTTGTAATACTCGGTACTGTATCTTGTATGAGTTATCTTTCAAATACTCAAAAAATTGATTCAAACCATTAACCTTTCGATTTCCGTTCCACAATAAATTCAGCTCTTTTTCTGATAATTCACGAATTGGCCTGTGAATAGGGAATTTATACTGAGCTGATGCATGAATAAAATCATGTTTCCATGCACTAAGAGTTTCTCCTTTCCAACAAGCAACTGCATTCTCGTATAGCGATAATGAACGATTAGGTATAACAAGTTCCGGATCAATTCCGATAATGCTTCCAAACCCTTCACATTCGTCACAAGCACCATAAGGGTTATTAAAACTTAGTAAATTTATGGAAGGTTCTTCAAAGAGAATACCGTCCAATTCAAAGCGATTATTAAATTCTTTAGTGACTTCACTAGTAACAATAAATACCTCTCCGAGTCCTTCCCAAAAAGCTGTTTCGATAGAATCTGACAAACGATTTATAAATTCCTCATCTGGTTTTTTTGTTTTCAATCGGTCTACAACAACTAAAAAATCCTCACCCAAATCATCAGTATTAATTGCATCCTCAATTCGAATAAGCTCATTTTTATAAAGAATTCTAATGTACCCTTTTTGAAGCATATCACTTAATGTGTTTCCTGAATCACTAGATGAGGGATCAAAACAGACATAAACTGTCTCGTCCTTTAATTGAAGAATGTAATCTAAAACATCCTGAGTTGTATGCTTTCTAACTTCCTGACCACTAACGGGTGATATAGTCTTACCAATACGAGCCCATAGTAATTTGAGATAATCATACAATTCTGTGCTTGTTGCGACTGTACTTCGAGGATTCCTCGTGTTAACTTTTTGCTCAATAGCGATGCATGGAGTTAAGCCGAGAATATTATCAACCATAGGTTTTTCAAGCCTTCCTAAAAACTGTCTAGCGTAACTACTCAAGCTCTCAACATATCTTCTTTGCCCTTCTGCATACAAAGTATTGAATATCAGAGATGACTTACCAGAACCCGATAAACCAGTTACTACAGTTAATTGGTTCCGAGGTATACGGACATTAACATTTTTCAAATTATGTAAATGCGCATTTTGAATATCTATGTATTTCTGATTTGTCATATTAAAATCATATTCTAGGAATAAAGTGCAAATTTCACTTTATTCATCTATTAAACATCACAACTGCTTGTATGTTTAGAAAATGAATATTATTTTAGTTGTCAACTTAAAAATTAAGAAGCCTATAAGCAATACCTATACTAGTTAACCATTTTTATTAATCAACTAATTAACCATAGGTATTATGCATAATTCAAAAATTTCCGATCAATCGCTTGTAAGACATTACATCCAAGGCAACGAATCTTGTCTAGAGATGCTCATTCAACGCCACAAAGACCGACTATTTACCACTATAATTCTTATTGTTAAAGACTCATACATTGCGGAGGATATTTTTCAAGAAACATTCATAAAGATTATTAAAAATCTGAAAGCTGGAAAATACAATGAAGAGGGTAAATTCTTGCCTTGGGCTGCAAGGATAGCTAGGAATATGGCCATTGATTATTTTAGGAAAACCAAGAGAATGCCCACAATCACAGATTCTAGCGGTCATGATGTTTTCAGAACATTAAAAATCAAAACAGAAAATCGTGAACAGCAAATTATACGATCGGAAAAAGAAAGTATGGTACGAGCTGCCATAGATAAACTTCCACCTGAGCAAAGACAAGTTCTAATTCTAAGACACTACGGTGATTTAAGTTTCAAAGAAATTGCTGAAATGACCAATGTCAGTATAAATACTGCTCTAGGTAGAATGCGTTATGCAATTACAAATATGAGAAAAGTAATGGCTAACACTTCATTTCAACCTTTTGATGCTTAAATTTTAAAAAGTCCACTATCACTGGATTTTCAGCGTTTATTTTATTGGATGGTGAGAATTAGTTTTCCACCAAACTGTTCATAAATACTCTAACTACGGACATGGTAAAAAGGCTAACCATGCTAAATTTGGACATTTACCATAGACAAAATTATTGCCCAAACTATAAATGCCTGAAAATCAATATAATGAAGATAGTATTCGTTCCTTAGACTGGAAAGAACATATCCGTTTAAGACCGGGTATGTATATCGGTAAACTAGGAAACGGTTCTTCAGCTGAAGATGGCATATACATTTTAATGAAGGAGGTCATCGATAACTCTATTGATGAATTCATGATGGGAAACGGCAAACGAATTGATATAAAACTCAATGAAAATAAAGTATCTGTTCGAGATTATGGCCGAGGAATTCCCCTAGGAAAAGTAGTTGACGTTGTTAGCAAGATAAACACTGGTGCGAAATATGATAGTAAGGTATTTCAAAAATCGGTTGGTTTAAATGGTGTAGGTACAAAAGCTGTTAATGCCCTATCCTCCTATTTTATGGTCAAAAGCATTCGTGAAGGGAAAAGTAAGGAAGCTATTTTTGAACGGGGAATACTAGTCAATGAAATTGAGGATAAATCCGATGAAAAAAATGGAACGTATGTTGAATATATTGCTGATACCGAAATATTCAAAAATCACAAATACATTTCTGACTACATCGATAATCAGATGTGGAACTATGTCTATTTGAATGCTGGACTCACTGTTAATTTTAATGGCAATAAATATTTTTCAAAAAATGGACTGCTGGATCTCTTAGAGCGAAAAACTAATCTTGAAGAGATAAAATACCCCATTATACACCTAAAAGAAGGTGATATAGAAATGGCTATTACTCATGACAATCATTATGGTGAAGACTATTATTCTTTTGTCAACGGACAAAATACAACTCAGGGTGGAACACATGTTGCCGCATTCAAAGAAGCATTAGTAAAAACTATTCGAGATTTTTATGGTAAAAGTTTTGATAGCACCGATGTCAGAGCCTCTCTTGTTTCTGCGATTTCAGTTAGAATCCAAGAACCTGTATTTGAATCCCAAACAAAAACTAAATTAGGAAGCACAGAAATTGCTCCTGATGGCCCCTCTCTTAAGGCAGAAATCAACCAGTTTGTAAAATCTAAACTTGATAATTTCCTGCATAAAAATCCTGAGATAGCAGATGCTCTTCTCAAAAAAATTCAACTTAGTGAACGTGAGCGAAAGGATATGGCTGGTGTTCGAAAAATTGCAAGAGAAAGAGCAAAAAAGGCAAGTGTTCATAATAAGAAATTGAGAGATTGTAGAATCCACTTTACAGATGAGAAAAAAGATAATAGACTGGATACGTCCTTATTCATAACCGAGGGTGATTCTGCATCTGGGAGTATTACAAAAGCAAGAGATGTTCAAACTCAAGCTGTATTCAGTTTGAGAGGTAAACCGCTAAACTCCTTTGGTCTCAAAAAGAAAATTGTTTATGAAAATGAAGAGTTTAATCTTCTTCAACATGCTTTAAATATCGAAGAAAGTATTGATGATCTTCGATATAATAAAATCATCATCGCAACAGATGCAGATGTTGATGGTATGCACATTCGTTTGCTTATTCTTACATTCTTTCTTCAGTTTTTTCCAGATTTAGTGCGAAAGGGTCATGTTTATATCCTTGAAACCCCTCTATTCAGAGTTCGAAACAAAAAGGAAACGATTTACTGCTATAACGAAAATGAAAGAATTGATGCAATTAAAAAACTTGGCAAAAATCCAGAAATAACTCGCTTCAAAGGGTTAGGTGAAATTTCACCTGATGAATTTGGCGGATTTATAGGTGAGGATATCCGATTAGAACCAGTATTGCTTAACGAAGACACCAGTATTTCTAAAATACTTCAATACTACATGGGTAAAAATACGCAAGACCGACAGGAATTTATCATCAACAACTTACGAATTGAAATAGACGAAGCCTCAGACAACCAAGACAAAGAAATTGACCGAGAAGAAACTACCATAGTTAACGAATTACAACCCAAACAAGCAATTTAGTAAATATGGAGGAAAATGAAGAACTAGAAGATAACGGTCAAGAAAAAATAATAAATGTAGATCTCGAAGACGGTCAACGTGCACTGAAGGGGATGTATGAAGATTGGTTTTTAGACTATGCCAGCTATGTTATCCTTGAAAGAGCAGTTCCTCACATCAACGACGGATTGAAACCTGTTCAGCGACGATTTTTACACGCTATGAAAGAAATGGATGATGGACGCTACAACAAAGTAGCCAACATTATCGGAAGTACGATGCAATATCACCCACATGGTGATGCAGCAATTGGCGGTGCAATCATTAATATGGGTCAAAAAGACCTTTTAATTGATTGCCAAGGTAATTGGGGAGATGTTCGAACTGGAGATGGTGCTGCTGCTCCTCGATATATCGAAGCAAGACTAAATAAATTTGCCTTAACCATAGCGTTTAACAAACAAACTACATTATGGCAAAAATCATATGATGGTAGGAAAAACGAACCTACTACCCTACCTCTAAAATTCCCACTACTTTTAGCTCATGGTGTTGAGGGTATTGCTGTTGGTTTAAGTACCAAAATAATGCCTCATAATTTTATTGATCTAATCAAAGGTAGCATTAAGATTTTAGAAGGTAAAAATGCTACTATTTATCCTGATTTTCAGACTGGTGGGCAGGTTGATGTGTCTGATTATCAAGATGGTAGAAGAGGCGGTCGAATCAAGATAAGAGCAACCATAATCGAAAAAAGTAAGAATACAATTGCCATAAAAGATGTCCCTTATGGTGTCACAACTGGATCTCTAATTGATAGTATCCTGAAAGCCAATGACAAAGGAAAAATCAAAATCAAAAAAGTAGTTGATAATACAGCTAAAGACGTTGAGGTAGAAATACAATTACCAAATAATATCTCTACAGACAAAACCATTGATGCATTGTATGCTTTCACCAATTGTGAAGTTTCCATCTCACCTAATGCTTGCGTAATTGTTGATGAGAAGCCAGTATTTATTGGTGTCTCTGAAATATTGAGAATTAATACAGAAAATACGGTTTCCCTTCTTAAAAAGGAGTTGGAAATTAAACGAAATGAATTAGAAGAAAAATGGCACTTTAGCTCATTAGAAAAGATTTTCATTGAAGAAAAGATATATCGAGATATAGAAGAAGCAGAAACATGGGAAGCAGTCATAGAAGCAATAGATATAGGGCTTAAACCACATGTTAAATCTCTCAAAAGAATTGTAACTGAAGAAGATATTGTTCGACTGACTGAAATTAAAATCAAACGAATTTCAAAATTTGATACGTTTAAGGCTGATGAATTACTCAAAGGAATTGAAGATGAATTAAGTGATGTAAATCATCATCTAGAAAACTTGGTTGATTTTGCAATTAATTATTATTCAGATCTCCTCAAAAAGTTTGGAAAAGGTAAAGAGCGAAGAACCGAGATAAGAAACTTTGAAGAAATCAATACGAAAGTTGTTGCTGTAGCTAATGAAAAACTTTACGCCAACAAATCAGAAGGATTTGTAGGAACAGGAATTAAAAAAGAGGAATATATCTGCGACTGTTCTGACATCGACGATATCATCGTTTTCAGAAAAGACGGGACTTACTCTATAAGTAAAGTTTCTACGAAAGCATTTTTTGGCAAAAACATCATTCATATCGCTATCTTTAGAAAAAATGATGACCGACTCACCTACAATGCTGTATATACCGATGGCAAAACTAAAAAAACATTCGCAAAAAGGTTCAATGTCACAAGTATCACAAGAGACAAAGAATACAATGTAACCAAAGGAAATACAGGCAGTAAAATGCTTTATTTTAGTGCAAACCCAAATGGAGAAGCTGAACTTGTAAATGTATATCTCCATGCTGCTTCAAAAGCTAGAAACAAACTCTTTGACTATGACTTTTCAGAACTAGCAATCAAAGGGAGAACAAGTCAAGGCAATATAGTAAGTAAGCATCCTGTCAGGAAAGTAGATCTTAAAGAAAAAGGAGTATCCACAATTGGTGGACGTGATATTTGGTATGAACAAAATATTGGCAGACTCAACATTCATAGTCGTGGAAATTATTTAGGTAGTTTTCAAACTGAAGATCAGATACTTGTTATTTACAATAATGGTGATTACGAACTCACTAATCATGAACTTACCAATCATTATGCAAATAAAGAAATAGCACTCATTGAGAAATTTAATCCCAAACATGTGCTATCAATTCTTCATTATGATGGAAATAATAAAAACTATTATGTAAAACGATTCATCATTGAAACTACCACACAAGGCAAGCGGTTCTCATTTATTACTGAAGGAAGAGGAAGTAAAATGATCTTGGCCTCAACACAAGATATTCCATCCATAGAACTTACCACTAAATTAAACTCTGGCGATAAAAAAACAGAAACCATCAACTTGGAAGAGTTTATTGATATTAAAGGTTGGAAGAGTATAGGAAATAAAATTTGTGGAAGAGAATTTGTTAAAGCTAAACTTCTTAAACCTATCCCATCAGAAGAACCCTTAGAAAATCAAAAACCTAATGAAAATACTAGCTTAACTCAATCAGATAAAAACACTGAAGAAAAGGTTAAATCAGAGGAAATTAAAAAAGAAGACGCAAAAAATAGTATTGACAAACCAATAGAACTAAAATCTGATTCTATTGAAAATGAAGTTAATTCTAGCTCTGATGTCCTTCCAAAAGCTGAATCAAAAACTCCCTCACCAAAAGCTGTAGAAAAGAAATCCCCATCAAATCCTAAATCAACCAAAGAAAAAGATGATGACTCCAATACATTTACCAGTGGTGATCAAATCAGCTTATTATGACCGCAAATAAACCACAAACCATTTATCGATCAATTATAACAATCCATTTGATTATATCTATTCTTACAACATTGATCATTGGTATAGTTTATACTATTCGTAAAAATCAACCTATACCATCGGATCAAAATCTTATAATTTTTGAGTTTATTATCCCATTAACTGTCATTTCATCTTTTATTTTCAGTCATTATATTTCAAAAAGGAAACTGGGCTCTATTGGCAAACAAATGCCATTGGCCGAAAAACTCTTCGTTTTCAAAGAGGTTAAAATAATTCAATGGGTTAGCCTTTTTGGGTCTGTAATCCTTGCCACTGTAAGCTTTTTAATATCAGCTCAGCAAAATTTACTACTCTACGCTATGATGATAGGTGTTATGATTTTGTACTATCGACCTGTAAAAAATCGAGTAGGAGAAGATTTAGACTTAACATCTGAAGAATTAGAGTTGTTAACATCATCGAATGATAACATCTAACTATTCACCCTCATCTTTGTTAGATTAATTCACCATGCCCAAAAGCCAAACTAGTCCATATATTATCCTTGGATTACTCGCCATAATTTGGGGGAGTTCTTTCATTCTAATGAAAGAAGGTTTAAAATTTTACTCAAGTTATCAAATAGCAGCAATTCGGATTAGTTTTTCAGGACTTGCTCTTGTTCCGTTTGTTAACTGGAAAAAACTAGACATAAAATCTAGCGACTATAAATATTTCATAATTAGTGGTTTTTTGGGGAGTGCAATACCCGCATTTTTATTTCCACTCGCACAAACAAGAATATCCAGCTCACTGGCTGGAGCTATTAATGGTCTCACACCATTATTTGCTCTTATTGTTGGTGTAACATTTTTAGGTGTTAGATTCAGTAAAATAAAAGCTTTTGGGGTAATCTTTGGACTAGCTGGTGCTGCATTTTTAATTTTAGGAAAAGATATCCAATTTGAATTTAGCCATGTAATGATGGCAATCATAGCCACTCTTTGTTATGGTATTAATGTCAATATTATCAAACAAAAACTAGACAACTACCCCCCCCTTTTGGTGGCAGCTCTTCCACTTGCAATTATTTCTATTGCTGGATTTGCCATATTAAGTTACTTAGGATTATCGGTTGACCTTACAGATACCCAATGTACATACTCACTTGGTTCAACCCTACTACTCGCCTTTGTTGGAACTTCTATCAGCTTAATCATGTTCAACAAACTAATCCAACAAACAAATACAGTGTTTGCTACCTCTGTAACTTATCTTATTCCAATAGTTGCACTTTTTTGGGGGCTATTTGACAACGAACAAATATTATATAATCACTTTATTGGTTTGATATTTATCCTTGGTGCCATATGGATGATAAGGAAAGATAAGTAGCCTTTACAAATTCTTGATCACTCCATAAATTTCCAGTTACCCACATTAACAGTTTAAAAAAACCGTTTCATATTGATAAGTTTTGAATACAAAATTTGTCATTACTTGTAGATTTAGAGTTTATTTGAAACTTTATTAAAGCAACATGAAATTTATAGTAAATACAAATCAACTGCTCAATAAACTTCAGAGTGTTAGTGGAACAATTGTATCAAAACCCGTTATTCCAATATTGGATCACTTTTTATTTGACATTACAGACAAGAAGCTAACCATAACTGGTACAGATTTAGAAACAACTATGAGTACCACAATGGAGGTTCAATCTGATGAAGATATTCGTATTGCTGTTCCATCAAAAATGTGTATGGATACACTCAAAGAATTACCAAATCAACCAGTCACATTTACCATATCCACAGACAAGAATACGATAGAATTAAAATCGGAGTTTGGTAGGTACAAACTTGTTGGTCAAAATGCAGATGACTTTCCAAAAATTCCTGAATCAAATGCAGAAAATAGTTTCAGTATTTCGTCTGGTGTATTATCGAGCAGTATAGCTCAAACCATTTTCTCATCTGGAAATGATGAATTAAGATTAAGTTTAACTGGTGTTTATGTTCAATTATTCAAAGACAATGCTGTTTTTGTTGCTACTGATGCAAATCGATTAGTGAAGGTTGAACGAACTGATGTTAAACCAGGACTAGAAACTAATTTCATTTTGCCCAAGAAGGCTCTTTATCTACTTAAGTCTAATCTACCACAAGACGATTCAGCTACTCAAGTCGATTTTAACGATAGTAACGCATTTTTCACGTTTGGAGATGTAAGTTTAATTTGTCGTTTGATAGACGAAAGATATCCTGATTATCAAGCAGTAATTCCCGAAGAAAATCCAAATAGACTTACCATCAACCGAACAGAATTTTTAAATTCAATCAAACGAAGTAGTATATATGGAAACAAAACTACCAATCAAGTCAATGTCAAAATAACTGGAAGTGAATTAACTATTCACGCAGAAGATATTGATTTAAGTAATGAAGCTGTTGAACGTCTAGGATGCGATTATACAGGACAAGATATGGAAATCGGATTTAACGCTAGACTCCTTATAGAAATGCTCCAAAATTTGAGTACGTCTGATATTATTATTGAACTCTCCTCTCCTAGTCGTGCAGGCATTATTTTACCAAGTGAAAATGTTGAAAACGAAAATTTACTCATGTTGCTAATGCCCATGATGATTGCAGGCAATGCATAAGCTATTGTAATATTACTGTCACCTGAGTGTCAGATTTAGTTACTTAGAACCTTACAGTCAATATTCAAAACTATATTCGTAAATTAGACTCTAAAAAGTCTGAAAAGCCAATCTAAGGCCTCAGTTCAAGGAACTGGGGCTTTTATTTTATTCTACAATCTGATTTGCTCAATCAATACAACAAAATAGCCTATCTATACAACAGTTTGTCTGGTATTATTTTCGGTAAAAGGCTTCAACAAATTCAACAAGGGCTTATTCAATACTTACCCAAAGAAGGAAACTTGCTAATTCTTGGGGGAGGAAATGGTAAAATACTGCCACTTATTTATCTTCATGCACCATTATTATCTATTGATTATGTAGAAGCAAGTTCTAGTATGATAAAAATTGCCAAGAAGGCTACACCAAAAAACCAAAAAATTACATTTCACCATTCAGACGTAAATAACTACGAACAAAAGCACAAACTCATTTATGCTGGTTTTTTTCTCGATTTATTTAATGAAAAACAAATCGAGGAATTGATATTAAAATTGGGAAATAAAAGAAGTAAAACTAAATGGTACGTAGCTGATTTTTGTATAAATAAAAACACTAGTTATCATTTAATTCGAAGTTTTCAGTTAAAAATTACGATTTTATTTTTTAGAATAACTACCAGACACGCTATTAATTATTTACCAAAAATTCACTTGGTATTCGAAAAAATGGGTTACAAATCCCCAAAAAACAAAAACAACACCCCGTTTATTTTCTGTGACGTATTTGAATGAAAAAGTCTAATGAATACTCATATTTCATAGATTATTTCATTGGATATTATAATTCTCAAATTTAAAATCAATCTATCCAAAATTGATTTTACCTAACCAATACTAAAAATCGTACCTTTGCACTACACAAAAGCTATGGCAGAATATAAATTGATTATGCCCAAAATGGGTGAGAGTATCGCTGAAGCAACTATCATTTCTTGGCTAAAGAATGAGGGTGATGCAATTGATGTGGACGAAGCAGTGCTTGAAATTGCTACGGATAAGGTTGACAGCGAAGTACCTAGTATGGAAGCTGGTACACTTATCAAAAGATTATACAACGAAGGAGATGTTGTCAAAGTTGGTGAAGCCATAGCAATTATCAATACATCTGGTGACTCTATTCAACCTGACATTTCTGAAGAAGAACCTGCTCCCGCTGTTCAAACCATTGAAAAAACAATTGAAGTAGCAAAAGAGATCGTTACTACCGAGGCGATCATTAAAAACGGTACCAATAATAAATTTTATTCACCTCTTGTGATGAATATCGCAAAAACCGAGGGAATTTCTGCTGCTCAATTAGAAACAATTCCAGGTACTGGTCAAGATGGAAGGGTTACTAAAAAAGACATTTTATCATTCATAGAAAGTGGTAAATCCAGAACTTCGGCTCCACAAAATCATCCCGAACCTTCCACTGCTAAATCGCCTACTGTCTCAAAAACAAACACTTCTTCAACATCAAAAGATATTTCGCTCCATCCTGGGGATGAACTCATCGAGATGGATCGAATGCGTAAACTTATTGCAGACCACATGGTTATGAGTAAGCATACTTCACCACATGTTACATCATTTGTAGAAGCTGATGTAACTAATTTGGTTAATTGGAGAAATAAAATTAAAAGCGATTTCAAAGCTAGAGAAGGTGAGAATTTTACTTTTACTCCTATTTTCATCGAAGCCATTGTAAAAGCAATCAAAGATTTTCCAATGATTAATGTATCTGTAAACGGTGACCAAATCATCAAACGTAAAAACATTAACATCGGAATGGCAGCAGCACTGCCAAGTGGAAACCTAATTGTTCCTGTAATTAAAAATGCAGATTTCATGAACCTCACTGGTCTAGCAAAAACAGTCAATGACTTGGCAAATAGAGCCCGTTCAAACAAATTATCTCCAGACGAAATACAAGATGGAACTTACACCGTTACCAATGTTGGTACATTCGGTAACGTGCTGGGTACTCCGATTATTAATCAACCTCAAGTTGCCATTATGGCCATGGGTGCAATTGTTAAAAAACCAGCTGTTATTGAAACAGAACACGGTGATTTAATTGGTATTCGACATAAAATGTTCCTATCTCACTCTTACGACCACAGGGTAGTGGATGGAGCACTAGGTGGAATGTTTGTTCGAAAGGTTGCAGACTACCTAGAACAATGGGACGAAAACAGGGAGGTATAACTATATACATACCATGAAAAGCGTTATCCTGATACCTTGCAGACTAGAATCTAGCCGATTTCCAAATAAACCGCTAGCTAAGATTCTAAATAAGCCAATGATTCAATGGGTCTATGAAGCCGCCGAAAAAAGTGATGCTACAGAAGTATTTGTGATAACAGATAGTGATGAAATTATTAAGACCGTTGAATCTTTTGACGGACAAGCCATTAGAACTTCATCCGAACCTCAAAATGGAACAGAACGTTGTGAAGAAGCCATAGAAATCCTAAATTCAAACGGTGAAGAATACGACGTAATACTTAATATTCAAGGTGACGAACCCCTTGTAAAACCTCAAGATATTAATAGATTACTTTTTTTATTCGAAGAAGAAGACATAGACATTGGTACCTTTATACAACCCATTACAAAAGAACAAGATTACCAAAATCTAAATGTTGTAAAAGCAATACCAACGTCATTTGACGATGGATTCTGTGATGTTTGCTATTTTAGTAGATCCCCCATTCCTCACATGGATGAATTTAAAGAAAATATTGCTTTCAAACATATTGGTATTTATGGATTTACAGCCACTGCTTTTGAGGAAATTAAAAGCTTAGAATCTTCAATTTTAGAAGAAAATGAACGATTAGAACAACTCAGATGGATACAAAATCATATGGTTGTATCGGCAATTGTTACTGAAAATATTCTTCATGGGGTTGATACTCAGGAAGATTTGACTGCTGTTGAAAACATATTGAAATCCCCAAAATAAGGTTTAACTGAATAAAGCTTTGTTTAAACTACTTTCGTATACCGTACATCAACGGAAGAGTATTTCGCACAATTTAGGCGTTATTAATCTCCTTTCATGGACACCAATAGCTTAAATTAAATGGACACAAAATACGTATTTGTTACCGGTGGTGTAACTTCTTCACTAGGCAAAGGAATAATCTCTGCCTCACTCGCTAAACTTCTTCAAAAACGCGGTTATCGGGTAACCATTCAAAAGTTTGACCCCTACCTCAATGTTGATCCCGGAACAATGAATCCTTATGAGCATGGAGAATGTTATGTGACAGACGACGGTGCTGAAACCGATTTGGATTTGGGACATTATGAACGTTTTTTGAATATACCCACCTCTCAGGCCAATAACGTTACTACAGGACGAGTATATCAGACAGTAATTGAAAATGAGCGTGAAGGCAAATATTTGGGTAAAACAGTTCAAATTATTCCTCACGTAACTGATGAAATTCAACGTAGAATGAAAATTATTGGGAATAGTGGAGAATATGATATAGTAATCACAGAACTTGGTGGAACTGTTGGCGATATTGAATCTCTCCCCTATGTAGAATCTGTTAGACAACTTAAAAGAAAATTAGGTTCTGATGATTCGGTTGTGATTCATCTTACCCTTATCCCCTACTTGTCCGCTGCTGGCGAATTGAAAACTAAGCCTACACAACATTCTGTTCAAAAATTATTAGAAGCTGGTGTACAACCCGATATTTTAGTTTGTAGAACAGAGCATAAATTGTCTACAGAGGTTCGAAAGAAAATTTCTTTATTCTGCAATGTCAATCAAAATGCAGTGATTGAGAGCATTGATGTTGAAACCATATATGATGTCCCTTTGATGATGGAAAAGGAGAAATTAGACAAAGTAGTATTAGCAAAACTTCGTTTGCCAACCAGTACTGAAGCTAATTTAGAAAATTGGAAAAACTTTTTATTCAAACTCAAACATCCTAAAAATGAGGTGAATATTGGACTTATAGGTAAGTATGTTGAATTACCTGATGCATATAAGTCAATAAATGAAGCATTCATACATGCTGGAGCTGAAAATGAATGTAAAGTCAATTTATCACATTTGTCTTCAGAAAACATTACTTCAGACAACGTTAAAGAACGTCTAAAAGACTTAGATGGAGTTTTGGTAGCACCGGGTTTTGGAGATCGAGGTATTGAAGGAAAAATTACAACCATTAAATATTTACGAGAGAATAAGATTCCATTTTTTGGAATATGCTTAGGTATGCAATGTGCAGTTATAGAATATGCACGAAATGTAATTGGCCTTTCAAAAGCTCACAGTACTGAAATGACAAATACAAATCATCCCGTGATTGATTTAATGGAAAGTCAAAAAGAAGTGAGTAAAAAGGGAGGAACTATGAGACTAGGAGCTTATAAATGTAAATTAGAAAAAGGTTCTCGATCGTTTATGGCATATGGTAAACAGGTGATTTCGGAACGACACCGTCATCGGTACGAATTTAACAACGAATATCTTCACGACTTCGAAACTAACGGCATGATAGCAACAGGAATTAATCCAGACAATAACCTAGTTGAAGTTGTTGAGATTCCTGATCATCCATGGTTTGTAGGTGTCCAATATCATCCCGAATTGAAAAGTACAGTAGATGAACCTCACCCATTATTTATTCGATTCGTAAAAGCTGCAATTGAGAATAGTAGTAAGTAATCGTTAGAATACAAAATAAAGTAATTATCTTCTTTTTTCTCCTACAATTGAATACACCATAGGAAGTTTATTGCCAAACTTTTTTATACGAAAACAGCCTTTTTTAAACTCCTCAGTTCCATGAAAACAATCATATGGCGAATAATCATATTCTTTAAGTGAAATTAAAGTTATATCATTTTCTAGGAGAGAACTAACAACTTAACTTATTCCATGATTCCAAGTGATTGATTTGTGTTCCAAGTTAGCATCTCGATTTGCATAGGTACCATTTTCGAGTTCCACAATAGCGTCAGAGTTGTTATATTTATATGTAATTTCCTCAAACTTATCATCAAACATCCAAATCGCAGGATGAAATTCTACAAACACAAATCTTCCATTTGGCTTCAGAAATTTTGAAATTATTGATGCCCATTTATCAATGTCAGGCAACCACCCAATTGTTCCGTAACTGGTATAAATGATATCAAATTTCTGATTCAAATAATTTGGTAAATCATAAACACTAGAACATATAAACGATGATTTTAAATTTGTTTTTGAAGAAATTTCTTGAGCAATTTCAATTGCCTTTTCAGAAAAATCAACACCGGTCACATTTGCACCCAACCTATTTAAAGATAAGGTATCTAAACCAAAATGACATTG
>JADHMR010000033.1 GCA_016779945.1 Bacteroidia bacterium | reverse complement strand
TCTGCAAGATGATTTCTCATCACCCACATTTTTTGGAGTACCGCTTTATCAAGCAATAAATCTTCTCTTCGTGTACTTGAAGAAACGATATCAATGGCTGGATAAATACGCTTATTAGACAGTTTACGATCCAATTGTAGTTCCATATTTCCAGTTCCTTTAAACTCCTCAAAAATTACCTCATCCATTTTGGAACCAGTCTCTGTTAGTGCTGTTGCAATAATGGTTAGTGAACCTCCATTTTCGATGTTTCTGGCCGCACCAAAAAATCGTTTTGGTTTTTGTAAAGCGTTAGCATCAACACCCCCAGATAAAATTTTACCACTTGCCGGTTGTACGGTATTGTATGCTCTTGCAAGTCTTGTAATGGAATCTAAAAGTATGACCACATCGTGCCCACATTCTGTCAATCTTTTTGCTTTTTCTAAAACAATATTCGCTAACTTAACATGCTTATCAGCTGGTTCATCAAAGGTAGACGCGACCACTTCAGCATTTACATTTCTTGCCATATCTGTTACCTCCTCAGGTCGTTCATCGATTAATAAGATAATCATATAAACCTCTGGGTGATTATGGGCAATAGCATTTGCTACGTCTTTTAATAAGTTAGTCTTACCCGTCTTTGGTTGGGCAACTATCAATCCACGCTGACCTTTTCCAATAGGAGATATAAAATCCATTATTCGTGTAGAATAATTATTAGTCTTATACTCTAAATTGAATTTTTCGTCTGGAAATAATGGTGTTAAATGATGAAAAGCTACCCTGTCTTTAACAAACTCAATTGATCTACCATTAATGGTTAGAATATTAATTAATGCAAAGTATTTTTCACCTTCTTTTGGTGGTCTTATGTTTCCTTTGACTACATCTCCAGTTTTAAGACCATTTTGACGAATTTGATTGGGAGCTATATATACATCATCAGGAGAAGGTTGATAGCTATAATCAGCAGATCTTAAAAATCCGTATCCATCCGAGATTACCTCTAAAACTCCTTGAGTAGTAACAACACCTTCTAGTTCTAAATAATTAATAAGCTTTGCTTCAGCTTCTCTCTTCTTTCTTTTCTCTTCCTCTATTCTTTTTCTTTCTGCGTCTCGTTGCTCTCTTTCTTTATCGCGAGCTTCGTTTCTTTCAGGTTTAGGTTGATCGCTAGGTCGAGAGGGTTTGTCATTTTCTTTATTGTGTGATTCTTTTTGATTTGAATCATTATTTGAATTGCGATTGGCTGGAGTAGCGTTTTTATCTTTAGCTACACGCTGTCTTCTAGGAACTTTTTTAGATTCAGTTTCGGTGGTGAGATTGCTATTGTCTCCTTTAGACTCAACTTTTGGCTTTTCTTTTGTTTTGGCAGTAGCTTTTGCATCTACTGACTTAAACATTGACGGGTTTACCGCCTGAAAGTCAAGTATTTTGTATGCTAAGTCTTGTTTTTTTAATCCCTTATGTGGAATTTCAAATTTTTCTGCAATTTTTCTAAGTTCTGGAAGGAGCATCTCTCCTAGAGAAAGAATATCGTACATACTAATTTATGAATAAGTTTATTTACTGTTTTAAAGTCTATAAAAAGAAATTTAATTTAATAGAGTTGCCTGATAAGGCGAGGCAAGAATAGACAAAACTTTATAACTAGACAAATAATATGTCTATTATTCAGTGGATTTTAAGTTTAAACTAAACCAATAGTCTTACTGGCTCTTCGAGTAATTCTTGGAAAGTCTGCAAGAACTTAGCCCCTGTAACTCCATCAACAACTCTATGATCACAACTCAATGTAACCTTCATTACGTGACCTGGCTTCATTTCGCCATTTTCAACAATTACAGTTTCTTTTGAACCACCTATTGCTAATATACAAGCATCTGGGGGGTTGACAATAGCTGTAAATTCGTCAATTCCAAACATTCCTAAATTAGATATTGTAAATGTATTTCCCTCCCAATCTTTAGGTTGTAATTCTTTATTTTTTGCCCTACCCGCTAAATCTTTAACCTCTATTCCAATCTGTGACAGTGACTTGCTATCAGCAAATCTTACAACTGGAACTAACAGGCCGTCTTCGACCGCAACTGCAACGCCAATGTGAACATGGTGGTTTCTTCTAATTTTATCTCCTAACCATGATGAGTTAACGTTGGGGTGTTTCTTTAAAGCTAATGCTGCAGCTTTTACAACTAAGTCGTTTACAGATATTTTAGATTCTGAATATTCGTTCATTCGCTTGCGAGCATCCATAACTGCATCCATTCTGATTTCTTTAGTCAAGTAAAAGTGAGGTGCCGTGAACTTACTTTCGGCAAGTCTCTTTGCAATTGTTTTACGCATCTGTGTAATCGGCACATCTTCGTAACTTTCAACGCCAACGGAAACAGCTGTCTGAGTTGATGGTTTGAAATTCTCAATATCTTTTTTGACAATTCTTCCATTATCGCCGCTACCATTAACTTCGGTTAGACTAATTCCTTTATCCTCAGCCATTTTTTTAGCAAGAGGAGAAGCAAATATTCGACCATCATTATTCGTAGAAACTTCAGTTACAACTTGCTTTTCTGCTACAACAGGAGCTGATTTAGGTTCTTCTACTGGAGCAGTAGGTTCTTCAGGAGTTGCTGCAACAGTTTCCGTTGAATCAGAAGTCAACAAATGTTCAAAATCTTCGCCTTTCTTACCAATTATCGCTATTACAGTCTCGACAGGTACAGTCTCACCCTCTGCAACATTTAGATGCAAAACTTCCCCTTTTTCAAAATTTTCCAATTCCATGGTTGCTTTGTCGGTCTCAACATCAGCTATCATCTCACTTGATTTAACTGTATCTCCAACTTTTACAAACCAAGACACAATAGTTCCTTCCTCCATTGTATCACTCATTCTTGGTAATTTTATTGCTACTGCCATTTTTTTAGTTTTAAAGCTCCGCAAAACTAAACATACAAGTTTAAATATTGTTGAGAACGACAAATATTCCTTTACTTATTTCTAACATTATATGTTTGATTTGTACTACAGATGAGGCAATACGAAGATTTTTTAAGATATGTGCTGGAAAATGGTGCTACAAAAACAGACCGAACAGGCACAGGAACTATCAGTGTACTTGGAGGACAGCTTCGATTTGATCTTTCAAAATCATTTCCGCTAATCACCACTAAAAAAATTCATTGGAAGTCTGTAGTTCATGAACTACTCTGGTTTTTAAAAGGCGATACCAACATCCAATATCTTAAAGATCACAATGTTAAAATTTGGGACGCTTGGGCGGACGAAAATGGAGATTTAGGACCTGTATACGGTAAGCAGTGGCGATCTTGGGAAAGTCCAAGTGGTGAAAAAATTGACCAAATTCAAAATGTATTAGATACACTTAAAAACAATCCAGATAGCAGACGAATAATTGTTAATGCGTGGAATGTAGGTGAGCTTAACGATATGGCTCTAACTCCTTGCCATTGTTTGTTCCAATTTTATGTGGCTAATGGTAAGTTGAGTTGCCAACTTTACCAACGTAGTGCTGACATGTTTCTTGGTGTTCCATTCAATATAGCCAGCTATGCATTATTAACGATTATGATAGCTCAAGAAGTGGGTTTAGCTCCTGGAGAATTTGTACACACATTTGGAGATGCACACATCTACAGTAATCATTTTAACCAAGTAAAAGAACAATTAAGTAGAGAGCCTCGAAGCTATCCAACAGTTAAAATAAACTCCACTAAAAAATCTATTTTTGATATTGAATTTGACGATATTGAATTAATTGATTACGATCCACATCCGAGAATCAAAGCCCCAGTTGCTGTTTAATTAGAGTCAAATAATTTTTGTAACACTTCAATGGCTGCTTCGGCAATAACTGTACCTGGACCAAAAACAAAATCAACCCCTTGACTGAATAAATATTCATGATCCTGTTCTGGTATTACGCCTCCAGCAACAACTACCACGTTTTCCATTCCTTGCTCTTTCAGTTCTTTCACCACTTGAGGCATTAATGTTTTATGACCTGCCGCTAATGAAGATACACCAAGTATGTGCACGTCATTTTCCATGGCTTGTCTTGCAACTTCTGCTGGGGTTTGAAACAATGGACCTATATCTACGTCAAAACCCAAATCAGCAAATGCTGTTGCTATGATTTTAGCACCTCTATCGTGTCCATCCTGACCCATCTTAGCAACTAAAATTCGCGGCCGTCTTCCCTCTAAGGTTGCAAATTCATTTGCTTTTTGTCGAGCTGATATTACACTTTTTTCGTTCTGCACTTCTTTCAAATATACCCCAGAAATCAATCTTTGGTTTGCTTGATACCGACCATAAACTTCTTCAAGTGCATATGATATTTCTCCTAATGTTGCTCTTGCTAATGCAGCCTCTACACAAATACCTAGTAAGTTTTTATCTGATCTAGCAGCACCTTTTAGCTGCTCTAATATGCTTATAACGGTTCCTTCGTCTCGCTTGTTCCTCAAAGCATTCAGTCTATTGATTTGATTTGTTCTAACTGCTTCGTTATCCACTTCTAATATTTCAAAATCCGGACTTTCTTTCACTTTAAAGCAATTTACCCCTACTATGTTCTCTTTCCCAGAATCAATATTCGCTTGCTTAATGGCAGCACACTCTTCTATTCTCATTTTGGGTAAGCCCTTTTCTATGGCTAAAGTCATGCCTCCTAATTCTTCAATTTCTGTAATATAATCCCAGGCTTTATTAGCTATTTCAACTGTTTTTTTCTCAACTGTAAAACTTCCACCCCAAGGATCGATAGCTTGGATTATTCCGGTTTCCTCTTGAAGAATTTTTTGAGTATTTCTTGCAATTTTTGCACTGAACTCAGTGGGCAATGCTATGGCCTCATCAAAGCTATTTGTGTGCAAACTTTGTGTGCCACCAAAAATAGCTGCCATTGCTTCTATGGTTGTTCTTGCAACATTATTGTATGCATCTTGCTCTGTAAGACTCCAACCACTTGTTTGGCAATGTGTTCTTAGGGCCATTGATTTTGCATTCTGGGGATTAAATTTTTTTATCAACTTAGCCCATAACAATCTTCCTGCTCTCAGCTTGGCGATTTCTTCATAAAAATTCATTCCTACACCCCAAAAGAAAGATAGTCTTGGTGCGAAATCATCGATAGATAACCCCGCATTGATACCTGTTCTTACATATTCTAATCCGTCTGCTATTGTATATGCTAATTCCAATTCTGGACTAGCTCCGGCCTCTTGCATGTGATACCCACTAATGCTAATACAATTAAATTTTGGCATATTATGAGATGCATATTTGAATATATCCGAAATTATTCTCATACTTGGTTTGGGTGGGTAGATGTATGTATTTCTAACCATAAACTCTTTTAGTATATCATTTTGAATAGTTCCAGTTAGCTTTTCTTGGCTAACACTTTGCTCTTTTGCGGCTGCTATATAGAATGCCATTATAGGAAGAACCGCACCGTTCATTGTCATGCTTACAGAAATATCTCCTAAAGGAATTTGATCGAAAAGAAGTTTCATGTCCTCAATACTATCAATTGCCACTCCAGCCATCCCTACATCGCCTTCAACCCTCGGATGATCACTATCATAGCCTCGATGAGTTGCTAAGTCAAAAGCAACTGAAAGTCCTTTCTGTCCTGCAGCTAAATTATTTCTATAAAATGAGTTACTTTTTTCTGCTGTGCTAAATCCCGCATATTGACGAATTGTCCACGGACGAATGGTGTACATTGTAGAATATGGACCACGTAAAAAAGGAGCTATACCGGCAGCAAAAGAAAAATATTCGTCAGTTTTAGCTATTTCGTCATTATGGGTGTTTTCTGAAATTTCTAGAAAATATTTGTGTGTTAATGACTCAAAAAACCAGCTTCCACTCACTGCATCCTTGATTGTATCAACATAGCTTTCATGTTTTAAAATGAGCAGAATATTCTTTGCTAATCGCTGACTTTTTATGGATTTGCTTCCATCAAAAGGTAATACACATATGTGATTTGCCCCACCAATTATAGCGGATGTGGCAGCTATCGTTTGTCTTACAAGGTTGTTGTATTTAAAGTCGTCATTAGCAGGGGGGATAATTACATTGAGCTCAAGCTTAGGGTAAGCCGCTTTTAATGCTCTAATCCTAGCTATATTGTCATAAAAATCAGTTCCTATTGTAAACCTAACCTTACTTTCCTCAATTTTTAACATCGAGTCGAGTGATAGTTTACCCATATCGATTCCTAGCTCATCTAAATGAGCTATTGTAAAATCAACGCCTTCTTCTTGATTAGAACCATCAGATAAGTGAGCTATTTTCCAATCACCTAGTTGAATTTTGAATTTTTTCTCTGAGTTTTCAAAACTGGAATATGAACTTACTTTAATTCCATCTGAAGATGTATAGCACAAATCTTGTAATGATTTGCCTTTAAGGTCATGAATGGCTTTCTTTTCCCATTCGTCCAAACCTGTTTTAGAAAATTCATCGAATGACAAGTTTTTATCCATGTACATTTCAGCAAATTTAACCCTAGACTTTAACTTAATGAGATAGACTCTTATAAATTTGCATATATGTATAGCCACATTATATCTGAAAAACAAGGAATTGTTCAGCTTATAACTATTGATAGAGAACACAAATTAAATGCACTTAACATAGAACTCATCCAAGAAATAGGAAGAGAAATCGATCGCCTCAATAAAGAACAAAGTGTAAGAGGAATCATTATTACAGGCAAAGGAAATAAAGCCTTTGCTGCTGGTGCAGATATTGCAGAATTTTCAAATTTCAGTGCCGAAGAAGCCAAAGAAATGAGCACTAATGGAGGCATTGTGTTCAATAAAATTGAACAAAGTTCCATTCCGGTGATTGCGGCAGTTAACGGATTTGCTTTGGGTGGTGGATGCGAGTTGAGTATGGCGTGTCATGTCAGAGTTGCCAGTGAAAATGCAAAATTTGGTCAACCAGAAGTTAATCTAGGACTACCTCCAGGATATGGCGGTACTCAAAGGTTGTCACAAATAATTGGAAAAGGACGTGCTCTCGACATGTTGATTTCCGCTAAAACCATTGATGCAACAACTGCTTTAAGTTATGGGCTTGTAAGTCAGGTGGTTACAATAGAAGAATTGATGAATACGTGTATTCAGTATGTTCATAATTTAGCTCATAAATCGCCTATTGCTATTGAAACTGTAATCAAATGCGTTAATACAATGTATTCGGAAAACAAAGGTTTTGATTATGAAATTAACCAATTTTCTGAATGCTTTGAATTACCAGATTTTAAAGAGGGTACCCAGGCGTTCATTGAAAAAAGAAAACCAAACTTTTGAAACCTTTGGCATTAAACCTAATTTGGCATTCTATTTGCACAAAAGAATCTGAACATTACATTTGAAAAATTATAAATTCACAAACATGAAAAATTTTATCATTCTATCGACTATTATTTTTGGGCTGAACTATGCAGGATTCGCTCAAACAGAAAAGGTAACTTTAACAACTGAAGCACAAGCTAAAATAAGCTTAGAAAAAAAATCACACGATTTTGGAAGTATAGAAGAGGGAGTTCAGGCAACCGTTACATTCACATTCAAAAATACAGGTAATGCACCTTTAATTTTGAATAGTGTCAAGGCATCTTGTGGTTGTACAACACCTAAATGGACCAAAGAGCCAATAGCTCCTGGAGCAGAAGGTCAAGTAACTGCTATATACAATTCTAAAGGACGTCCTGGAATTTTTACAAAAACAATTACTATAAAACATAATGGAGTTGGCGGAACTGAGTTTCTGACAATTAGAGGTAATGTAAACAGAGCTCCAGAGCCTGTTCCTCCTACAGTTGTAGCACCCTAATATTAAAATATTTTTATTTAAGCCCTTGTGTATTTCACAAGGGCTTTTTTTATACCATTATTTTATCAAATTTTCCAAACCAACCTGTAATACCACCTGTGTGTATTGCTAAGATATTTTGACCTTGTTTGATTTCTCCGTTCTCTAATAGTTTTTTAATGGCAAACATCATTTTACCATTATATACAGGATCTAAAATAACACCTGTTTGTTTCATAAAATCTTGAATAAATGCAATTAAGCTATCATTTGTTTTTGCATATCCGCCAAAATGAAATTGGTCGTAAACATTGATTCCGGATATACCATATAAATTTTTAATCTCATTGGCAATATAGTTTTCACCTTTGAGAACTTGTATGCCATTAAGTTGAATTTTGTGATTTTTAGCGTTTAAATAATTTGCCATTCCAGCTAATGTTGTACCTGTTCCGCAAGGCACAAAAATTTGATCAATATTGGATAAATCAACCTCACTTAATATTTTTTCACACCCATTTGTTCCGTCGCTACAAGCTCCTCCTTCAGGAACAAATAGTGTTCGGTCAAAAACACCTGACTTTCTATTTGACTTTTGATAGTTTTCACGGGAGATAAACGCGAGTTCCATGCCATACATTTTACACATTTTTAAAACCGCATTGAGTGTTTTAGGAGCCTCACCGCGTACAAAAGCTTTGCACCTTATTTTAAGAATTGAACAAACTGCAGCCACTGCTAACAGGTGATTTGAATATGCTCCGCCAAAGGTGATTAAACTGTCGTAATCAGAGCTCCTGTTTTTTGCTAAAATTCCTGAAAGTTTCCTCCATTTGTTGCCCGATATGATAGGATGAATTAAATCATCCCTCTTTAGTAATATGTTTGAATTGTGCTCACTAATCCAATTTGTAGAAATTTCTGAAACTGGGCTTGGTATAGTTAAGTGACCTTTCAATTTTTTGATGATTTAATAATAGTCCATGCTAACTCAGCCTCAAACCCCTTACTCATTGCAAACTGAACTGCTTTGTAGTTTTTTTGATAGTCTTTAATAGCTGATTGTTTTGCTATTTTTTTAGTCAAAATTTCTTTTAAAACGCTGTGATATTTTATATCGCTTATTTCTGCTAAACCTTTTTTAATACAGTAATCAGATATCTTCCTTCTCTTAAGTTCTTGTGTAATTTTAATCCTGCCCCATTTCTTGTAGTTAAACTTACCACGAACAAAAGCTTTTGTAAATCGCTCTTCATTTATGAAATCCTCCTGAATTAGTTCGAAAATTATTTCCTCTACATCATTGGGTAACAAACCAAATGAGAATAATTTGTCACGAACTTCTTGATGACAACGCTCTTGATAAGCACAAAATTTTGCAATTTTTACCTTTGCTTCCTTTGGTGTATATTGCTGATTAAGTCTTGCCATAAAATGAGGCTGCTAAATTAGCTACAATAACACTTACTTTCGCATACAGCTTGTATTCTTTAAACGAAATAGCAAAAATAGTGAACGGAAAAGTCTTTGGGGACGGTTCCATTATTGTCCAGCATTTATACACAGACACTCGAAAAATTCAAGAAAAAGAAAACGCCCTATTTTTCGCAATCAATACCAATAAAGACGATGGTCATAATTATGTTTCTTTAGCAAAAAATTTAGGAATATCTGCCTTTGTTGTAACACAAAAACCCAAAATTGATTGCTCTTATATATTAGTTGAGAATAGCCTTAAGGCTTTACAATTGTTGACTAAAAAACACAGAGAGAAATTTCAGATACCAATAATTGGTATAACAGGAAGTAATGGCAAAACAATTGTTAAAGAATGGTTGTCATACCTGATTAAAGATTCTCACTTTGTTTGTAAAAATCCTAAAAGTTACAACTCACAGATAGGGGTTCCTTTGTCTGTTTGGCAGCTAAGGGATGAGCATACGGTTGGGATATTCGAGGCGGGCATTTCAAAATATAATGAAATGGCTAATTTAAATAATATCATTCAGCCCAATATCGGTGTGTTTACATATATAGGAGATGCTCATGGCAATAATTTTAAATCTCGACGCGATAAACTTTTAGAGAAAATAATGCTTTTTAAAACATGCGAAGTTGTTATCTGTTCCAACACACAAAAAGAAGTTGTTGACGAAATACACAAGGCTAAATTAAAAACATTTTCATGGGGCTTTGATAAGTCTTCCAACGTAATATTTAAAAAAAATAATACGGAAAATTACACCGTTCAATATCTAGATGAAGAAGTACTCGTCTCAATACCTTTCTCGGATAAAGCATCCCTTCATAACGCATTTACCTCAATTGCAACGGCACTCTATTTAGGTGAAAGTCTAGAAACTATTTCAAATCAAATCCGAACACTTCCGGTTGTTGATATGAGGCTTCAACAAGTAAGAGGTATTCACAATACTCAATTAGTTTTAGACTATTACAATGTTGATTATCAATCAATTGTTATGGCCATTGATTTTTTAAACCAACAAAAAATCGAAAATCAGAAATGCTCAATTATACTATCTGATATTTTAGAGAGTAATTACAGAGGAAAAAACCTCTATAAAAAAATAAACACATTACTTGAAAACAACCAAATAGTAGAAATTATTGGAATTGGAGAACACCTAAAAGTCAACAAAAAATACTTCACTGTAAAATCTTTTTTTTATAAAAGCACAGAAGACTTTTTGGATAGGCATCCCATGCATCAATTTAAAAATCAAATGGTATTAATAAAAGGTGCCAGAAAATTTAAATTTGAATTGATCGCTGAACGACTAAAATTAAAAACCCACCAAACAGCGTTGCACGTCAACTTAACAAGATTACAACACAATGTTAATCTTATTAAAAATAAAATTGGTAGCGAAACAAAACTGATGGTTATGGTAAAAGCACTTGCTTACGGAAGTGGTGGATATCAGGTTGCAAAACTCTTAGATTATAATAATGTGGATTTTTTGGGTGTGGCTTATACAGACGAAGCCACAAAACTTAAGAAAAAAGGTATTACCACCCCAATTATGGTTTTAAATCCTGATTTAACAGACTTGTCACCCTATACTGAAACTAATATTCAACCCGTTATTTATAATTTATCTGCCCTTGAAAAAGTCCAAAATCACAACATTAGCATTCATTTAGAATTTGACACAGGCATGCATCGACTGGGGTTTGAAAAAAATAACCTTGATCAAATTTTAGCAATCATTAACCGCAAACCTAATATTAATGTAGTTTCAATTTTTAGCCACTTAGCAGGTGCCGACAATCCATCGCTTGATAAACACACACACAAACAAATCAATGATTTTAACGGTATTTGTCTTGAATTTGAAGAAAAATCTAAATTAAAACCCCTCAAACATTTGGCTAATTCTGCTGGCATAGAACGTTTTCAAGAAGCTAAAATGAATATGGTTCGTTTAGGAATTGGTCTTTACGGTATTTCACCATCTCAAGTTAATACTAGATTGTTGCCTGTAAGTAGTTTTAAATCATATATATCTCAAATTCGAAATATACCAGCGGGTGAAGGTGTAGGATACGGATATATGGAAAAGGCAGACTACCCAAGAAAAATAGCTGTTGTCGCTGTTGGTTATGCCGATGGATACTCCCGAGCATTTGGTTGTGGTGTGGGTTCATTTCTAATCAATGGGCAGCTGGCCAAAGTAGTAGGCAATGTGTGTATGGATATGACCATGTGTGACGTAACATCAATTTCTTGTAGCGAAGAAGATGAGGTTATAATTTTTGGAGATAACCCAAAAGTAGAAGAACTTTCGCAGCAAATAAACACTATACCTTACGAGATTTTAACCAACATTAGCGAACGCGTTAACCGAATATTTTTCCAAGAATGACAAAAGAGGAATTAATAAATGGAATCAAAAAAGGGGATCCAAGGTCCTTGAGCAAGGCTATTACTTTCGCAGAGAGTTCAATAGAAGCAAAACAAGAAATAGCCCTTCAAATTATTGAATATTTTGGACCAAAAGAAGACACCCTTCGAATAGGTATAACGGGTGCTCCTGGTGTGGGTAAAAGTACTTTTATTGAATCCGTTGGTGTCAATCTCCTAAAAGATCCTACAAAAAAAGTTGCTGTTTTAAGCATAGATCCAAGTAGCGAAATATCACAAGGAAGTATTCTTGGTGATAAAACTAGAATGAATAAACTAAGCTCCATGAGTGCTGCTTATATCCGACCTAGTTCTTCTGGAAATAATTTGGGTGGTGTTTCAAAAAATACGCGTTTGGCAGTCTTATTATGTGAAGCTGCTGGATATAACACCATACTTATTGAGAGTGTTGGGGTTGGTCAGAACGAAACAGAAATAGCAAAATTGTCGGATTTATTTGTACTGTTGATTAGCCCTGGTGGTGGAGACGAACTTCAAGGAATAAAAAGAGGAATAATGGAGGTTGCCGATATTGTAGTGGTTAATAAGGCTGACGGAAATAACAAGAACCAAGCAACAATTACAGCCAAAGAATATAGCATGGCACTTCATCTAAAACCCAAGAACGAAAATAACTGGGTGCCAAAAGTTATCGTTGCCTCTGCTCAAGAAAAACAAGGTATTCAACCATTCATTGAAAAATGTACAGATTTTAACAATCATATTAAAAATAGATGGAAACTAAAACACCGAAAACAACAAATGAAATATTGGGCTAAAAAAAACATCGAATATTTGTTGTTGTCCAAAATCAATAAATACAATGATACTATTGATTCGGGTATTGAAAATGGTATTCTTCCAGAAAGACTCGCTAAAAATATTTTAGAATGATTCCCAATTAACAAGAGCAAATATTTAGTGATAATATTAATGATCTAGTTCTAAATTTGCATATACATATTATTTAAATATCATGATTATCGGCGTACCTAAAGAAATTAAGAATAATGAAAACAGAATAGCACTCACACCTGGCGGAGCATTAGAGCTTACGAAGAGGGGGCATGAAGTTTATATTCAAAAAGATGGTGGTTTGGGAAGTGGTTTCAGCAACCAAATGTATAAGGACTGTGGTGCAAAAATTTTAGACACCATTGAAGACATATATCAAATAGCTGAAATGATTATGAAAGTAAAAGAGCCCATAGAACAAGAATACGCTCTTATTAGAAAAGACCAACTGGTATTTACATATTTTCATTTTGCAAGCTATGAGCCGCTTACACATGCTATGATCGATAGTGATTCTGTTTGCCTTGCATACGAAACTGTTGAAGCTTTAGATAAAAGTTTACCACTACTTGTTCCTATGAGTGAAGTTGCTGGTAGAATGGCCATTCAAGAGGGAGCTAAATATCTTGAAAAACCCGTAAAGGGCAAAGGAGTATTGTTGGGAGGTGTTCCTGGAGTTTCCCCGGGTAAAGTGCTCGTAATTGGCGGAGGTATTGTCGGTACTCAGGCAGCTAAAATGGCTGCTGGATTAGGTGCACAAGTTACTATTCTAGATGTTAGCCTAGCTCGCTTAAGATATCTTAATGATGTTATGCCCGCAAACGTAGTCACCCGATTTTCAAACGAAATGAATATTCGAGAATTAATTCCTCAAATGGATTTAATCGTTGGTGCTGTTCTAATACCTGGTGCAAAAGCTCCTAACTTAATAACTAGAGATATGCTAAAAGATATGCATCCAGGGACTGTTTTAGTGGATGTGGCCGTAGATCAGGGAGGGTGTATAGAAACATGTAAACCAACAACGCATGAAGATCCAACTTTCATTATTGACGACATTGTTCACTATTGCGTTGCAAATATGCCTGGAGCTGTTCCATACACATCAACTGTAGCTCTCACTAATGCAACACTGCCCTACGCAATTCAACTTGCAGAAAAAGGATGGAAACAGGCTTGTAACGAAAATCGCGAACTTAAGCTCGGCCTTAACATAATAAACGGTAAAGTATGTTACAAAGCTGTCTCAGAGGCATTCAACCTCGAATATACTCCTGTTGATGATTTTTTAAATTAATGGCAGTTGATCTAAATTATAGAATTTACCCTAATTTAGATTCGACAAAGCATCTATTTATCTATCATGGACTATTTGGTATGTCAGATAACTGGCACCAATTGGCCAACAAACTATCCGAGCACTTCACCGTAATTACTGTGGATCAACGTAATCATGGAAAAAGTCCGCATACACCTGAAATGTCCTATAAAGCTATGGCTGAGGACGTATCGATGTTAATGGAGAATCTCAATATCAAACAAGCATATCATGTTGGGCATTCAATGGGCGGAAAAATGGTTATGAAATTTGTGGATTTATACCCAGAAAAAGTTTTTAAACTAATTGTTGTTGATATTGCACCAAAAGCATACGCCCCAGGTCATACCAGCTACTTCAATGCTTTTAAGTCGCTTGATTTTTCCAAATTCAAAACTAGAAAAGATGCAGATTTAGCCTTAGCTAAATTGGAAGAAAACATTGGAATACGACAGTTTTTATTAAAAAATTTGAACAAAGAAGAACAAGGCTATTCGCTTAAAATAAACGTAACTACTATTGAAGACTTTTATCCTGAAATGATTGGAGCTATAAAATTTAATCATGCAATTACAAATCCTACCCTTTTTATCTATGGTGGTCTTTCAAATTATATCAACGAAAATGACCTTACAGATATTAAAACTATCTTTAAAAATGTGCAATTTGATAAAATAGCAGAGGCGGGTCATTGGATTCACGCTGAAAAGCCAAAAGAAACACTAAAAATTATCACAAGCTTTTTCCACTAGAATTAATTAATATTGCTAGTATTAGAAAGTGAAAAACTTAGTCTCAATAGTTTTATTGTTTATTGGATTTTCGATTCAAGCACAAACTACCGTTAGCGGTAGGGTTATTGATGCAGGTTCTGGCGAACCTCTTCCGTATGTTGCTATCCGTGGCATAGGTGTAAAAGTTGGAGCCGTAACTGATTTTGACGGCTACTATAAAATTACAACAGAACTTGAGGTGGATACTTTAATAGCCTCTTATATGGGTTATCAACCCATAAAAAAAGAAGTACTTCAAACAAGATCTCAAACTATCAACTTTAGCTTAACTGAACAAGCTAGCTCTTTACAAGAATTTGTCGTAAGGCCTGGAGGAATAAACCCTGCCCTTGTAATAATGAAGCGTGCTCAAAAAAGAAAGAAAAAATACAATCCTGAAAAAATAGAATTTTATCAATATCAATCCTACAGCAAAGTTCAGCTAGCTGTTGATAATGTGACTGAAAAGTTTAAAAAACGAAAAATTTTTTCAGTCATGGAGCCTTTGTTTGACTCCATTTCAAGTTTTAGTGATACCTCTACAAAAAGAGTTCTTCCTGTTTTTATATCAGAAACTATTAGCGATTATTACTTCCGAAAATTTCCCAGAAGAACAAAAGAGATAATTAATGCAACAAAAATTCAAGGTGTAGGTGTAGGGGATGAAAGCTATGTGTCACAAATATTAGGGTCTACTTTTCAACAGTATAATTTCTACGAAAACAACTTGTATATCCTGGACAAAGACTTTATTTCTCCCTTAAGTATTACAGCTAATTCATACTATTACTTCACCCTAAAAGATAGCGTTGTTATCGACGGAAAGCCCTGTTATCAGATTAGGGTTGACCCCAAAAACCCCATTGATCTTGTATTTAGTGGGACAATATGGATTGAAACCAATTCATATGCACTAAAACAAGTCAATTTAGAAATTACGGACAAGGCCAATATTAATTTCATAGAAAAATTAAAAATCCAGCAAGAGTTTACAGAAGTTGAGCCAACATATTGGCTCCCTAAAAAAACACGAGTGCTTATTGATATAGCCGAACTTACAGATAACACCCTTGGAATGATTGGGTTGTATTATAATTCTGCTAAAAATATTTCGGTTAATAACGTACACGAACTTCCCTTTTATGAAGAAAAAATTGCGGTAGCTGACAGTTCCTTTGAACGATCTGATGAGTATTGGGATACGACTCGTCACGAACGAATATCTGCTAATGACAAAAAAGTTTATCTCATGGTTGACTCTCTAAAAAACCAACCGCTGATAAAGTCATACATAGACATTGTAGAAATAGCTGTTGAAGGACATATCCCAAAAGATAAAATCGACTTAGGGCCATGGTATTATTTACTTGGGTATAACGCTCTTGAGGGTGTGCGAACAAGGATAGGTTTTCGAACCTCGCCCAATTTTCATAAAGATTTTCAATTTCGGTGCTATGGAGCATACGGTTTAGAAGACAAAGAATTTAAGTATGGCCTATTCTCTGATTATGTATTTAGTCGAACGAAATGGAGTAAAATTGGCGCATATGTTAAAAAAGACGTAGAACTGATTGGGCTAACAGATGAAAATAACGGTACATCTGCAATTTATGATGCTTTTGCAATGTTTGGAACTAATCAGCTAAATCGAAGTTTTACAAAAAGTTTTTGGCTTGAAAAAGAACTGACAAAAGGGTACACGCAACTAATAGATTTCAAACACAAAACATTCGAATTTGAACCTGTGGATGGGTTTGAGTTTGGATATTACGGTACACCAAATGATTCGTCATCTATAAGATCAAACTTTGACATTACCTCCTTTCGATTAAAAGGAAGGCTTTCCCATAAAGAACAGTTTATCTACAGGAGAAATAGTCGTTACAGTTTGGGTAATCTAAAAGCTCCTGTCTTATCCATTGACTATACCCATAACTTCAACAATTTACTTGGTGGTGATTTTAAGTTTGATAAAGTGGGCTTGGAATTATGGCAATATAGTAGTTTGGGAAATTTTGGAACATTTGAGTACACCTTAAAGGCTTACCGAACTTTTGGTGAAGCACCCTATCCCTCTCTGTTCATAATGCGGGGAAATGAATCTTTTTTTAGCAACAGACAATCCTACAATCTTATGGATTTCTTTGAATTTGCTGCTGATCAATATATATCTTTTGATTATGAACATCAATTTAACGGTCTGATTATGAACCGAATACCATTAGCCAAAAAACTCAAGTGGCGAAGTTTCGTCAACGCAAAAGGGGTTTATGGTACAATGAGTGAAAAAAACAAGGCACTTATGCCTTTGAGTAATAACAGTATAACAAGTCCTAATTTTTTTGTGGACCAAAAACCCTATGTAGAACTTGGCTACGGTATTGAGAATATATTCAGATTTATTCGTATTGATTTTATTCATAGATTAACATATTTACAAGACCACCCAAATGCCAGACCTTTTGGTGTTAAATTTAATGCTGTACTGCGATTTTAAAACTGATTTTAGCTATCTCTTTTTCTAGAAAAAAACGTCTTCATTAATTGTACACTTTCTTCCTCTAAAACACCTGAATTCAATTCTAAACTCGAAGCTTTTGTGACAAAATTTGTAAACCCGTGTTTTGGCTCTAAACAACCTAAAACTATGTGTTTAATTCTAGCATTTTTTATAGCTCCGTAGCACATTAAACACGGCTCAACCGTTACATAAATAGTGCATTCATTTAGATACTTACTGTCTAAAAAAGAACTTGCTGCTGTAATTGCAAGCATTTCGGCATGAGCTGTTGGGTCATTCAGTGTTTCAACTTGATTGAATCCTTTACCAATGATTTGATTATTGGCAACCACAATAGCACCAATTGGGACTTCATCTGCTGCAAACGCCAACTCTGCCTGGCTAATAGCCTTTTTCATGAAAAATTCTTGGGTCAACTCCATGGCTTTAATTACTCGTAATCCATTATTGAATTGTATAACATCTCACCAACAAATCTAGCTCCTTTATAAGTAAAGTGGGTGTAATCTTTCTGTGCAAGATCATCGCTCACCCAGGCAGACATTGAATTTTCTCCACCCATGGCCTCATATAAATCCCAGAAACAACAACCGTTTTTTAATGCAGCATTCTTCATTGCATCTCTTATCAAAGGAATATTTTCGTATGAAACAATATCGCCTTCTTTATTTTTACCCATATCGCTTGGCCCTACTACAATAATAGCAATCTCTGGACCCGCCTGCTGAATACGCTGTAATTGTCTTGAAAACCATTTTTCATAATAGTCATAATTATCTCTTACATCTGGAATAATATTTACGCCAAACTGTAAAATAACAGCTACTACGTTCATCATTGAAAGCTGGGCGGAATATCTATTTCTACCCATTTTAGTGAAACCCAATCCAGAACTTCCACGCATCGGAAAATTATCAACTGCCACCCCAGTTTCTCCATCTAAAGCAAGTCCATATATCGTAGGTGAGTTTTTGGGAGCAAAAGAGAATTGAAGGTTTTTGCCGCCGCCTACACTCCATTCTTTTACTCCAAACAATGGCGATTTTAAAATCGTATGCATATACGACGAATCGTTATCAATAATCTTGACTTGAAATGACGTGTCGTTACTAAATAGCAGTTTTGCTTTTGAGTATTTTCTTGATCTTGAATACCCCATATACATTTTACTAACGCTCAAAAATGATTTGTCAAACAAATTCTTAGACTCTATTAAAGCAATAGTTGAAGAACTATCCCCAAGGCTGTCTAAGGGGGCAATTATTTGAGTTGGTGTGTTGATAGTGAAAGATGCACCACCTAATCCAAATGTATTTTTTAATGCTGATTTAGAATAAATTGAATGCTTTATGAAATCATCACTTTGATCTACTCTAAAGTTTCCTCTTGATGAGGCCGTTGGTTCTAATGGAAGAAGAATACCTGGGCCATAACCTCCAAATTTTTTTTGAAACCTGTTTCTCAAATAGTTGGTAATTCTATCTCCTTCTAATTGTGAATCACCATAATGAAGAATGCGAACAACCTTTTTGTTGCTCTCTGCCTTTATTTTCCTTAATAGGTTAACTATTATGTCTGGTTTATCCGTTGGTAAACTAAGCCATTTACTGAACCTTTTTGGAGATGGTTTTTTTTGTTCCTTAGCTTTATTTAGAGTGTCAATTGCAGTAATGGTCTGAATTGTTGAGTCGTCTTGAATTGTTTCAACTCCTTCCAAGACCATTTTAAGGTCTACTTCTACCTTTTCTTTTTGGTCTAACAATTCATCAACAGAAGCAAAGTTTAAAGTCAAATCGTCATTAACATAAATTCCTTCTTTAGGAAAAAAATAAACAATCAGACCTAATATTATATTCAAGAAAATAAGCGACAAAAACACTTTCCAAGGTTGCAGGGCTTTACCTTTCGCTTGATTTTTATTTGTAAGATTCAACACTAATCTTTTCTTATAATATTATTCTTTTGAGCTCGAGTCATTCTATTTATTCGGCTGTAATATGCCTTTTTACTTGCGGGTTTTTTTATTATCAACCTTTGATT
>JADHMR010000032.1 GCA_016779945.1 Bacteroidia bacterium | reverse complement strand
CCAAAAGGTTTTGAACGAGATGTGGATTTTGAAACATATCAATGGCTTTGCGAGTATCTGCAATGGCAACATCTTCAGGCGTTGTAACTATTGCAACACCGCTAATTGGAATATGCTGAAGAACACTGAGGTGAACATCACCTGTGCCGGGTGGTAGGTCTATAATAAGGTAGTCAAGATTACCCCATTTCACGTCACTACAGAACTGACTAATTGCTTTGGATAACATAGGTCCTCTCCAGACAAGTGCTTGTTTTAATTCTACCAAATAACCAATGCTCATAGTTTGAACCCCATCTTTCTCAATAGGTAGCATCAAATCACCGTCCATCTTGGGTTTTTCATGAGTTGTATTCATGAGTGTAGGAATTGATGGTCCGTGAATATCGGCATCCAATAAACCAACCTTTGCCCCTGTTATCGAGAGTGTTTTAGCGATATTGATAGCGAAAGTACTTTTACCTACGCCTCCTTTTCCAGATGCTACCGCTATTATATTTTTTATTCCCGATAATACACCTTGATTATCTCTGCTATGCTGAACTTGAGAGGTAATGTTAATTTTTACAACGGCCTCTTTATTCACCATAGTGTGTATTGCATTTTTACATGCGTTAGCAATGCTATCTTTCATCGGACAAGCCGGTGTAGTTAATACTAAATCAAAAGAAACCTCGTGATCATTAATTTCAAGATTTTGAATCATTCCCAATGAAACTAAATCTTTTTTTAGATCTGGATCTTCGACGTAGCCCAGTGCCTTAAGAATTTCCTCTTTATTCATTTTTAGTCTTAAAAAATATGCGTTTATTCATTTTCAACACAAACCATTTCACAAATTTGTGCTTACCTAAAATACTGCCAATTACAAATAGAAATATCTGATAAACGAAATAAACAATAATTATAGTAATGATAACCTCATACCATTCTAACTCTCCATATGTTGATTTATTAAATAGATAATTCGTTATCGGTTTTCTTACGTAAACAATTGAAGAACCTGTGACTGCAAAAATGAAAAAAATCCAAAGCAGTTCTAAATCTGATTTAACATTCCATTTGTTTTTGAGACTTTGAATAATTTTTTTCATTTAACTGATAAAAAATAGGGTACGAAATTAACTAGTTAAACAGTTAAAGGAAGAATTTGTGTGATTAGTAAAAAAAAATGGGAAGCCAAAGCTTCCCATTTTATATCTAGTTTAGTTTATGGTAAATATTAGTATACTAACTTGAAGTCTACTCGTCGGTTAAAGGCTCTTCCTTTCGCAGTAGCGTTATCTGCAACTGGTTTTGACTCACCATAACCAATCGCTGACATTCTACTTTCGTCTATACCTTGAGATGCAAGGTATTTTTTAACAGACTCTGTTCTACTTTGAGAAAGAACTAAATTATCTGCATCGTCACCTTGACTATCTGTATGTCCTTCTATGATTACTTTGGCTTCTTTGTATTCTCTCAAAATTTCAGCCAAAACATTTAAATTTTCGAACGATTCAGATTTCAAAACATCCTTACCACTTTCAAAGAATATACCTTTAGCTGCAAGTCTTATTTTCTCTTTAACTTCTTCTTTGATCTCTGGGCAACCCTTATTTGCAACAATTCCTGGAGTAGCTGGACACACATCTACGTGATCATAAATACCGTCGCCATCTGAATCTGGACATCCTTGACCTTCAACAGTTCCTGCTTTGAGTGGACATTTATCTTCAGCATCAGTAATACCATCGCCATCTGAATCTGGGCAGCCGTCAAACTCTGCTAAACCAGGTACTTTAGGGCATTTGTCTTTTGAATCAACAATACCGTCACCATCTGAATCTGGGCATCCATTAAATGCTGGTAGACCAGGAACATCTGGACACTCATCATCCTCGTTAAACACCCCATCTTTATCATCATCCATTGGACAACCTACTGTATCAACAGCATATTTTTCTGGTGTATTTGGGCAGATATCGAACTCATCACTGATTCCGTCTCCGTCCTCATCTTTAATTCTGTATGAACTTCCTCCATCTCCACCGAAGTTAAACACTAACCCCAATGAATGATAAGCATATATATCATGAAGCGGTTTATTACCTTCCGCAGCACTGTTTAAACGTGCACCTGCCACAACATATGGACTAGCATCATAATTATCGTCAAAAGAATAATTAAACTGCTCGCTTATAACGATATCAATAGCGTCTGAAACAGCTATTTTAAGTCCTAAACCAGCATTCCAGTGTGATGCAATCCAAAATCGATCTTGTCTATACCCCTCGTTACCTTTAGGCAATGATTCAGGTGTAAATTTTGAAGCTGATGACATTGCTCCCCAACCAGCTCTTAAATATGGCTTAAACCTTACATCCTCATCTAAAATATAACCGTTATTGAATTTATAGGTCAATCCAATCATTCCCTCAGTTACTCGTGATCTAAATCCAATCCTACTGTAATCTACACGCTCAACATCATAAACTGTTTTATAAAAGCCTATATCTCCAACACTTCCATACAAATTAACGTCAAATGAAGAATTAATATACATTCCGAAAGCACCTCCAACTCCTTGATAATCAGGGCTATTTTTGAAATATAATGATGAACCCAAATCACCGTGATACTCTCGCAGACCACCATTTACTTCAATACCAAACTTCTTGTATGACGTTTGAGCATTTGTAAATATTGACAAAAATATAAATAGTGCTGTGAATGATTTGAGTAAGTATTTATTCATAATTATAAAATTTAAGTAAGCAATATTACATTAATATGACTAAACTTCAAAAATAATTTTAGATTTTATATCGCTGATTTTTGTCCCTTCAGAACAATTTTGGCAAATATCAATGTTCTTCCTGCTTTTTAAAATCAATCTTCTGAATCGGTTATACTCCTCTCCTTTCCAGATTGCCTTGAATGGGTGATTATTTAAACCACCTAACTGATATGTGCCATCTTTATCAAAACAGCAAGGGACTACTTTTCCGTCCCATGTAATCACGCATGCGTGCCACATTCTCCAACAATGACTAAGTAAACCATTCTTAATTTTATAGGATAATCCCTTCTTGATATATCTTGAATACTTGGGATCTTTTGGTAGAAGATCACTTCCAGACTCAAAATTATATATTTGAGCTGTTTTGATGGACAGGTGGTCAACGCCTATTTCTTTTGCTAACTTTTCAATGTCATCTACTTCGTGTTCATTATGTCCAAAAACAATAAATTGCCAAATTATAAATGGTGTTTTTGACTTCAATTTTTTCTTCCACTGAACAATATTTTTAGTTCCCTCAATTACTTTACTTAAATTTCCACCAATACGATATTTCTCGTAGCTACCTTGATTCGCACCATCAATAGAAATGATTAAACGATTCAATCCACTCTCAATAGTCTTTTGGCAATTGCTGTCATCCAGATAATGGGCGTTACTTGATGTAGCTGTATAAATATTTCGACTAGAAGCGTAACCAACCATTGACAGAAAATCTTTATTTAGGTAGGGTTCTCCTTGAAAATAATACGTGATATAAGTCAGATTATCACTCAACTGATCAATGATTGACTGGTTTAATTCTGGAGCTAACATTCCAATTGGTCTGCTAAAAGATCGGAGACCACTGGGGCACTCGGGACACCTCAAATTACAGCTCGTTGTTGGCTCAATTGATATAGCAATAGGAAAACCTTTATGAAAATTCTTTTTTAGTCGTTTACTTATATGATAGCTCACAAATATCTTAAGTGCATTTAAGAAACGAGATGGAGTTAGTGTCTTTAAATAATAAAGCCCATCTATTATAATTGCTTTCTTAGACATTAAATTAAATATGCTCTTTTTCTAATAAAATATACCGTACTTATGATTGCAAAAATCAAATAGCTAAAATTTATAATCCACCCTGATAAACCAAACCCCAAAAAATAAAAGCTTGCTATTAAAACAAATAGGTTTCCCCCTAAAAATAAATGAAGCCCTAATTTTTTCTTTTGTCTCAAAAAAATACCTCCAAAAAGTGCGACAACACATCCTATTATTCGAATTAAACTTAGCTTTTTGTATTTAATCTCTGTTAGATTGTTTTTAAGATCAATAATAAATTTATCAAACGTATCCTCTAATGTTGGATTATTTGAATTTACTTTTTGAATTTCTAACGACTCCAATAAACTTTTTCTTAGGAAATTAACACTGTCTGGATGCCGATAAGATTCAATATTACTGGCTACAATAAAAGACAATAATAATGTAATTATGAACCCAATGATTGAATATGATTTGGTCAAACCCATTTGAGAACAAATCTAACAAAATTCAATCTGTAAGATTGATTCTTTAATACTAAAACTGAAAATAAATAAAGGGCTGGATTTCTGCTGACTTTGCCTGATATATCAAGAAAATTAAAATACTAATAATTACCACTTGGATATAAATTGGTGTACTTGAGAATGTATTTTTTAAATTTTGTTTGAATTTGGAAGGTAATAAATGAATAAAAAATCCAAATAATATGAATGAAAATGGCTTCCAATACCCTCGAACACGACTTGAGATTTCAGTAACATCAAAATCAAAAAATATTTGATAAATCATGGTCTCAACAGTTTTTATATCAATAGCTCGAAAATACATCCAACAAAACGCCACAAAATGAAAGGTGAATAAAATCGAAAATAAATTCCAAATCATATTTTTCTTAATTGAAATCAGACTTGACCAAAACTTATGAAAAGCAAGTCCCAACCCATGAATACCTCCCCAAATGATAAACTTTAAAGCCGCACCATGCCACAAACCTCCTAGAAGCATAGTTATTAGTAGATTAATGTAGGTCCTAATTTTTCCTTTTCGATTACCCCCAACTGAAATGTATAAATAGTCTCGAAGCCATGTGGAAAGGGAGATGTGCCATCTTCGCCAAAATTCTGTAATACTTTTTGATTTGTATGGGCTATTGAAATTGATAGGGAGTTTAAACCCTAAGAGTGCAGCAATACCTATGGCCATGTCTGAGTACCCTGAAAAATCACAGTAAATCTGAATTGAATAACCATAAACAGCCATTAAATTCATAAACCCACTGTAGATTTCTGGGTTATCAAATACACGATCAACAAAGTTTACGCTGATATAATCGCTGATTACAACTTTTTTTACTAACCCCGTTGCGATTAAGAAAACTGCATTCCCAAATCCTTCACGACTTAGATGATAGGGTTTGTTGATTTGAGGAAGAAAATCTATCGCTCTTACAATAGGACCTGCAACCAATTGAGGGAAAAATGAAACAAAAAAAGCAAAGTCTAAAAGGTGTTTACATGGCTCTATTTTACCCCTATAAATATCAATACTATAACTTAACGTCTGAAATGTATAAAAGGAAATACCTACTGGTAAAATGATTTCTGAAAGGTTAAATTCAGTATGGAAAAATTCATTTGAAAATAACGCCATAAAATTCAAAGCCTGAATTTCTGAACCTATTAGATAATTAATAGTGTCAATTATGAAATATGAGTATTTAAAATAAAAAAGTAATCCCAGATTAGTAACTATACTTAAAACTAAAAAAAACCGTCTTCGCCAACCATTGCTGTTAAAAATTTTAAACCCAAAAATATAATCCAGTAGGGTACTTATTAAAAGAAGTATGAAATAAAAACCACTGCATTTATAATAGAAAAAAAGACTAAATGCTAGTAGGTAAATATTCCTTATTCTATTGTGCTTGTGAAGCATGGTATAGAACCCAAACATGATAGTGAACAGCATCAGAAAAAGATACTGACCAAACAGTAATGGTTTGTCTATGGAAAAACTAAATATGTTGTCGAAGCTAATCACTCAAAAAATCACGTTCGTAATGATACATTAAAGCTCTGTATAGCAAATCACCTTGTTTTTCATACCCTTCTTTTGTGAAATGAATTAAATCTTTTCTTGCTAAGGAGGCCTTTTGCCAATCTAAAATAGAATTTTTTCCGCCCATGATTTGGTATAAATCCCACAAAGCAACATTCTCCTCGTCAACTATTTCATATAAAACACTTCTTAGTTTTACTAAATTTTTATTGGAATACCTTCGTCTAAAAAAATGATCTGACGGTGTGGTTATCAAAATTGCCATATCCGGATCTTGTTCCCTGATTCGTTGAATCATTTTCTGATAATCCTCCTTCACACACGATGAACAAAATTTACTTGAATAGGTGTAACAATCGTTTGTCCCAAAACTTATTACGGTTAATTTGGCATCCAAATCAACCATTTGATTCTGAAAATTTGAACTTCTTAAATACTGAGATACTGTTGCACCATTCACCCCCATAGAATGATAAAGTATACCGCTTGAATCATTGGTTAAAATAACACCTTGTATATTGGGTTTAATTTTGGGAGAATGAGTAGATTTAAATCTAATTTCACTTATTAAATTTTCTGACGCAATAAATGTTTGATTATTTATACGTTCCCATGAGATTACGTTAGAATCAGATATCGGCAATAATGTTCCAAACTCGTCTAAAATAGTAACTTTATTGAATGTTAAACTTCCTTTTTCAGATACTTTTATAGATAATTCGGCGTTTGGTTGAGGAATAGCAGAATAACCAACCATGCCAATTTTATTTGACTCAAAATCTTTCTTTATCGAACAATAATCCCACTTGCCAACATAATTAAATTTCACATCGTTTGGGCCATAACTATTGGCTAATCTATATGGAAAAACTAATCCTCTGCCAGCATTTCCAAAATCATCCTGAAATAGGTTTCGGACCATTCCTGTTAAGTAATTTGCCTGAATATGTGAGTCTCCTACATGGACAATTGAAACTACTTTTTTATCCTTCGCTGAGCTAAGATCAGATAACTCCTCAAAAAAGCCTTTTAGGGATTGAGCATTAATTATTTTGTTTTGGGCTGAGTCAATTCCTTCAGAAAGTGGTGTTGTAAAAAATAGAAAAGATAATAAAAAATTAAGCATCAATTATACTTGCCGTTATATCGCTTACGGATATCTCCTACTAGCTTTTTTACTTCTTGTTCTTGATCTTTTTTACATATTAACAAGGCATCGTCTGTATCTACAATGAAATACCCATCTATACCTTTAATTACCACTAACTTTTCTTTTTCAGATACCACGAGGTTATTAGATGCATCTACTGCATGAAGTTGCACATTGAGTGTTTTATTTAACTCGTCATTTTGAAGGTTTTCATGAACACTTTTCCAAGTTCCTAAATCACTCCAACCAAAAGCTGAAGGTAACACATAAACATTCTCTGCTTTTTCTAATATTCCATTGTCTACAGAAATACTTGCAATGTTCGTATAAATACGGTCAATGTGTTGTTTTTCAAGGGTTGTGTTATAAACGCCTTTTGCTTCTGAAAAACTTAAATTCAGTTCTGGAAGATGTTCATTTAATGCTTTTAGAATAGACGAAACGCTCCAAACAAACATCCCACTATTCCATAAAAAATCACCGCTTTCTAAAAACTTCTCAGCTAATTCTAATGGTGGTTTTTCTGTAAATGTTTTTACCTTATTTATCCCTTCTAATATCTCATCAGACTCATATTGGATATAGCCATATCCTGTATCTGGTCTGTGGGGTTTTATGCCCAAAGTTACAAGTGCATCATTTTCTTTAGCATAGCTGTGTGCTTTCTTGATTTGGCTATTAAACTCTTCCGTATCTTGAATCAAATGATCACTCGGGGCAATGATTAGAACACCATTTTCTGAAATCTCAAAAATTTTATTTGCTGCATAGGCTGCACAAGCCGCTGTGTTTTTACCAGAAGGCTCTCCAAGTATTTGATTATCAGTAACTAATGGCAATTGCTCTTTAACCAAATCAACGTAACTTTGATTTGTAATTATGAAAATATTCTCTTGCGGAACGAGGTTTATAAATCGATTATAAGCATCCTGAATTAATGTTCTGCCTGTACCTAAAATATCTACAAATTGTTTGGGTCTTGTCTCCCTACTTACTGGCCAAAAACGACTTCCAATTCCACCAGCTAATATTACAGCAAACGTGTCTTCTAATTTTTTCATAAAACTCCTTCTCTAATCAAATCTTGTATATGGACCATCCCCGTAGGCTTGTCACCATCAGATAGTACAATGTGGTTAATCTTATTTTCTTTAAGAAAACTCACACCATTAATAGCTAAATCATCTGCAAACATTGTTTTAGGTTTTGGTGTCATTATTTCCTTAGCCTTAAAATGTTTTCCGCGTAACACATTAGAGGCCATATCGGAGCCCCTATTTAGCATCCTTCTTAAATCTCCATCCGTAATAATTCCCGCTATTTTGGAACTATCTAACACGAGAACTGCACCCATCCTTCCCTCGGTCATTGCCAAAATACAATTAGGCAAATTATCTTCTATGTCAACGATAGGAAGTGGATTATTATTGGCAATTTCGCCCAAAGTCAAATACAACTTTTTTCCTAAAGCTCCTCCTGGATGATATTTAGCGAAATCTTCAGACTTAAAATTTCTACACTTAATTAAGGCAACTGCTAAGGCATCACCCATAGCCATTTGAGCAATAGTGCTGGTGGTAGGTGCAAGATTGTTGGGACAAGCTTCTGTTTCTACTGTTGTGTCCAGAACAAAATCAGAATTTTTTGCTAAAAATGAATCCAAATTTCCAGTGATTCCAACCAATTTATTGCCGCCATTTGAAATCAATGGAGCTAATGCAACTATTTCTGGACTATTACCACTTTTAGATATCCCTATTACAATGTCTTGTTCTTGAATCATACCAAGATCTCCGTGTATTGCATCAGCTGCATGCATGAAAAGAGCAGGTGTACCTGTACTATTAAACGTAGCCGCTATTTTTTGACCAATTATTGCACTTTTACCAATGCCTGTAACCACCACTCTACCTTTGGAGGATAGAATTTCGTGAACAACATTTGAAAAATTTACATCAAGTAAAGTGCTCAATTTATTGAGACTTTTACTTTCAAGCAATATGGTTTCTATTCCTATTTGAAGAATATCTTTAGATTCTGCCATATAATTTGATGCAAATTAAAAAATTATTTCTGCAAGTGATACAAAGAGTATTATATTAGTGATTAAATTCGTTATATATCCACAAAAAGAAAATTAATGACTACAGAAGTTGTAGATTTAAAAGCTAGCCTAAAAGAGTTTTTTGGATTTGACTCTTTCAAAGGAATGCAAGAGCAAGTAATATCCACCATACTAGAAGGGCAAGATTGTTTTGTTATTATGCCAACTGGAGCTGGGAAATCTCTTTGTTATCAATTACCTGCTTTAATTAGCAATGGAACTGCAGTAATTATCTCTCCACTTATAGCTCTGATGAAAAATCAAGTTGATGCTATAAGGGGATTTGGAGAAAGTGATTCTATTGCCCATTTTCTGAACTCTTCGCTTACAAAAACACAATCTGAAAAAGTAAAACGTGATGTAGCTGAAGGGTGTACAAAAATGCTCTACGTTGCACCTGAAACACTTAAGAAAGACGAAACAATTGACTTCCTAAGATCAGTAAAAGTAAGTTTTGTAGCCGTTGATGAAGCTCATTGTATCTCAGAATGGGGACACGATTTTAGACCTGAATACCGAAGAATTAAACAAATTGTCAAAGAAATTGACGATGTACCCATGGTAGCTCTCACTGCTACTGCCACACCAAAAGTTCAACTGGATATTCAAAAAACACTGAATATGCTTGATGCTCAGGTTTTTAAATCTTCGTTTAATCGATCCAATCTTTATTATGAGGTTCTTCCAAAAGGAAGCAAAGCTCAAACAATGAAAGATTTAATATCATTCATCAATAAAAGAAAGGGAAAAAGTGGGATTGTATACTGTTTAAGCAGAAAAAAAACGGAAGAAGTTGCTGAAATTCTTCAAGCTAACGGTATAAATGCACTTCCATACCATGCTGGACTCGATGCCAAAACTAGAGCTGGTAATCAAGATAAATTTTTGATGGAAGATGCCGATGTTATATGTGCCACTATAGCCTTTGGTATGGGTATTGACAAGCCTGATGTTCGGTTTGTTATCCACTATGACGTTCCTAAATCATTGGAGGGTTATTACCAAGAAACTGGACGGGCAGGAAGAGACGGAAAAGATGGAGATTGTGTGCTTTTTTTTAATCCAAAAGATACCGAAAAATTAGAAAAGTTTTTGAAAGATAAGCCCGTAGCTGAACGTGAAATTGGTACACAACTCATTTCAGAAATGGCATTCTTTGCAGAATCATCTCAATGCAGAAGAAAATTACTACTTCACTATTTTGGTGAAAATTTTGATGCAGATAATTGTGACAAAATGTGTGATAATTGTCGAAACCCTCGTGAAACTGAAGGAGCAACAGATTCGCTTGTTGCCGTATTAAAAACAATTCAATTCACAGACGGTAAAGTTGGGTTAAAACACATTATCAATATACTCATAGGAAAAGCATCACCCGAAGTAAAAGCTTATAAACACAACCTAAATCCTTTATTTGGTTTTGGAAAAGAAAAAAATGAAAACTACTGGAAAACCTTAATAAGGTATGGACAAATTAACAATTTGATTCACAAAAACATTGAGCTATACGGCCTGTTTTCCATCAGTAAAGAAGGAGAGCATTATCTAAAAAACCCTACTCCTGTTCAGATAGCTCTTGATAAAGAATACGATGCCATCAGCGATGCCGACTTCGAATCTATTCAAATAGATGCTGTTTATGACAAAGATCTTTATGCTAAACTCAAAGAGCTTCAAAAGGAAGTTGCGAAAGATATGGGCCTTCCTCCTTATGTTATTTTTCAGCAAACATCCTTAGAAGATATGGCCTTCAAATTTCCAATCACCATGAGTGAAATGGAGAATATTACAGGCGTAGGAAAGAATAAAGCTAAAAAATTTGGTAGACCATTTATTGAGTTAATATCAAATTATGTTGATGAAAATAATATTGAAAGACCAGATGATTTAGTTCTTAAATCTGTAGTGAATAAAAGTGCTCGTAAAATTCATATCATTCAAAATATTGACAAAAAAGTATCCATTGAAGATATTGCTAAAGGACAAGGTTTAGATTACGAAGAACTTATTGAAGAATTAGAGGCTATTGTGTTTTCTGGAACTCAAGTAGACCTGCTTTACTACATCGATGAGATTATAGATGAAGAGGGTAGAGATGAAATTTATGACTACTTTAAATCTGACGATACAGGCAGCATAGATGCCGCTGTAAACGAGTTTGACGGAGAATTTACACATGAAGAAATGAAAATATTTCAAATTCAATTCATGAGTGATGTTGCAAATTAAAAAAACAACTATAAATTTGCAGCCCAAAATGGCTGATGGTGTAACTGGCAACACGTCTGTTTTTGGTACAGAAGAGTCCAGGTTCGAGCCCTGGTCGGCCAACTATGAAAAAAGGTGATAACCTTTTTTCGATAATACATAGTCTAAAGGAATAATGATTCCAATAGTTTATGATAACTGCATAGTGCAGTGAAAGTAAAACAAAGAATATGCCCTCTTTTATAAACAAAGTAAAAATTTTTGCTGGCTCAGGATCTAACTCCATAGCTCACAAAATTTCCAAAGCTTACGGACAAGATTTAGGAAGTGTGACCCTAAATAGTTTTAGTGATGGTGAGTTTCAGCCCTGCATTGACGAAACTGTTCGTGGATGCGATGTATTCATAATCCAATCCACTATGCCTCCTGCTGACAACATGATGGAATTGCTAATGCTTATCGATGCTGCTAAGAGAGCTTCTGCTCACAAAGTAGTAGCAGTAATCCCATATTTCGGGTTGGCAAGGCAAGACCGAAAGGATAAACCAAGGGTTCCTATTAGCTCCAAAATGATGGCAAATATCTTAACTGCTGCGGGAGCTGATCGTGTAATGACCATGGATTTACATGCACCACAAATTCAAGGTTTTTTCGATATACCTGTTGATCACCTTGACTCAACAGTCATATTTATTCCATACATAAAAAGTCTACCCTCAGAAAATTTATTGCTTGCTGCTCCAGATGTTGGTGCAACTAAGCGTGTACGTGAATTTGCGAAGTATTTAGGTGTAGAAATGGTTATTTGTGACAAAGCTAGGAAACGTGCAAATGAAGTCGCTTCAATGACTGTCATTGGTGATGTAAGTGGCAAGGATGTTGTATTAATCGATGATATTTGTGACACTGCAAACACCCTTTGCAAAGCCGCAGCATTGATTAAAGAAAAAGGAGCAAAATCTGTTCGAGCGGTATGTACTCATCCTGTTTTGAGTGGAAAGGCCTATGAGAATTTAGAAAACTCTGTACTCGAAGAAATTATACTTTGTGATACAATCCCTATCAAAAAAGGAGATTATAAAAAAATCAAAGTATTAAGCGTTGATAATTTATTCGCCAACGCTATTAGAAATGTCAGTGAATTTGGCTCTATAAGCTCATTATTCAATATCTCTGACTCCTATCAAAAAGAATTAATTTAAAAAGAATTTAATAGTTAAGAAAATGAAAGTAATCGCATTAAAAGGTGATGTAAGAGACGGATTAGGAAAATCCGCTACCAAAAAAGTAAGAAAAGAGGGAAAAGTTCCTTGTGTAATTTATGGTAAAAATGAAAATGTAAATTTTTCTGTTTATCAAGCTGACTTTAAGCATTTAGTATATACCCCAAATACTTACCTAGTTCAGGTTTCAATTGGAGGCAATGTAAAACTTGCCAAAGTACAAGAAATGCAATTTCATCCTGTGTCGGAAGATATCATCCATGCAGATTTTTATGAAGTTGACGCTAATAGCCCACTATCTATTCCTGTTCCTGTTAAGGTTGTTGGTAACTCACCAGGAGTAATGGCTGGTGGAAAGTTACAGCTTAAAATCAAAAAATTAAAAGTTTCTGGTTTAATCACTGATTTACCAGAATTTATTGAGGTTGATATTAGCGAACTAGAAATAGGAAAAAGTGTTAAGGTGAAAGATATTAATGTTGACAACCTTCAACTACTTGATTCTGAGAATAATTCAATTGTTTCTTGCATTGTAACACGTGCTGCTAGAAGTGCTGCCGATGGTGGGGACGAAGCAGATGATTCAACTTCTGAAGAAGGAGAAGCTTCTGAAGATAAAGCAGAGGGATAAATCTATTACCAAAATTATTAAAAGCCCTTTTTCTATGAAGAAGGGCTTTTTTTATACCCATCAGATGCTTGTTCTATAACGAAATCCACAGGTTCAAATTCCATATTTAAATAAGCTTGCACCTTTTCATTTGAAAAATAATTCTTTGAAATGCTTGCCTTCACAGTTTCTCGTGTCAACATTCCGGTTAATCCAATAAATTCTAAGATTGAAATAAACCAATAAATTAACTGGTAAACGATACCCTTTACTTCAATAAAAGGTGCTCTTTTTTTGAATGCATTGGCCATTTTATATGCTACACTTTTGAATGTTTTGTTTTCAGATACGAGTATAAATCGTTCTCCATTTACCTCAGATAAACACAGTTTTTCAATCATTTTTGATACATCCTCAACCCCCACAAAACCTGTAACACCCATACTATGAAACCAAAATTCTTTAAACGCATTTTTAAAGAGCTGATTAGACCCTTTTTGCCAATCTCCATACCCCAGAATTATTCCAGGGTTTACGATGGCCACTGACAAACCCTCTGCTTTACCTCTCCAAATTTCATTTTCTCCTAAATGCTTTGTATATCCATAATAACTGTGAGGCTGTTCTGAAGACCAATCAACATTCTCATCAATAATTTCATGCGTATCGTTTTTGGATATCGCGGCTATACTGCTACAATAAAGAAGTTTTTTTATGCTTGAATTGATCGCAGCATTCACAACATGGGCCGTATACGCTTGATTGATTCGAATCATTTTTGTTTGGTCTTTACTCGAATATGATATCATCCCCGCTAAGTGAATAACATAATCACATTCTTGAAAAATTTCACTCAATCTTACAACATCATACAACTCACACTCATGCCAAGCTAACTTATCGTAGCTGCTAGGCGATAAATTACGGAAGTTCTTTACTAATTCAAATTCATTAAATGATGATTTCGATCGATGTATAGCCTTTACATCATGATCCATTTTTAGTAAGTGATGAATAATGTGTACACCCAAGAAACCAGTGGATCCAGTTATGGCAAAAATCATGAGATTCTTCGTTTAGTTTTGCAAACTACGAATATATTGAATGCTTGAACATTACTTCAATAAATTACAATTAGACTTCACATCAGGTGAATCAGAATTTGGCTCAACTATAAGCTCTTACACATCCAATTTCCCAAATCTAGAAAAAGTAAAAATTGCATTAATTGGTCAATCTGAAAATAGCAATACTATTCGAAAACACTTGTATAAGTTAGGTAATATCAGTCTAATGAAAAATACGATTGTTGATTTAGGGAATATAAAGAATCATGAAAATGAACAAGACTTCCAATCCGCTCTCTATTTAGTTATTGAAGAATTGATAAATTTAAATATCGTTCCTATTTTTATAGGGAAGGATATGAATCAAGGATTTGCTTTATACCGGGGAATTAAACAAGCAAGAAATCAGATACAATTGACGTGTATTTCTTCAAAAATACCCATTGCTGAAAATCAGCTATTAAGTAGAATTACTGAAGATGAAGCACAAAAAATTAATGCTATCCATGTATTAGCCTATCAAAGTCATTATGCAACTCCTGAAAAACTAGATTTATCTAAAAATAAAAAAATTAAATTACTGCGATTAGGCCAACTTAAAAGTAATATCGAAGAGTCAGAATTGTATTTGAGAGATTCTAATCTGGCCCTATTTGATATTAATGCCATTCAATATGCTGACGCACCTGGAAAAGAAACGATAAATCCAAGCGGTCTAACAAGTGAAGAAGCTTGCCAAATTTCAAAATACGCAGGTATGAGTGATGACAATCAATGCTTTGGACTTTTTGGCTATCTGCCCCAGTTGGATAACAATGAATTAACCGCCGCTCTTTGCTCTCAATTAATATGGTATTTCATCAACGGATTTTACAGTAGAATGAATGATAAACCCGAAAATCATCAAGATTTCATGAAGTATCGCTGTGATTTTAGCGACCGTGATACCCCGATATTGTTTCTGAAAAGTAAGCTAACATCGCGATGGTGGATGAAAATTGAACACCCTGCAGAGCCAAATAATTCAGACCTTACACTAACTATCCCCTGCTCATACGAGGATTACTTAATTGCAGCAAATGGTGAAACTCCCGAAAGATATCTTAACGCTTTGCAAGCTCTAAAATAAAAAATAGATAATAACGTTTTATATTATACGTACAATGGTCAAATCAAAACTTTTACTTTTTATAGCTTTATTAACAATTCTAACTTCTATTTCTTGCACCACCCAAAAGAATTGTAGAACTAAAAATAAGACTAAAGTAGAGATGGGTTGGATGTAAAACCTCTCTATTTACTCATTATTTCACTAAGTTTTTATTTCGTTTTTAAAACAAAATACCGACTTGCATTGTATTATCATTAGTCTAATTAGCTGCAAAGATGATTAACACATTGAGTATTAAGGATTTAGAGAATATAAGTGGTATCAAGGCCCACACTATTCGTACTTGGGAAAAAAGATATTCCATCTTTGATCCTAAGCGAACTCCAACTAATATTAGGTATTACGATCACGATGACTTGAAGAAACTTCTTAATCTTGTTTCTGTCCTTGATAACGGTATGAAGATTAGTAAAGCTAGTGCTTTATCTGACGAAGATCTTAATCGTAAAATTGAAGAATTAGAAAAACAAAATATTGATACCACAAAAGCTGCACTAATCAATGATTTGATAATAGCAACACTAAAATGCGACAATACGCTCTTCGAAACGGTCTATCAAAAAAGTATTGATAAATACGGAACAGAAGAGACCGTTGAGACAGTTATTAGTCCACTTCTCATAAAAATTGGGTTAATGTGGACGATAAATAAATTAAATCCATCTCATGAGCATTTTACAAGTCAACTTGTAAGACAGAAACTTTTCGCAGCAATAAATAGCTTACCTTTTGTACAATCTCAAAATAGGTATGTTTTATTTTTACCCGAAACTGAATTTCACGAGATTGGATTATTATATTCCTACTATATCCTCAGAAAAGAAAATTGTGAGTGTATTTACCTGGGAGCAAATGTTCCAATTGCAGACGTGGAGGAGTGCTGCATAAATACAAATGCCGAAAATATTATATGCGCATTTACCATGTATCGATCAAAAAAGAGAATTGATGCTTATCTAGACAATTTAATTAAGGTGTTTAAAGATCACAAAATCCTTGTTCATGGTTTACCAGACAACTATAAAACAATTTACCAAAATTCAAACATACACTTCATTTCAACTATAGTTGATCTAAAAAATCACTGCTAAACATCTATATTTACAGCAAATAATTATGGGGAGTCCGTTGAGAGTTGCGATTATTGGTTCTGGGTTTTCAGCTTTGTCTAACGCATGCTACTTAGCTAAAAATGGACATCAAGTAGATGTTTTTGAAAAAAATAACACCCTTGGTGGAAGAGCCCGAACTAAACACATAGAAGGCTTTACCTTTGATATGGGGCCGAGTTGGTACTGGATGCCCGATGTGTTTGAAAACTTTTTTGAAGACTTTGATACCACGGTTAATGACTCTTACGAATTAATAAGACTAGATCCAAGTTATCGCGTTTTTTGGAAAGATAAACCAGATGACATCCCTGCAAAAATTGAAGATTTAAAACTTTATTTCGAAAAATACGAAAAAGGGTCTGGAGAAAAATTAGAAAAGTTTTTGCATCAGGCTAAAATTAAATATGAAGTTGGTATGGGTGATTTTGTTACAAAGCCTTCATTATCTTACTTTGAGTTTATAAGCCTTGAAATTGCAAAAAAGGCAGTTAGCTTAGATTTATTCAAATCCATTAGTAAACACATTAGACAATACTTTACCCACCCAAAATTAATTGAACTGCTCGAATTCCCTGTACTTTTTCTTGGTGCAAAACCAGAAAATACACCCGCTTTGTATAGCTTAATGAATTACGCAGATATGGCTCTAGGAACTTGGTATCCGCTTGGAGGAATGAATAAAATAGTTCAAGCTATGGTATCCGTCGCAGAAAACTTAGGTGTTCAATTTCATACTAATTCAAATGTTACTGAAATTGTAATATCCAATAATAAATGCACGGGTATAAAAGTAAATAATCAAATCCATAAAGCCGATATAATTGTGAGTGGGGCAGATTACCACCACACTGAACAAAAATTGCTTCCCAAGTCGTTTAGAATGTACTCAGAAGATTATTGGGATAATCGAACTATGGCACCAAGTAGTCTATTGTACTATGTTGGGTTGAATAGAAAAGTGGATGGTATCAAACATCACAACCTATTTTTTGACGAAGATTTCAGCTCACACGCAGTCGAAATTTACGACACCCACAAATGGCCAAACAATCCTCTATTCTATATATGTTGTCCAAGCAAGACGGACAATGAAGTAGCTCCAGACGGAAAAGAAAATCTGTTTTTTTTGATACCCGTTTCAACAGAACTGAAAGACACAGATGAAATCAAAGAGACTTATTTTAACCAAATATGTGATCGTTTAGAAAAACATACAGGTACAGATATCAGGCCTTTTATTGAAATTAAAGAAAGTTTTGCTCACTCCGATTTTATAGCTGAATACAACTCATTCAAAGGAAATGCTTATGGACTAGCCAACACATTACGACAGACAGCAGTTCTAAAACCAAAATGTAAAAACAATAAACTCGAAAATCTTTATTATATTGGTCAACTAACAGTTCCTGGACCAGGCGTTCCCCCTGCTATTGTATCCGGAAAAATTGTAGCTAATTTAATTCACCAAAATCACTAAAATTATGAAAGAATTATTCGATAAAATCTCCCTTAACGCAAGCAAACACATGACCAATGAATATAGTACCTCGTTTTCTTTAGGTATTAAAATGCTTCACAAGTCTATACGTGAACCTATCTATGCTATATACGGGTTCGTTAGACTGGCTGACGAAATTGTAGATTCGTTTCACGATTTCAATAAAAAAGAACTTCTGGATGATTTTAAAAAGCAAACATTTAATGCAATCGAATTAAAAATAAGTTTAAACCCAATTCTTAATAGCTTTCAACATGCAGTCAATTACTACAAAATTGATAAATGGCTTATCGATGCTTTTTTTAATAGTATGGAAATGGACCTGGTAGACCAACAATATGACCAGGAAACATTTGATAAATATATTTTGGGTAGTGCACAGGTTGTAGGATTAATGTGTCTAAAAATATTTTGTAAAGGAGACGACGCCCAATATGAAAGTCTACGACCCGGTGCCATGAGTCTTGGTTCTGCTTTTCAAAAAGTCAACTTTCTAAGAGACCTAAAAGCAGATAAAGATAATTTGGGAAGAATATATTTTCCGGGAATGAATGATCATGAATGGACAGCAGAGCTTAAAGAAAAAATTCAAAAAGATATTGAACAAGATTTCATTCATGCGTTAGAGGCTATTAATAGACTTCCATCAAATTCAAAATATGGGGTTTATACTGCATATCGTTATTATTTTAAATTATTTAAAAAATTAGAAAGTGCAAGTTTCGAAGAGCTGTTAACAAACAGATTAAGAGTGCCAAATTATACTAAAATACGCTTGTTATTTACTTCAAAAGTCCGACTATCTCTAGGTTCATATTTCCTATGAATATCTTTTTTTATATACTTATATCGCTAGGTACATTCTCCATGATGGAGTTTGTAGCATGGTTTACGCATAAGTATGTCATGCATGGCTTTTTGTGGGCACTACACAAGGACCACCATCAAGTTAATTCAGGTTTTTTTGAAAAAAATGATGCTTTCTTTTTAATTTTTGCCATACCTAGTGCCGCATGTTTTATACTAGGAAGTAGCCTAGAGAATTACTTTTATTTATTTTTTATAGGTGTAGGGATTGCGTTATACGGAATTGCATATTTCTTGGTTCACGACATATTTATTCATCAGCGTTTTCGACTTTTCAAACGAACCAACCATAGGTATCTAAAAGCTATTCGAAAAGCTCATAAAGTTCACCACAAACACCTTGAAAAAGAATTGGGTGAATGTTTCGGAATGTTGATTGTCCCCTACAAGTTCTTAAAAAATGCTAAATAATGGGTCAGTTGTACCTTTGGATAAATCTTTTAGCAATTTTCTTTCCTTTTATTCTCAGCTTTAACAAGCTTGGTCATTTCTATAAACGCTGGACAATACTTTTTAAATCTATTGCCATCATGTGGCTTTTTGTGGTAACTTGGGATATTTGGTTTGCTTATATCGGTGTGTGGGGGTTTAATCCCAAATA
>JADHMR010000031.1 GCA_016779945.1 Bacteroidia bacterium | reverse complement strand
CGAGGTTGGTCCACATTACAATCTCGCATCACAGCAATGTAGTATGAAAGTAATTGTAAGGGAATAGTAGCCAAAATAGGGGTTAAGCTATCCTCAGTATCAGGAATTTCAATGTAGTGGTCTGCTATTTCAGCCACTTTTTCATCTCCCTCAGTTACAATAGCAATAATCTTGCCTTTTCGAGCCTTAACTTCTTGAATATTAGAAAGTACTTTTTCGTAATAATTGCGTTTAGTAGCAACTACAATGACAGGCATTTCTTCATCAATCAGGGCAATAGGACCGTGCTTCATCTCTGCTGCTGGATATCCCTCTGCATGGATGTATGAAATTTCTTTGAGTTTAAGTGCACCTTCAAGGGCAACAGGAAAATTATATCCGCGACCTAAATACAAACAATTTGTTGCATCTTTATAAATAGCGGCAATTTCTTTACATTTTTCATTACAGCTTTTGAGAAGATCTTCCACCTTTTGAGGAATGGTGTTAAGTTCAGAAAACATAGTACGCAGCCTATCTTGGGTGATTTTACCTCTAATCTCTGCAATACCCAAAGCAAGGAGCGTTAAAACGGTTACCTGTGCAGTAAATGCCTTAGTGGAAGCTACACCTATCTCTGGTCCAGCGTGGGTATATGCCCCAGCATGTGTAACCCGAGGGATACTACTTCCTACTACATTGCAAATTCCATAAATAGTTGCACCCTTTTCTTTTGCCATCTCGATAGCAGCAAGGGTATCTGCAGTTTCTCCACTTTGAGAAATAGCAATTACTAAGTCATCTTCTGTAATTATTGGATTACGGTATCTAAATTCAGAGGCGTATTCTACCTCAACAGGTATTCGGCTAAATTCTTCAATCAAATATTCACCGACAAGACCGGCATGCCAAGAAGTCCCGCATGCAATAATGATGATTCGATCGAGATTTTTTATCTTACTGGCGTATTCTTCCAAACTACGCATACTAAATGTAAGATTTTCAGCATCAAATCGTCCTCGCATTGAATCATAAATGCTCTTAGGTTGCTCAAAAATTTCTTTAAGCATGAAGTGTTCATAACCGCCCTTTTCAAGGGAGTCTAAACTAATTTCTAATTCTTGAATGAAAGGGGATTTTACAACATTATCTATTGTTTTAACAGACATTTCACCGTCTTGTATTGCAACAATCTCATTGTCATCTATGTAGGTAACACGGTTAGTATACTCAATGATAGGAGTAGCGTCACTAGCCAAAAAGAATTCACATTCTTCTTTGCCTATGCCCACAACTAAGGGGCTTCCTTTTCTTGCAGCTATTAACGTATTGGGGTCGTTCTTACTCAATATTACAATAGCATATGCACCAACAACCTCATTTAAAGCTAATCGAACAGCTTCCAATAAATTAACTTGCTCTTTTTCTTGAATTTCCTCAATAAGGTGAGTTAAAACCTCGGTATCTGTATCACTTTGGAATTCGTGACCACGTTGGATGAGTACTTTTTTGATGGTGGCGTAATTTTCAATTATCCCATTATGAATAAGAGCAATGTTTCCACTTTGCGATTGGTGCGGATGAGCATTAACAGTGTTAGGTTCTCCGTGCGTTGCCCATCTTGTATGGCCAATTCCACGATTACCCTCTAGATTGTTACCCTCAGCTAGGGCCTCAAGTTCAGATACCTTCCCTTTATTTTTATAAATATTGAGGTCACCGTTCAATAGTGCAATACCCGCACTGTCATACCCTCGGTATTCTAATCTTCTTAACCCTTTAATTAAATATTCATAGGCGTTGTTCGGCCCATAATATGCTACGATTCCACACATTGTTTTGTTTTTCTACGGTCAAAAGTAAATTTTATTGTTCAATCTCATTGAACAATAATTTTCATAAGTTATTAAATTGTACAATTAAGCGATTTCGCTATAAATTAAATGTCTTTTTGAGCTCATCAACTACATTCAGTTCTTCCCAAGGGAAAAGTTTAACGTCGAGTTTTATAGTGTTACCTCCACCGTCTGTAAATTCTTTGGTTACAACTTCGGTAGTTCTACCCATATGCCCGTATGCTGCAGTTTCACTATATATTGGTGTTCTTAAGTTAAACCTGTTCTCAATGAAATAAGGTCTCATGTCAAATGCTGGCATTTTCATGATGATATCTGCAATTTCTCCGTCTGACATAGGCACATTAGAAGTACCATAAGTATTCACATACAATCCCATTGGTTCTGCAACACCAATAGCGTAAGCTACTTGTACTAATACTTCGTCAGCTACACCAGCGGCAACTAAATTTTTAGCTATGTGGCGAGTTGCGTAAGCAGCACTTCTGTCCACTTTACTTGGGTCTTTGCCCGAAAATGCACCTCCACCGTGAGCTCCTTTACCTCCATATGTGTCAACTATTATTTTACGTCCAGTTAGACCAGTATCTCCATGTGGTCCGCCGATGACAAAAATGCCAGTAGGGTTCACATGATATGTGATTGAATCTGTAAATAAAGCTTGTGTTTCTGCTGGTAGCTGTTTCACTACTCTTGGAACAAGGATATTAATAACATCTGATTTGATTTTAGATAGCATTGCTTCTTCAGAATCAAAATCGTCATGTTGTGTCGAAACGACAATTGCATCAATGGCAATGGGCTTATTATTGTCGTCGTATTTAATGGTAACTTGAGATTTACTATCAGGTCTTAAATACGTAATTTCATTATTTTCCCTTCGTAATTTTGCCAATTCTTTCAAAAGTAAATGACTTAACTCTAAAGGAAGTGGCATGTAACTCTCCGTTTCATTGGTGGCATAACCAAACATCATTCCTTGATCACCAGCACCTTGATCTTCCAAATTAGCACGTTCTACTCCTTGATTAATATCGGGAGACTGTTCGTGAATAGCACTTAGTACACCACACGAATTTCCATCAAACATGTATTCGCCTTTTGTATATCCAATTTTGTTGATTGTTTCTCTTGCAATTTTTTGAACGTCAAGGTAGGTAGAAGATTTAACCTCTCCAGCTAAAACAACTTGCCCTGTAGTTACTAAAGTTTCGCAGGCTACCTTACTGGTCGCATCAAAAGCAAGGAAGTGATCAATAAGTGCATCAGATATTTGATCCGCGACTTTGTCAGGATGTCCTTCTGATACGGATTCGGATGTAAAGAAATATGCCATAGGTTTATGTATTATTAATATGCTGCGAAAGTATGAATTTGAAATGATATTAAAGTGAGGAGATACTTGAAAATTTGACAGTAATTAAATGAAAAACCAACAATATCTACCAACCGTTTGGTAAAATAGGATTAATTCTATATTTTTGGTTCAAGATATGTAGTTTATGGCAAAACCTAAGTTAGATAGAAAGACATTGTTAAGAAACTCACTTTCGGTATTTAAATCGCGTGGCTATCATGGCACCTCAGTTAATGATTTAGCAGCTGCAAACGGACTTTTAAAAGGAAGTATTTATCATTATATCGAAAGCAAAGAATCTTTAATGTTAGAGGTGCTCAATGCATTAAGAGATCACTATGTTTCAAAAGTTTTTTCGAAGTGCCATGATGAAAGCCTAAGTCCTTATGAGCGATTACGTGAATTATCGATACGTGCAGAAGAGATATTCACCTTCGAAGAAACTGGAGATTTCTTTGTTAATATTGGCTTAGAAACGATTAATTCTAATCCCTCTTTTGCCAAGGTAATTAAGGACTTTTTTAATGATTGGATTGGCTCTTTGAGTGATTTATATCGCCACGTTTTAGATGAAGAAGATGCCATTGTGCAGGCTGAACGCGTAGTCGCTGAATTAGAAGGATCCGTTATCATGATGAAAATATTAGGCGATGTTAATTATTTAAAAAGATCGAGTATTCGCGTTTTAAACGAGTTTAAAGAATTAGAAAAAAATAAAATTAGTAAAGTATATAATGACTAGAAAAGTTCGGAAGGTATCGGTTTTGGGTTCTGGTATAATGGGTAGTAGAATCGCATGCCATTTTGCAAACATTGGTTTAGAGGTTTTGCTTCTTGATATTGTAACACCAAAATTAGAGGAAGGGTCATCTCGTGAAGATCGTAATAATCATGTTAATAATGCATTCAAGTCTGCTCTAAAAAGTAACCCTAGTCCAATTTATTCAAAGCAGTTTGCTCGATACATCAAAACGGGGAATTTTGAGGAGGATTTACATAGAATAGCAGATTCAGATTGGATTATAGAAGTTGTGGTTGAACGACTTGATATTAAGCAATCATTGTTTGAAAAAGTTGAGAAACATCGGAGAAAAGGAAGCCTGATTACTTCAAATACATCTGGGATACCCATTGAATTAATGTTGGAGGGAAGAAGTGAGGATTTTCAATCTCATTTTTGTGGCACTCATTTCTTTAATCCACCCCGCTATTTAAAATTACTTGAGATAATCCCGTCCACAAAAACGAGTACGGAAGTAGTTGATTTCTTTTTGGAATACGGAAATTTATTTCTAGGAAAAACCGTTGTTAAAGCCAAAGATACTCCTGCATTTATTGCGAATAGAATTGGGGTATTTAGTATCATGGCCATTTTTAAATATATGCAAAAGCATGAGCTTTCAGTGGAGGAAGTAGATATGGCAACGGGTCCTGTTTCTGGAAGACCCAAGTCGGCTACTTTTAGAACTTCAGACTTGGTAGGTTTAGATACGTTAATCAAAGTCGCCGGAGGTGTTCATAAACATTGTTTGGATGATGAAATGCGTGATTGGTTTGAAATACCTGATTTTCTGAACAAAATGCTTGATATGAATTGGCTTGGCGACAAGACTGGTCAAGGTTTTTATAAAAAATCAAAAGACAGTTCGGGGAATCGTGTCATTGAACAATTAAATCTTTCATCATTTGAGTATGAGCCGATGATTAAACCAAGATTTGATAGTGTTGGTAAAGCTAAAAAGACAAGTAGCGTTGCCAAAAGTATTCGAAGCTTGTTTAATAGTGAGGATAAAATCGCAAGTTTCTTTAAAGAGGTTATGATTACCGTCTCAGCATATTCAGCTAATCGAATTCCGGAAATTGCAGATGAAATTTATCAAATTGATGAAGCACTAAAAGCGGGCTTTGGCTGGGAAGCAGGACCATTTGAAACATGGGATATTTTAGGATTTGATCAGGTGTTGAATGCAATTGAAGCAGCTAATTTTCAAACACCTCAATGGGTTATTGATTTTAAGAATAGTGGTCACAGTCAGTTTTATAAAATTGAAAATAACCAGCGTATGTGTTACAGTGTAAAAACTGTAAAATACGAATCAATACCAGGAACAGAATCATTAGTAGTCCTTGATAATTATAAAACTCAACCTTTGGTTTATGGAAATAAAGATGCCTCATTACATGATATTGGTGACGGTGTTTTGTGCCTCGAATTTCATTCAAAAATGAATGCTATCGGAAGCGGTACTTTGGCGGCTATTAATCGCTCCGTTGAGATAGCTGAAAGTGAGGGTTGGAAAGGATTAGTTATTGGTAATGATGCACCAAATTTTTCTGCTGGTGCTAATTTAGCTATGATGCTTATGCTGGCAATCGAACAAGAGTTTGATGAATTGAATGGGGCTATTAAATATTTCCAAAACACAGTGATGCGATTGAGATATTCAAGTATTCCTGTTGTTATTGCACCACACGGTTTAACACTGGGTGGAGGATGCGAAATGACCTTACATGCAGATAGTGCAGTAGCATCGGCAGAAACCTACATTGGTCTTGTTGAAGCAGGAGCAGGTTTAATTCCTGGTGGAGGTGGCACAAAAGAATTTGTGTTAAGGACGAGTGATGGATTCACAGCCATCGATCCTCAACTTCCGGCCTTACAAGATCGATTTACTACAATAGCTACAGCTAAGGTGGCTACTTCAGCCCATGAAGCTTTTGAAATTGGTGTGATGCACAACGACAAAGACGAGGTAGTTGTGAATGGACAGCGGGTGATTGCAGAAGCGAAGCGAAAAGTAATCGAATTATCCAATGATGGATATGTACAAAAGCCAGAAAGGGATGACATTTTAGTTTTGGGTAGAACAGCTCTTGGAGCTTTGTATTCTGGAATTGAATCCTTTGGAATAAGCAATTATGCAAGCGAACACGATCAGCTGATTGCTCGAAAATTAGCATTTGTTATGGCTGGAGGAGATTTCACTCAACCTACACAAGTTACGGAGCAATACCTTTTAAACTTAGAACGTGAAGCATTTTTGAGTTTACTAGGTGAGCGTAAGACACTTCAACGAATACAACATATACTCAAAACAGGAAAACCATTAAGAAATTAAAACATGGAAGCATATATAGTTAACGGATATAGAACAGCAGTAACAAAGGCTAAACGTGGGGGTTTTAATTACACATCTCCAGTAGATTTTGGTGCTGCGGTCATAAATTATTTAATCGATAACACACCTGGATTCGACCCTGGATTAGTTGAGGATTTGATTGTTGGGAATGCAGTTCCTGAGGCAGAACAAGGTTTACAAATGGCAAGATGGGTAAGCATGAGAAGTAACTTACCTATGGAAATACCTGGCGTCACAGTTAATCGATATTGTGGTAGTGGGATAGAAACGATATCCATGGCTGTTGCAAAAATTAAAGCGGGATTGGCAGATTGTATCATAGCTGGAGGCACAGAGAGTATGAGTCTTGTCCCAACAACGGGGTTTAAGACGGTTCCTAATTATCACATAGCCAAAGACCACGGAGATTATTTTTTGGGAATGGGTTTAACGGCCGAAGAAGTTTCAGTTAAATATGGGATTTCAAGAGAAGACCAAGATGAGTTTTCGCTTCAGTCACATAAAAAGGCTGTTCATGCTATAAATGAGGGTAAATTTAAAAATCAGATTGTTCCTGTTGAAGTTGAAAAAGTGGATTTTGACCCAGCAACAAATAAAAGAGTTACATCAACCTCAATTGTCGACACAGACGAAGGGCCAAGAAAAGACACCAATTTAGAAGTATTATCCAAGCTAAAGCCTGCATTTAAAAATGGAGGAACAGTAACGGCGGGTAATAGTTCTCAAACCAGTGACGGAGCCTCATTTGTAATAGTGATGAGTGAAAAGTTGGTTAATCAATTAAACTTGACACCACAAGCACGGCTATTAAGTTGTGTCTCTGTTGGTGTTCACCCAAGATATATGGGGATAGGGCCTGTAGCTGCTGTACCCAAAGCATTATCCAAGGCAGGGTTATCTTTAAAGGATATTGAGCTAATTGAACTCAATGAAGCATTTGCCTCTCAAAGTTTGGCTGTTATCAGAGAGCTTGGGCTAGATTCAGAAATAGTAAATGTAAATGGCGGAGCAATAAGTCTTGGCCATCCTCTAGGATGTACGGGTGCAAAATTAACGGTTCAAATTTTAGAAGAGTTGAAGTTAAGAAAACAGAAATATGGTATGGTAACGGCATGTATTGGGGGAGGACAAGGAATAGCATCGGTTATCGAAAGAGTTTAAAAATAAAAGTATGAAAAACAATATACAAGGAGGAGAATTTCTCATCAAAAATCAAGAGGCTCTGGAAATTTATATTCCAGAAGATATGAATGAGGAGCAAGGAATGTTCCGTTCTATGACCATGGATTTTTTGAGTAAAGAGGTCAATCCACTTCGCGAAAAAATTGACAAACAAAAAGAAAACCCTGATTTAATACCTAAGTTGATGTACGAGGCAGGAAAGTTAGGAATGTTATCAGCATCATTACCCGAGGAATATGGGGGTATGGCTGTTGATTTCAATACAGAGACTTTTCTTAGTGAGGATTTGGGTACAAGTCAGAGTTTTAGTGTAGCAGTAGCGGCCCATACAGGCATTGGGACATTGCCCTTTCTTTATTACGGAACGGAGGAACAAAAGAAGAAATATTTGCCCGGTTTAGGAGATGGTTCACTAAAAGCAGCCTATTGTCTTACCGAGCCCAATAGTGGAAGTGATGCACTTGCTGCCAAAACTAAAGCAGTATTAGAAGGAGAAAATTGGGTGCTCAACGGCGGAAAAATGTGGATTACCAATGGTGGTTTTGCTGATATTTTTACTGTTTTTGCTCAAGTTGACGGTGATAAATTCACAGCTTTTGTTGTAGAACGTGATACACCTGGGTTAACAATTGGTCAGGAAGAAGTGAAGTTGGGAATTAAGGGTAGTAGTACTTGTCAGGTTTTTTTAGAGCATGTAAAAATTCCTAAAGAAAATCTACTTGGTGAAATTGGAAAAGGGCACAAGATTGCTTTTAATGTCTTGAATATTGGTAGGTTTAAGCTTTGTGCTATGGTTATGGGAGCAAGTAAGCGAAGCATTGACATTTCGGTTAAATATGCAAACGAAAGACATCAATTTGGGGTGCCCATAAGCAGTTTTGGAGCTATTCAACAAAAGATAGCGGACATGGCCATACACACCTATGCTACCGAGAGTGCCACTTATCGCGTGTCGGGGTTGATACAGGATAAAATTTCTTCTTTGGTTTCTGAGGGAAAATCAAAACCTGAAGCTAAATTAATTGCAGCTGAGGAGTATAGCGTAGAATGTGCATTGTTAAAGGTGTTTGGTTCAGAAACATTGGATTTTGTAATCGACGAAGCGGTACAGATTTTTGGAGGAACAGGCTATTCCGAAGAGTACCCTGTTGCAAGTATGTATAGAGATGCAAGAATTAATCGAATTTTTGAGGGAACGAATGAGATAAATCGGATGTTAGCTGTTGGGCAAATTTTGAAAAAAGCAATGAAAGGACGAATAGATCTGATGGGGCCTGCCATGAAAATTCAAGATGAATTGATGGAGATACCTGAATTTGACGATGGGCAAGATGAAATTCTTTACCATGAAAAGAAGTCCGTTATTCAAGCTAAAAAATCGATTTTAATGCTTGCAGGTGCCGCAGCCAAAAAGTACATGTTAGAACTAGAAAATAAGCAAGAGATTTTAATGAATCTTGCAGATATGCTTATCCATGTTTTTACGGCCGAAAGTACGGTATTAAGAACTGAAAAATTAATCAATAAGTCTGGAGTTGAATCTAACGAGATGCAGATTAATATGACAAAATGCTACGTCAATGATGCAATGGAAAAAACATATCTTTCTGGTAAACATTTACTATCAGAATTAGCTGAAGACGATATGTTAGTGATGATGCACATGGGATTAAAAAGATTCACAAAATATCCGATCACTAGTACATTATCTCTCAAGAAAAAAGTAGCATCAATACTGATTGAAAAAGATACGTTCTACTAGAATTATTTAACAATTTCTAATAGTTCTATCGTAAAGATAAGGGTAGAATATGCTGGTATATTCGAGCCCATGGCTCGCTCACCATACGCTAGATTTTGGGGAATATATAACTCCCATTTACTTCCTACGGGCATTAGTTTTAGTGCTTCGGTCCACCCAGCAATTACCTGATTTACACCGAATGTAGCAGGTTGACCCCGATCATAACTACTATCAAATTGTTTGCCATTGATTAGTGTCCCTCTGTAATGTGTTTTTACAGTTTGACCATCAATAGGGATTGCTCCATTTCCCTCATTGATTACCTTATATTGAAGCCCACTGGGGAGTGAAATAACGCCCTTTTTTTTGGCATTTTCAGCTAAAAATGCTTTGCCCTCAGCAGTCAACGATTCCATTTTTGCTGCCTTAGTTTTTGAAACATAATTATTAATGACAGTATTCGATAATTGAGCATCCATATTTACATGATTGTATATAAGAACGTCTTTAACTGCCTCAGTAAATACCTCAAAGTTAAGTGTGTCAATTCCTCCAGATTTTAGACTATTGGCAATATTCATCCCGATAGCATAGGACACACTATCAATTTCTGTGGCAAGATCTGTATGGTTATGTTGAGCTTTAATTTTCCCTTGAGTGAGAATAAATAGTAGAACTACTATGGTTAAATTTTTCATCATTCAAAAATAGTTTTAATGAGTAGATAAGCGGTTTTAATTTAATTTTTTACTTAATCTGTTGTTAAAAATGAATATTCCAATCGCGATATTCTCCATTGAGCCAAAGCATTTACGGGTGCCTCCTGTGATTCTTGTGAAAGCTGGATAGGGATATTCTACATTAATTAAATTTTTATCTAGCAGGTATATCCCACTCGTGGTTGGCTCTCCAATTCCAGCATAATGATTGCCAAAAACAGCGAAATGAACACAATTTTGGCGTTTTTGAATGGTTGAAATTTCATCGTCACCAATGATGCGGTATTTGGAAAACTGATAGTTTGTAGCCCAAAGTGAGTCTATTTGATCTTTTGTAATATCATTTGTACAACTTCTGTCAATGACATAAAGTGTATCTCTTTGGAGTGCCTTAAGAGAGGATATCATTCGTTGTCTTTCGTCAGTTTTAGAGATGAATGTATTAAAATTAATAGCATATGATATATTAATTAGTGGAGGTAATGCATCTATAAATTGTTGATTTTGACTAGAAATTAGCGGTTGTTGATACTTGAGGGTTAGACTCGAAGATTCAGTTAATTCCAACTCAACTCCAACAGCGATAGAATGATTGATAATGTTATCGTACTGATCGATTATTGACGTAATTCTGGGTATTTGATTATCGAATCCGTTGTATGTTTTAGTAGATTTTACAACATAAGAAGGGGAGTAATTAATCATCAGGTTTGTTTTCGATAATTTCCCGAAATTAGATTTGATACCTAGTTCAAAAAATAAATCTTTAGCAACGACAGAACTAAAAATAGCTAGATTATCATACCGGATATTTCGAATACCCAAAGAAGTAAATACGGATTTATTTTTCATTGAATAAGAAGAAAATAGTTTTCCGTTCCAACCCAAATTAGGGTCGAAATAATCGGGCAATTGAGGAAGTGTAATTCCACCGGCAATACCATATTTCCATTTCAGCATTTGATTGCTTTGAGATTGGCAAACGCCAGTAACTAGGGTAAGTCCGAATACCCAAAAAAGTAGCCCTCTTTTCATAAGCAGTCAAATTTACAATATTCAAGGTATTCAGATTCAACCTTTTTTTTATTCTTGAGTCAATAAGGCTTAATTTTGCTCGCTAATATTTAGAGGGGAAGTTAATTTCAGGATAATAAAAATAGCTTTATGAATAAGTATAATATTGTTGGAGTAATGTCTGGCACATCAATGGATGGACTAGACCTTGCACATGTCACATTAGAGGAAGTAGATCAGGGCAAATGGCATTACCAAATTAATGCCTCGGTTACTATACGTTACGAAGAAAAATGGCGATTGAGATTGTCCAAATTAAGGCATCAAAACTCATTGGTATTTTATAAAACAGATCGTTTTTACGGGCAATATATTGGCGAACGTATCAACGAATTTCTTTCAGCAAATGACTTACAAGCAGATTTAATTTCTTCACACGGTCATACTGTTTTTCATCAACCCGAGAATAATCTGTCCGTTCAAATTGGAGATGGGAATAGCATATCTGCTATTACTGGTATACCAACAGTGACAAATTTTAGAGCCATTGATGTTATATTGGGTGGAGAGGGAGCACCACTCGTGGGAATTGCAGATGGCTATTTATTTGGTGAGTATGATATGTGTTTAAATCTGGGCGGATTTGCGAATATCTCTTCAAACAATCAACAGCAGGCTTTTGATGTCAGTCCGTGTAATATTGTATTAAACAGAATTGCTCGAGAATTTGATCAAGAGTATGACGAAAATGGAGAAATTGCAGAGCATGGGGCTATTGATTATGATTTGTTATCAGAGTTGAATGATATAGAGTATTACACCTATGAAAATCCAAAATCTCTAGGAAGAGAATGGATCAGTTCTAGTTTTTGGCCAATAGTAAGGGCAAGCGACGCAACCAAAGAAGACAAAATGAAAACGCTTGTAGATCACATTGCATTACAAATTTCGAATAGCATTGATGATTTATCTGGAGGAGATTCAAGTGATAAGCGAGTTTATGTTACAGGAGGAGGAGCATATAATACGGCTTTAATTAATCACTTAAGAAGCCATACAAATGCTGAAGTTATTGTGCCAGACACAGAAATAGTTGAATACAAAGAAGCACTTGCTTTTGCATTGTTAGGTATTTTAAGGGTGAAAAATAGGACAAATGTATTGTCCTCTCATACTGGAGCTGATCGTGATTCAGTGTCGGGTAGTTTATATGGAAATTTCTCAAAATTGATATAATGGAAAGTTTATTAAAAAAATTTGAAAACAAACAACCGGAGATTGTTTTTGAGTGGAAAGACTCAGAAACAGAAGCCGAAGGGTGGATTGTAATTAATTCACTAAGAAATGGTGCCGCTGGAGGCGGTACTCGAATGAGAAAAGGGCTCAACAAAAGAGAAGTGGAGTCTCTTGCTAAGACAATGGAGGTGAAATTTACGGTGGCTGGTCCTCCAATAGGAGGTGCTAAATCAGGTATAAATTTTGATCCCAACGACCCACGAAAAAAGGGAGTTTTAAAGCGATGGTATGCTGCTGTTGCTCCATTATTGCGAAACTACTACGGAACTGGAGGCGACCTTAATGTTGATGAGATTCATGAGGTAATTCCGATGACAGCCGAATTAGGGGTGTTACACCCACAAGAGGGAGTTGTACAAGGGTATTATAAATCCTACAATAAAGTTGAGAAATTACAGGCAATATCAAGGCTTCAAAGTGGAGTTTTACTCCCTATAACCGATGAACGTTTTACTCCAGATGTTTCCAAAAAATACACAATCGCTGATATGATTACCGGATGGGGCGTTTCTGAGGGAGTTCGACATTTTTACGAGCTTTGGGGAGGCACCATGAATCACAAGACGGCAATTATCCAAGGTTGGGGTAATGTGAGTGCTGCTGCAGCATTTTATATTGCAAAACATGGAGTACGTATAATTGGTATTATAGATAAAAACGGAGGTCTAATCAACAAACAAGGTTTTTCACTTGAAGAAATAGTTACGTTATTTAACAATCGAAATGGCAATGAACTTGTAGCTGACAATTTATTGAGTTTCGAGGATACAAATAATCAGATATGGGATTTAGGAGCAGAAATATTCATACCGGGTGCTGCTAGTCGTTTAATAAGTAAAGATCAAGTTACTTCATTAATTGATGGTCAGTGTGAGGTGATTAGTTGTGGTGCCAACGTTCCATTTGCAGATCCAGAAATATTTATGGGAGAAATTTCAATGTATGCCGATGCAAATATTGCTGTTGTTCCAGACTTTATTGCAAACTGCGGAATGGCTAGAGCTTTTGGTTTTTTGATGAGTGAAAAAGGCGAGGTAGATGATGTTGCCATTCTCAAAGATTCTTCTGAATTAATTGGTAATCAATTGAGAAGATTACATCAATTTAATCCGAGAACTAAGGGTTTGAGTAGAAAAGCTCTTGAAATGAGTTTAACAGATATCGTAGATACTGGTGATGCCAGTCATCGCTCAGGTATCGGGGGAACTAAATAGCCCGATTAGAATCCGACAATACTTTGTGTTTTTACCCCAACAGGGTGTTGATTCGCAGCCAGTCTTGCATATTCTCTAGCTTTTTTAGTGTTGCCTTTTCTCTCCTCATTAATTGCTAAGTTATGATAGAGATAAGCTAGCTTTTTTCTTTTCACCTCAAATTCTACTCCCTCAAGCCAAGTGTTTTGAGCTTGATCCCATTTTTCTTGAGCAGCAGCTTTTGCACCATTTTCAAGATACAAGTTGCCAGATGCGTATACTTCTCGTGTTTGTAGATGTTTTATTGGAGAAATTCGTTGAGCATATTGTCTTCCTAGTTCGGCACCAAGATTAAACATTTCTCTTTTATAATTTACATTTAGCAGCGATGTAGCTCTCGATCTTTCTAGAGATTCAGCTTCATAAAAGTAAGTTTTATTTTGTTCCCATTGGTCAATTAGTGACCCTGATTTTGCGTTGTATAACCGCCATCCGGTTTTAACTTTAATTGTTCGTTTACCGACAATATAATCTACCTCCCTATATGTTTTGTTGCCCAAATTTTCACGTCTAATGTCGATAGTGTAAGTATCATTTATTTTTTGGTCCAACATTTCTAGCGAGGCGATAATATCACTACCAATTCCAGTGCTAATAATTTCATTTTTAGTGAGTGTATCCGGAAATTGTCCATTTGCTCTGTGTTTATATTTTTCTTGTGTATTGGATAATGAAAGAAATTTTTGCCTTCTGATTTGATTTTTAAAATTATTAATACAAGCTAACATAAAATCTGGAACATTGGGGTTTAGCCCCATATTGCTGAATGAGTATGCAAGTCTTACTCGATTCAATACACTAATGGATTTTAATTCAGCAGGTAATTTTATTGTAGCTTCAGTTATACCTGTTTCCCAGCTTATTTTTTGTTGGGTTACACAAGAGCTAAATATTACAGGCAATATGAAGAGTATTATTTTAAATCTCATAAGGTGCAGTTTTATTTAATTTCTTTTAATTTTTTTTCGAGTTCATTCATGCTGTCACGTAATCGAGCAGCCTCCATAAAATCCATTTCTTTGGCTGCTTTGAGCATCATAATTTTTGTATTCTCGATTGCTTTTTTAAGACTATCTTTATCTAAGTATTCAACTAAAGGATCAGCTACCATGTCATAGCTGTTAACCTTTTGATAAGGATTTGTGATTTTCTCTAGCGATGATTTTTCATCTAAATCAGATTTATCAAATACAGCTTCTTTGCTTCGGATTATTGTTTCAGGTTTAATGCCGTTTTCTTGGTTATATTTTATTTGAAGTTCCCTTCTTCTCTCAGTTTCTTCGATAGTAATTTTCATGCTTTTGGTAATTTTATCAGCATACATAATTACTTTACCATTGACATTTCGTGCAGCCCTCCCCACGGTCTGTACAAGACTACGTTCACTTCTCAAAAATCCCTCTTTGTCCGCATCTAAAATAGCAACTAAACTAACTTCTGGAAGATCCAATCCCTCTCTTAGCAGATTCACTCCAATAAGCACATCAATATCACCAGCTCTAAGTCGATCAAGAATTTCTACTCGGTCCAATGTTTTTACTTCGGAGTGAATATAAGTGGCAGATATCCCCAAATTTCGAATGTATTTGTCCAATTCTTCGGCCATTCTTTTGGTAAGCGTAGTCACCAATACTCGGTCACCCATTTTTATTCGTTCATCAATTTGTTCCAATAAATCATCAACCTGATTCGAACAAGGTTTTACCTCAATTACGGGGTCTAACAGTCCAGTAGGACGAATTAGCTGTTCAACAATAACACCCTCACTTTCACTGATTTCGTAATCTGCAGGTGTGGCACTAACATAAATTACTTGGTTCGTAACTTGCCCAAATTCCTCAAATTTTAATGGACGATTATCCAGTGCAGCAGGAAGTCTAAATCCATAATCTACAAGATTTATTTTTCGGCTTCGGTCACCTCCATACATTGCTCGTAATTGAGGGAGTGTCACGTGACTTTCATCAATTATTAGCAAGAAATCTTCTGGGAAATAATCAATTAAACAAAAAGGTCTTTGCCCTGGAGATCTTCCATCCATATATCTACTGTAGTTTTCGATACCACTACAATAGCCCAGTTCACGCATCATCTCCATATCAAATTCTGTTCGTTCTTGGAGGCGTTTAGCTTCTAATGGTTTGCCAATACTTTTAAAGTATTCAACCTGATTGACCATATCGTCTTGAATATGTTTAATCGCATTATTCAGACGATCCTTAGGAGTTATAAATAATTGTGCGGGGAATATGGCAACATCTTCTAATACTTCTTGCCTTATTCCTGTTAATGGGTCAATGGATTCAATATCCTCAATTTCATTATCAAAAAAGCTTATTCTGATGGCGATATCATTATAGGCTAAGAACACATCTACCGTGTCTCCTTTTACTCTAAAAGTCCCACGTTTAAAATCGACAGTAGTTCGAGAGTATAAACTATCTACAAGTGCATGAAGGAGACTGTTTCGTGCTATTTTTTGACCTCTATTCAATCGAATAATACTGTCCTCATAATCATTAGGGTTACCTGCACCATAAATACAGCTAACAGAGGCTACTACAATGACGTCTCGTCGCCCACTTTGAAGAGCCGAAGTGGTCTTTAGCCTCATTTTTTCTATCTCCTCATTGATATTTAAGTCCTTTTCAATGTAGGTGTTACTACTTGGTATAAATGCTTCAGGTTGATAGTAATCGTAGTAAGATACAAAGTACTGAACCGAGTTGTCTGGGAAAAAATGCTTGAATTCTCCATATAATTGAGCCACAAGTGTTTTGTTATGACTCATAATTAGTGTTGGTTTTTGGGTCTTTTGAATGACATTAGCCATTGTAAAGGTCTTACCCGATCCAGTAACACCAAGTAAGATTTGTGCTTGAACGCCATCTTCAAGTCCTCTTACTAATTGCTTAATTGCATTGGGCTGATCGCCAGTCGGTTTGAATGGAGCTTTAAGATTGAAAGGCATTATTTCAAAGATAAGAATGTAATGAACAATACTTCAATACGATTTACTTATCATCAAAAAATATAGTACCACTGGTCTTTTTACCATTTAATAACATGCTGTATTTCAATCCTTCGTAATTGATCTGAACCATATTTTTTTGATTGGGAAATTGCTTAATCAGAAGATGATTTTCTATGGCAATTGATGATACTTTTTTTTGGTGTTTTATAGGGTTTAGATGAATAAAAGTTTCAGCAAAATTTACTTCAATGGCACTTACAGTCAGATTTTTATTTTTTTCGTCGATAGACATCGAAAAATTTTCATTGAGGTAGTCTTCAATAATTACTTTTTGTTCGGCAGTTATTTTACTATCAAGATGAATTTCTTTTGATGAAAACACCGATAAGCAGGCCTCCAAATGTTCGGTATCCGTGTGCCATGAGGCGTTAAACGTTTTTGTTTTTTCCTCATAGGTGATGTTCATCCACGAAGTATGAAAATCATGTGTGGGCCGAATTAAGAGTAATAGTAATACGATATAATTGATCATCCTTTCCACAAAACTAGTATTTGCTTTTCTTTGTTGCTTTATTATGATAAAAATATTCCACCTCCAATTGTCGCTTTTATTATTTTTTTCTGTGAATTCTTGGGCTCAAAATCCCAATGCAAACCAGAATAAGTTTCGTCAGCTAGACGCTGATTTACCAACACCAAATGTCTACAGAACAGCCAGTGGTGCCCCAGGACATGCATATTGGCAGAATACAGCAGACTATCAAATGGATATCGTTTTAGATGACGATAAACAGCGTATTTACGGTGTAGAAAAAATTAATTATACCAATAAATCGCCTGACGATTTAGAATATCTATGGATTCAACTAGATCAAAATGTTAGAAATCCAGAATCGGAGACCTATAAAATTCAGCAAGGAAACATCAAAGACGGGGTGAGTCTTTATGAATATTTCAACCTTTTTCATACTTTTCCTGGTGGATTTAATATTGATTATGTAAATGACGAAAATGGAAATTCTTTTTCTGTGAAAGTGAATCATACGATGATGCGTGTAGATTTGGCTAAACCTTTACAATCTGGGGATTCAATAGCAATCAATATCAAGTGGTGGTATAATATCAATGACCGAATGGAAATGGGAGGTAGAAGTGGTTACGAATATTTCAAAGAGGAGGACAATTACCTCTATACCATAGCTCAATTTTTTCCTCGAATGGCCGTGTACTCTGATGTAACAGGATGGCAAAACAAGCAGTTTTTGGGAAGGGGAGAGTTTACACTACCTTTTGGAGATTACGATGTAAAACTAACAGTTCCTGAAAGCATGGTCGTAGGAGCTACAGGAGAAATTCAAAACGAGGACGAGGTTTTAACCGATTTGCAAAAAGAGCGTTTAGAAAAAGCTAAAACAAGTGATAAGCCTGTAATTATAATCACACAAGATGAGGCCATATTAAACGAAAAAAATCGATCTTCTAAGACGAAGACATGGCACTTTAAAGCTCAAAATGTTCGAGATTACGGATGGTGTGCAAGTCGAAAATTTATCTGGGATGCTCAAGGTGTTCAATTTGGCGATAGAACTGTAATGGCGATGTCATTATATCCGAAAGAAGGTAACCCTATGTGGGAGATGTATAGCACCAAAGCGATTGTTCTTACATTACAGACATATTCTAAGTTTACATTCGATTATCCTTATCCCGTAGCTTATTCAATCAATGGAAAAAGTATCGGGATGGAGTATCCGATGATCTGTTTTAACGGAGGACGAACAGATAAAGAGGGAAAATTCACGGACAATGTTAAGTACCGAACCATTCTAGTTATTATTCATGAGGTTGGTCACAATTATTTTCCAATGATTATAAATTCTGATGAGCGTCAATGGACCTGGATGGATGAAGGGCTGAATACATTTTTACAGTATCAAACCGAACGAGTATGGACAGACGAAAGTGGGAAGCCTTTCCCGAGTAGACGTGGCCCGGCCAAACTTATAGTTCCATACATGAAAGGTGATAAACGATACATTTCTCCGATTATGACCAATTCTGAAAGTATTTTTCAATTTGGAAATAATGCCTACGGCAAACCATGTACAGCACTCAACATACTGCGTGAGACAGTAATGGGGCCTGAGCTATTTGACTATGCTTTTAAAATTTATGCTAATCGATGGAAATTCAAACACCCAAGTCCAGCTGATTTTTTCAGAACGATGGAAGATGCAAGTTCAGTCGATTTAGATTGGTTTTGGAACGGGTGGTTTTACACAACAGATCATTGTGACATCGCAATTACGGGGGTGCATCAACTGAAAGTAGATAATCAACGACCAGCGGATGGAACCACTAAAAAATCTAACCAAAAAAACATTAAGAAATTAGCAAAACAAAATAAGGTAAATCCGATGCTACAGGCGGTCAAGTCTGCAGAAAATCCAGCTAAAGCTTTTGATAAAATCAAAGCAAATTTGACAGACATCCGTAAAGAAATTTTAGATAAAGAAGTTTATCTATGTCAAGTTGATTTAAAGATGATAGGTGGTCTTGTGATGCCAGTGATTCTAAAACTTGAATACGAGGACGGATCAAGTGAAGAAGTTAGGATACCCGCCGAAATCTGGAAAATGCAAAATGAGCTTTTGGAGAATTCCGTGAGTAAAGTTTTGGTTACTAATAAATCCGTAAAGAAGGTAGTTCTAGATCCTAATCTTGAAACTGCCGATACAGATGTATCAAATAACGCTTGGCCAAGATAATCTATTCAATTGTGACTTTTGCGTAGAACGCTTCTAGTATGTTGATCTAGTAGTTTTTTGTGGGTAGGGTAATAACCAAAAAAAATCGACCCAACTTAACGTTGGGTCGATTTTTTTTCAGTTTTGTGATGCATGTTCAGTTCCTGCCTTCCATGTAATCGTTACCGAGTTATGTGAAGCATATGGGTAGTATTTACTTCTATTGGCGGTTTCAGTTTGGCCGATCTAACAGTTGTAAAGCCATTTTGATTCTGCCATCTAACACAACAACCACTTTGATCATCACCTGACCATTTCTCAACCTGAAAATAGTTGGCTGTATTTGGGCGGGAAGCGGAAATAAGCCCTCTCCTTTTTATATCAGTTGTCCGTAAATATTCTTCCCATTTCCCTGAAGTAGTATTAAATTTCTTTACTATAAATCTATGTTTTGGTTTACACCAGTAGTAATTTGCATTACAGAACACCTTTACGTTAGTCCATTGAAAATCAACCCAATAATCACTAGGGGAAACATTGTCATTATTACAATCAGAACAATAACCTATAAGATCTCCCTGATTTTGTGCATTAACGGGTAAAATTGTTACAAATAATAGTAACGATAAAATAAATTTAAATTTTGTTTTCATAAAAGAAGTGTTTAATAAAGTTGTTTTCATAGTAATAAAAAATAGTCAGGTTAAAATTAAATATTTTTTATAAAACAAACAACTCTTTTTTATTTGATCGTGAATTGGAAGCTTTTAATTCAAAAACTAGTATTGGGTTGTATCTAATCGATAGTGACTTTGGCTATTCGATACGATTTACGACTAGTAGCAAAAATCACAAAAGTGTTATCGGATATTTGCTCCGAACTCTTGGGTCTAATTCTTAGATTTTCGCGTCTATTATTACTAACTAAATTTTCGTGTTTAACTTCACCTAGTCCGTTTATGCTCGAAACTTTTAAGTGATTCTGTTTGCGGTCGAAAGCGTTGTAGATGAAGTTGATAACATCCTCGTG
>JADHMR010000030.1 GCA_016779945.1 Bacteroidia bacterium | reverse complement strand
AAGGAGAGGTGTCCGAGTGGCTTAAGGAGCACGCTTGGAAAGCGTGTGTGCATCACAAGTGTACCGAGGGTTCGAATCCCTCTCTCTCCGCCAATTCTTTGAGCATATTTATGATTAAAAATCAAGTTTATATTTTAATTCTTTTTATGTTTTGGTTGATTGCGTCCAGTTGGTTTTATGTCAGTGAAATTAAAGCAGTTTATCCAGATAGCTATACAATTTCTAAGAAGCAATATCCAGTTTTCTTTAAATATGGGGATTCTAAGGTTCAGTTAGGAGATGATTTTATTTCATTTAAAGACTTTACTCTTCAAAAACTAACGCCTAATAATCGTCTTTTAATCACTGGCAACTATACTTTAGAAGAGAACAACAATACCTCTCATCCTAATTTAGGTACTGCAAGGGCGGAAAATGCATCTATTTTGTTTGCGGATATTGATAAGTCGCATATTATAATCAATGCTGAATTACGTGATAGTTCTTATAACCAAGATTTTATAGAAGCTCGGTGGTTAAATACGGTTAATTTTAGGGTACTCATTAATGATCGTTTTCTAAAAGAGAATGCTTACGGGGCTAGTTTATACCTTGAGGAGGGTATCAATAACCCCAAAATTCAAGCTTATTTAAAATATATTGCAATTGAAAATTTTGATTGTCAGTTTAATCTTATGGAAACAGTTAATCCGGCGATTGATAGTGTTTCTTTAAACAGTATTTCTGTTAAAGATCAGCTCATATTAAATGGTATAAGTACTCCACAAATTACTGTTCTTCCAACACAAATTGATTCAACACAAAATTCATATCTAGAAATTTTTATTATTAAACCCCAATCCAATGAATACTGAAAAAATTTTTGAAGGCCCAGGACAATCTTCTATGGAAACCTATATTATTGAAATTATAATAATGTTGGTGATTGCTTTTTTATTCGGTTACTTTTTTTGTGCATTAATTAAAAAGTCTCAAAAAAAATTGGTCAAAAAATTAGAGATTGAAAACCAAGAATTGAAAAATAAATTATCCGTAGATACACAAAAAGAGATTAAAGAAAAGGAAGCTTAGAATTTAAGATTGATTAATCTTATTGATATAATTTGTACTGCTATGGCCATCTAAAAATGGAATAACAATTGCTTCGCCTCCATTACTTTTTACAAAATCTGCTCCTACAATTGTTTGCAATGAGTAGTCTCCGCCTTTTACCAATACGTTAGGTTCAAGTGATTTGATAAGCTTGATTGGTGTTTCTTCATTAAAAAGTATTACTGCATCAACAAAAGCAAAAGAGGCCAGTTTCGCCAATCTGGTGGACTCCTCAATTATTGGTCTACTTGGACCTTTAATATTGGATACTGAATGGTCTGTATTAACTCCAATTATAAGTCGATTACCTAAATCTGCTGCTTTCGTTAAATAATCAATATGTCCAAGATGTAAAATGTCAAAACACCCATTAGTGAAAACAATTTTATCTTGAGATTCTTTCCATTTTGTGATGGTCTGAACTAATGTGCTAGTGGATTGAAATATTTTATCATTAATGATTTTATTCCATTTCATGATTGGTATTTTTTTTGAGTTTAAATATAACGTAAACTAGAGAGAATATTCCAACACCAGCAATTACCATGAATTGGATGGCATGTGTCATTAACGTGTATGAACCAGCAATAGACGAGCTAACGCCATATATGTTAAGTGCTTCAGGGACGATAACTTCAAAGGTTCCAATTCCGCCAGGTATTGGAACAATCATAGCAATGGTTCCAAATAAAAGTACAGTAAAACCCGCAGAAATACCTAAATGTGCTGTACCATCAAAGGCATAAAACATTAAGAAAGGCATTAAGAAATACATAGCCCATATCATTAAACTATATACTATAAACAACCCTTTGCGACGTAATGAGAATATCGTTTTGATACCGTCGATAATCCCATCTATAAAGGATTTAAATTTTTGTATAATAGGTAGTTTATAGAACCATTCTCTTTTTAAATGAGCGAGGTAAAGTAAAATTATAAATACAATGATTAACCCAAGTAAAATACCTAGTGACGAACTGTTTTGGTTTAAGAGTAATTTCTGAACGAAGTCAATGATGAGTTGGAATTGAATAATAAAAATGATACCAGCCAGAAATAGTGTAATGAGAAGATCAACAACACGCTCAATTAATACGGTTCCTACTAGTTTATTAAATGGTATATTTTCTAGTTTTCCAAGAATAGCAGGCCGGGTGATTTCTCCAACACGAGGAAGAGCCATATTTACCAAGTAACCGATAATTACGGCATGAAAGCTATTTGCTGTTGAAGCCTTGTAGTTCATTGGTTCTAATAAAAGATTCCACCTTAATGCTCTTAGAAGATGACTGATGACTCCACAAAGCATAGATAATCCTACCCAAAACAAGTTCACCTGCTTAATTTGATTCCACAATTCGTCAGTATCTTGATTCATAATGGCCCAGTAAAACAACACTCCTCCGAGGGTTAGAAAAACTAGGGTATTAATTGCTGTTTTGATGTTTTTAGTCAAGAATAAGTTTGTTGTTTTTGTCTGGGAAAGCTAAATAAGGTTTAAATGTTTTTGCTTTTTCAAAATCCATTTGAGCAAATGATATAATGATAACAATGTCACCCGTAGCTGCTTTTCGAGCTGCTGCTCCGTTTAGGCAAACCATACCACTTCCGCGTTCACCTGTAATGACATAGGTTTCGATTCGCTCTCCGTTATTATTATTTACGACAAGTACTTTTTCGCCTTCTATCATATTCGCAGCTTCCATAAGATCTTGATCAATGGTAATACTGCCAACATAATCAAGCTCAGTTTGAGTGATTTTAGCCCGATGAATCTTTGATTTTAATACTTCGATAATCATAAAAAATGATGATTTGCAAAGGTAAGTTTATTTGATGGATAAGTGGATTAGACGATATTAATTTATAACGAGAGAGAAAAATTGCCTTACATCAGCAATTTTGTGAATTTTTATGGAATAATCATTTTGACGAATGTCTATTTGATCACTTAAAATAAAATCGCTAAAGCCTAATTTTTCAGCTTCTTTTATACGTTGGTCTATTCGATTAACTCCACGTATTTCTCCGCTTAAGCCAATTTCTCCAGCGAATACCATTTTGTTTGAAAGGGCAGTATTTTCAAAACTCGAAATTATAGATGCAGCTATTCCTAAATCTGTTGCCGGATCGTTGATTTTAAGACCACCCGCTATATTGACAAAAATGTCTTGTTGAGAAAGCTTATATCCGCATCTTTTTTCTAATACGGCCAATAGCATATTTAACCGCTTAATATCATAGCCGTTTGTATTTCTTTGAGGATTACCATAAACCGCACTACTTACCAAAGCTTGAGTTTCAATTAGCAAACTTCGATTACCCTCGAGCGAGGCAACAACACTTACTCCAGAGAGATTTTCGCTACGTTGATTTATAAGAATTTCGGAGGGATTATCTACTTCTCGCATTCCTTCAGAGGTCATTTCGTAAATTCCCAGTTCGAGCGAATTACCAAATCGATTTTTAAGTGTCCGTAATATTCGGTAGTTATTCTGAGTCTCTCCTTCAAATTGTAAAACAGTATCAACCATATGTTCTAATAACTTAGGACCCGCTAATTGCCCTTCTTTAGTGATATGCCCAACCAATATAATAGGTGTCTCGTTTTGTTTTGCATATTGAACAAGTAGGGCACAACTCTCTCTAACTTGAGAAACTGTGCCTGGAGTAGAATCAAGGTATTTGCTGTAAATTGTTTGTATAGAGTCTATAATTACAAATGATGGTTTTATCTCATTTAATTTATGAGTGATTTTTTCAACGCAAGTCTCATTAAGTAAGAGGCAATTTTCGTTCGTCACACCAATTCTATCAGCTCTCATTTTAATTTGTGTAAGACTCTCCTCACCACTCACATAGAGCACTTTCTTATTCATTCGAAGTGCAGTTTGGAGCAGAAGAGTTGATTTGCCAATGCCTGGCTCACCACCCAATAGGATGACTGATCCGGGAACAATCCCACCTCCCAAAACCCGATTTAATTCAGTACCAGGGGCTTTTAACCGTTGTAGCTCATAGGCCTCAATATTTAATATCGGAGTAACTAATCCTTCAATCTCATTGAGGTTTATCATTGTATTCTTTGATTTTTTAACGGTCTCTTCTTGAATCGTATTATACTCTCCACACGAGAAACATTTTCCCATCATTTTGGCATAATTGCTTCCGCAATTAGAGCATATATATACAGACTTCGTTTTAGCCATTCTCAATTTTACAATTTATATAGCGAAAATGGCTTTTTTTATCAATTTAGTGTAAGAATATTTTACAGATTAACGGAACATATTAAAATATTAATTTGAAATTTACATTGCAAAGGAAGAATTATCTATTTTTGTCGCCGATACGAAAAAAATAATAAAATGAAAAAAATCACATCGTTATTAATGTTACTATGTCTAATTACATTTAGTACACAAACAGCTTTTGCTGATGAGGATGCAGTTAATGATACTACAACAGAAGTTGTTGACTCATCGTCAGCTGTTGCCGATGACTCTGCTACAACAGAAGTTGCTGAAGAAGAAATCGTAACAGAAGAAGCAGTAGAAGAGGAAGAAGAAAGCGGCCTTCAAGTACTTAAGAAAAAATTTATTGAGGGTGGTGCCGGATTTATGTCGCTTCCACTAATTTGTTTGATTCTAGGATTAGCTATTGCAATCGAGCGAATTATATCTTTATTCTGGATGAGCATTAATAATGACGAATTTGTTGAGAGTATAGAAAAAGAAGTTTCAGCTGGGAATCTTGATGCTGCAAAGGAAATTTGCAGAAACACAAGAGGACCCGTTGCAAGTATATTTTATCAAGGATTAGATAGAGCTGATCAAGGTTCTATTGATGTGGTAGAAAAATCAGTAGTGAGTTACGGATCTGTTCAAATGGGTCAACTTGAAAAAGGCCTTGTTTGGTTATCATTATTCATTGCATTAGCACCAATGCTTGGCTTCATGGGTACTGTAATCGGTATGATTGACGCATTCGATGCTATTAAAGCGGCTGGAGATATCTCACCAAGTGTTGTGGCAGACGGTATTTCTGTTGCACTTTTAACAACCGTTGCAGGTCTTATAGTTGCTATTATCCTTCAAATATTTTATAATTTTATAACTTCTAAAATTGATGGTATTGTAAACGGAATGGAAGATGCCTCTATCTCTTTGATTGATATACTCGTAAAAAATAAAGTAGTAAAAGCATAATATGTTTAAGTCAGGAAGAGTAATTTTTTATTCAATAGTTGTTGTCCTAGTCTTTATCTTTTTAATACTCGTTTCTAAAGATGATTACGCAGGAAGCGAGATGGGAATTTGGCTAGCTATATTGCTTGCTCTAGGGGCAATGTTATCTATCGTTGTTTCTTCTGTTATTCATTTAAAGAATAACCCAAAATCGGCAAAAAGCTTATTAATGGGTGTTGGAGCAATCTTAGTTGTATGCCTAGTTAGTTACTTTATCTCATCAGGAAATTTAGGAGACGATTATGAAAAATATAATATCACAACAGAGAGCCAGTCTAGATTTATAGATATGGGTTTATACCTTACTATATTTCTTGGATTTACAGCTGTAGTTTCAATAATCGTATCAGAATCAGTAGCTCTATTAAAGAACCAATAGATGGGAAGTAGAAGAAGAGATATTCCAGAAATAAATGCCGGTTCAATGGCGGATATCGCCTTCTTGTTATTGGTGTTTTTTTTGGTAACCACTACCATGGATATTCCTACGGGACTTCAAGTGGCATTGCCTCCAATTTCTGAGGAGCCACCAGAAGATAGCAAGCAAAAAAAACGAGAAGTTTTAGAAGTATTAGTGAATGCGGCAGATCAGCTTTTAGTTGAAGGATCGCCACTTACTATCGACAGACTTCAACAAAAAACCATAGATCACCTAACAAATGAAGGCAAAGATCCTACGTTATCAACTACATCTACTGCAGCTATTGTATCGTTGAAGAATGATCGCGGAACATCATATGACATGTATGTACATGTGTACAATGAATTGACAGCTGCTTACAATCGTGTTAGAGATGATTATTCTATGCAAGAGTACGGAAAGTCTTATAAAGATCTTGACCCTCAGAGAGATAAGGATAAAATAAAGGCGGTAAAGAAAAAATACCCTCGAAAATTATCAGAAGCTGAACCAGTTAGTATAGGAGGCGAATAATGGCAAAATTTAAAAAAGATGGTGGACGTCCCACTCCGGCTATAAACACATCTGCATTACCAGATATTGTTTTCATGTTACTTTTCTTTTTCATGGTTGCTACCAAGATGAGGGATAAGGAAATGAAAGTTAAAACTCAGCTTCCAACAGCTACTGAGGTAGAAAAACTAGAAAAAAAATCTAGACTTCACTACATTTTCGTAGGACCTCCTCTTAATGCAGAGTTTGGAACATCCCCGAGAGTTCAGCTCGACGATGCTTTTGCAACTGTGGATGATATCCAGCAGTATATTACCCTTAAGAATGGGGAAAAAGATGAAAAAGAAGTGCCTTTTATGACCACTTCTCTTAAGGCTGACAAATCAGTTAAAATGGGAATTATCACTGACATCAAACAGGAACTCAGACAAGTAAATGCACTAAAATTAAGTTATACGGCATCCAAAGAAGTCAAAGATTAATCAACTAATCTTTAAATTATTAAAGAGGGCTTTTGCTCTCTTTTTTGTTTATAGACCTCTCAATTGTGCTATTAGATTCATTACGTGAAGGAAGAAACATTATCTTATATCAAATCACCAATTCAAGAAGAACTAACAATCTTTGAAAAGAAGTTTAGGTCGAGTGTGAAAAGTAATGTGTCATTGCTAGATACCATTATGAATTATATAGTAAAACGAAAAGGTAAGCAAATGCGACCTATTTTAGTTTTACATTGTGCTAAACTATTTGGTGAAGTTAATGAGAACACTTATCGTGGTGCATCATTAGTAGAATTACTACATACAGCAACCCTAATACACGACGATGTTGTAGACGAGGCAAATATGAGGAGAGGTTTTTTCTCCATAAATGCTTTATGGAAGAATAAAGTAGCTGTACTTGTTGGCGATTACTTATTGTCTAAAGGTTTATTGTTATCTCTTAAAAATAAAGACTTCAAATCTTTAGAGATACTTTCCTCTGCAGTAGAGCAAATGAGCGAGGGGGAGTTATTACAAATGGAGAAAGCTCGAAAACTTGATATTACTGAAGAAATATACTTTGATATTATCACAAAGAAAACAGCGTCTTTAATAGCAAGTTGTTGTGGAATTGGTGCATATAGCACTATTCAGGACGAAGATATTCTAAATGATGTGATGAGTATGGGTGAAGCAATTGGTATTGCTTTTCAAATTAAAGATGATTTGTTTGATTACGGCGACAACAAAGTGGGTAAACCTACGGGTATTGATATTGTTGAGAAAAAGATGACTCTTCCACTAATTTATGCATTGAATTCTAGTACTAAAAATGACAAAAGAGCCATTTTAAAAATTCTTCAGAAGGATAAGAAAACGAATACAGAAATTCAAGAAGTTATTAGTTTCGTCAAAAGTAAAGGAGGTATTGAATACGCTCAAGTTAGTATGAATGAATACAAACAAAAAGCGATAGAAATTCTATCATCTATTCAGACTAAAGCATCTACATCCTATCTTTTAGCATTAATAAATTTTGTTATTGAAAGAAAAAAATAACCAGTTTAATTCATGCCCAGAACATCAAGTCCTTGTTCAAATACAATATCTACAGGAATGCTTGCATCAGAGAGTCGATCTAAGTCTTTTTGAAGGGCTTCTTTTATGACGCCGTTATTCGTCATCATTACTTGAACCCTAGCTTTATCCCCGTCTCCTTGAAGTTTTATGATTAGAGAGGATAACTCAATAATTGCTTTTTTCATCTCCTCAAAATTAACAGCATAAGTTCCATCATTATTTCGAGTAAATGCATTATGATCTTTGAAATAATTAAATCGAAGCATATTTGCTTTTCCGTGTGCACTACTAGCACCAAATCGAACAGATCTAAAAATTCCAGCGAGGAAAGTCACATAATAATCCATTAATTCACCTTCTTCAATAAGCCCTTTCTCTTTAAGTTGTGTAATCATGTGTAAGCCTAGAATATCTGCCTTCCCTTCTTCGAGTGCACTAAATGTTTCTCCGAGTGCTTCTCTGACAGAACCTCTACCGTTTATAGTTTCTTTTATGCCTAAACCGTGGGCAACTTCATGAAACATAGTATTGCTAAAAAAGGCATTGAAAGTAATGTGTTTTCGTTGATCTTTTTCGATTAAAATATCAGATATAGGTAGTAAAATATGGTCAAATTTTGCCTTCATGGCATTTTTTAATTGGCTTCTTCTAGTTCCGTATTTAATTTGAATTTCTTCATCATTAGGTAGGTTAACCGCGATAGTTTTACTTCCGGAGTTACAATCACCGGCATAGAAAATTACATCGTAGGCATTGAGCTGTGCTGCATCTGTATTTGGTGTTTCTTGTTTATATTCCTCGGATACGGGTAACTCTGCTTGAAGCTGAGGTAATAAATCAACATATTTCTCTAATTTTTTGCTCCATGCTTTATCTTTCACTAGGATATATGCTTCGTAAGCTGTTCGGTAATTGTAAAGAGCATCTTCATAATGTTCTGTTGGCCCAATTATAATATCCAGTGTATTGTTCCTCATATTAATCCAGGCGATATCACTCTCAGTATAATTGTCTGTTAGCAAAGCTTTTGATTTGAGTTTTAGGTATTTTTTGAGTTCTACATCCTCACAAATTTCAGCAGCTTCTAAAAGATGCCCCGATGCTTCTTCTAATTTCTCTCTAAAAAATTCGTGATAAGGAATAGTGTATAATTTGCCAACTTCATCCCTTCTAACCATTGAATAAAGCCCTTTTTCGTCTAATAACCCAAGTTCTTCAAATTCCTCTTTAGTCATATCTGAAGGGTAAAAATTTGAACCCAAAGGCTTGAGTTCAACGTTGTCTAAAAATGGAGCATTATCGTTTAACCTATCCCATGGTCCGTAATTAATCTCAGCAAATGCTCTCAATTTAGGATTTGAAATAGAGGCAAGCAAAGATTCCTTATCACCATAAGCTTGCACCCAAAATAAGTCGTTCATAATGTCTGCGGCTTCAAATAGGTGTGGGAGCATATTTTTTTCAACTTGGCTTAATGCATCTAGATCTGTTGTTAGTTTTACAGGCATATATGTGCTAATCGAGTTATAACTCGAATGATCTTCATCAGGATTATCTTGGCAAGAAAAAATAAGAATTGAAATTAGCAACAAAGGGATTATCGATTTTGACATATTAGTACGAATATAAAAATACTAGCTTAGCTCATGGTATTATAATTAAAGGTGTGTATTATTAAATTTGCATACATATATGTTTGGTCTTAATAAGCTTAAAGAAGCAAAGGAGAAAGCTATTCAAATGAAAGCTGCGTTATCTCAACTAGATTTTGAAGGTAAATCACAAAATGGGATGGTGTCTATTCAGTGTTCAGGGGATAAACGTTTTCACACTTTAGAAATTAATGACAGTATTTTTAAAATTAGAACCCGTGAAGAGGTTCAAGATATGATTATTGAGGCAATAGATCAGGCACAAACAAAGGCGGATATGAAAATTAAAGAGGAAATGAGTAAAATAATGCCAAATATACCGGGAATGGGAGATTTAGGGCTATAAAGCCAATTGCTCTGTGGGATCCCAAAAGTGGTTCTTGAAATGGACAACCTGATTATTAGTTACTTCAATGCCCTCATCCTTCAAAAGGTTGATCATTGTATTCTCGTCAGAAAAATGGTGTTTCCCAGTCAGCAATCCATTTCGATTAACCACCCGATGAGCAGGTACTTTTGGAGATTGGTTGTGTGAGCTATTCATAGCCCAACCCACCATTCTTGCAGATTTTGCTGATCCTAGAAATTTACCAATGGCTCCATAAGTAGTTACTCTCCCTTTGGGAACTAATCTGACAACTTGATATACTTGTTCGAAAAAGGCGTTATTTTTAGGCATAATTCTTGTACGAAGTTCAACCAGTAGCAGACAATAAATCAATTCATTTAGCGTCATACTACTATATATTTGTACGAAAGTAATTTTGAAAGTTTTCATGATAAAGTATTTAACATTATTCATTGGTATTATTTGTTGGTTTGGCAGTTTTGGTCAGTATGAGATTTCTGTTAAAATTGATGGTTTGAGTTGTGAGGATGAACTTCTTCTTGCTAATCATTTTGGTGATAAACAGTATTTGAGAGACACTTCCGAGTGTATTAATGGCGTTGCTACCTTTAGAGGGGATGAAAACCTTCAAAATGGGGTATATCTTGTCGTTTTACCGAAAAAAAATTACTTTGAAATACTAATTTCACAAAATGAAGACCAGACTAGCTACACCTTTCATACAGACACCACTCTAAGTCCTAAAAAGATGATAGTTGGAGGTTCAAAGGAAAATGAATTGTTTTTTGAGTTTAACAATTTCGCCATTGTTGAGGGAAATAAAGCGGGTAAAATTAGAAGAGCATTAGATACCTTAGAAGAGGGCAAGGCTAAGAGTAAATTAGAATCAGAACTCCAAGATATTAACAAGGGTGTAGCTCAAAAAAGAGATAAAATTTCTCAAGATTATAGCAATTTATTTATTGGCAAGCTATACGGAGCAATGGCTGATATTTCTTCACCTGATTTTAAAAATGAAAGTGAAGAGGATCAACGAAAATTTAAGTATTTATGGGCGAGAGACCATTTCTGGGATAAAGTTGACTTATCTGAAGATGGGCTTGTTCGGTCGCCTGTTTTTCATAATAAACTCAAGTATTATTTTGATACTTATATGCCACCCCTAGCTGATACGGCAATACGTTTAGGTGACAATTTGATTAATAAAATAGAGGCCGCAGGTAGTCGAGAACAATACAAATACACTATACATTTCCTGCTTGGTTATTTTGAAAGTGCTAAATTTATGTGCTTTGATAAGGCCTTATGGCATATTGCTAAAAATTACTATTGTGCGGGCAAGGCTTATTGGGCAGACTCTGCTTATGTCTCAAAGATGTGTGTAGAAAGTGCTAAAATGGAAGCTACACTTTGTGATAAGGTCGCTCAAGATTTGTACATGCCTGACTCTTCATTTAGGAAGCGTATTCGTATGTCTGAAATTTCAAAACCAGTAACAGTTCTTGTTTTTTGGGATATAAACTGTGGACACTGCAAAAAAGAAATGCCCATAATTAGCAAGATGTATGACAGTTTGACTAATGAGAATTTAGAGATTTATGCGGTCTATACTCAGGGTGATTGGGAAGGTTGGAAAAAAAGACTCGCAAAAGACAAGTTTAATTTCATTAACGTGGCTAATGCGTTTGGTGAAGATAAGTTCCGTAAAAAATATAATATTCGGACAACCCCACAAATATTTGTCTTAGATAAGGATAAGAATATTCGGTTTAAAAAGATTGGAGCTGCTGACCTTGCTAAAACGATAGAATATCTTTTGGAAGAACAAGGAATTGTTGAACCAACGGATTAATATTTATAGGTTAAAAATTAATTTAAATTCTTAAAAAACTGTATTCCTTCTCCAATGAGTATAGCTAGTCCAAGATTATAGTATGGAGATGTTAGCCGAGTAACCTCTTTTTTGCCAATTGAAAATCGATAACCAATTCCACCTTTCAAAGCTGCAAAGGGTAAAATTTTTATATAAGCATTTGTTCCTAGCTCAATAGGAATGGTGAGATAGTTGTCTTTTCTGATTAATGTATTTTGATCAAGTTCCCAATATTTATACTGCGTAGTGCCTACTCCAATCTGAAAAGGGATACTGAGGTACAAACTTTTGTTGTTATAAAAGGTGTAATCTGCACCAATGCTAATATTCTCCGTATTGATGGATTGATATACCGAGTCTTTGTCTGCGACGGGATGATTAGTTAATAAGAGTTTGTTTGGTTTTACAAATCCATATAACCCTAGATATAATTTTATTTTTTTATTGAAATCAAACCCACCAACTATTCCGTATAGCTTTGTTTTTTGAACGTTTACGACGGTATTACGATTATGAAACGCAACATAAAAGGTAGGCTTTTCTCTAAAAGCCATCTTTGCAGAGTCTAAAATATGATTTTGTGCTTGTAACTTGTTGGATATACTAAGGATGGATAAAACAACAAAAAATTGGATGAATTTTAATGATCGGTCCATTTATAACACCTAGTATATTTAGCTAAACAGGTTCTTGGCGTTGGCACTGAATAGCTTAACAGCAATTGCAAGAAGGATAATTCCAAAGACTTTATTTAATATTTTAGTTCCCGCTGGTCCAATTATCTTTTGAATAAATTTCACAGATTTAAGTACTCCGAAAATTAGAGCCATATTGAGCATAATTGCAATGATTATATTGATTAATTGGTATTCTGCTCGTATTGAAATAATCGTTGTTAGTGTTCCGGCACCAGCTAATATTGGGAAAGCCAATGGAACTACTGATGCAGTGGCTGTATCAGCTGCGTCTTCATTGAATATACGTACACCCAATAACATTTCAAATGCTATAAATGCCATTAAAATGCTACCTGCTACAGAAAATGAGTTAATGTCAACGCCTATAAAATGAAGAACAGATTCACCAATTAATAAAAAAAGTATCATGATGACTCCCGAGACAATAGTTGCTAATGCAGGACGAATGGTTGTTTTTTCTTTTATGGAAATGATCAGTGGGATAGATCCAATAACATCAATTACTGCAAATAATATGATGAATGCTGAAAAAATTTCTGTGCTATTCATGTTAAGGGGTTAATTATAATCTGCGAAATTAACCTTTAAACAGGTTTAAATCCTTCAAATGCTTGTTTGCAATTATTGCAATAATGGAGACTTCTACATAGTGTAGGACCGAATGGGCTTTTCATGGAAGTGTTTTCGCTATCGCAGTAAGGACAATTTGTGGATTCGAGTATTTCCATTGAAATGTTTGAGCAATTTCTTCTAGGAGGAGCTAATCCATGCTTTTTTATAGCAACGTGTCCTTCTGGAGTAATTAAGTCAGTGGTCCACGTAGTTTCAAAACTGGTTTCTACTGAAATATTTCCTAGCTTATTATTCGTATTCAGATGATCTACGACCATTTCCTCCATCAGTCTAAGTGCAGGACATCCAGCAAATGTTGGGGTAAGTGTAACATGTACATCTGTATTATCTATTTTGATGCCAGTTACAATACCTAAATCAACAATTGAGATAGTTGGAATCTCAGGATCTTTGACTTGCTTTAATTCTTCGCGTATGTATGCCTCAGTAATCATAATTTACCAATCAGCAGATGGATCAATAGAATAGACCTCTGTCATTTCTTCGAGTAGAGGTTGTAAATTTTCGGTGTGTACACCAGTTCTTCCCCCATAAATTGGTTTCCAAGTATCTTCAGAAGGGATGGTTAAACCACTCTTTTTTAGTAATGGGATTATGGTATCAAGCCATCTATTTTTTAGACTTTCTTCTCCTATGAAAATATATTCGTCAACAAGGACATTTTCTGCAGGTCCTGGTTCAAAAATTCCTAGGGCATAATTCCAAGCAAAATTTAATGATTCTTGCATTTTACGATGACTCTCTTCATTTCCGTTACCTAATTGGTTAACCCAAGTATTGGCATGCATGGTGTGGTATTTTATTTCACCAAAAAATTTCTTGGAAACTTGAGCAAGAGGTTCATATGCAGAACTTCTTAGTGCTTCAAATCTAAGATATTCCGAAAAGTCAAACAGAAAATGTCGAATCAGACTAAAACTGTAGTCGCCGATAGGCAATTCAACTAATTTAGATGAATGAAATTGATTGGCATTTCGTGTAAACGCGACCGTATCTGCATCAGCTTCTCCTAATTGATTTAGAAGATTGTATAAGTGCTCACTTTGTCCGATTTTATCTTGTGCCATACTCGAAAACGCAATGTCTTCCTCTAATATTGGGCCCAATCCTGTCCATTCGCTGTTTCGATGACCAATAATTAACTGATCATCTGCCATTTTATATAGTAGTTCTTTGAGTGCGTCTATGCTGTTCATGATTTTTCTAATTTGAAATTATACTTGGTCAGTAGGTTTACCACCACGTTCTTTAAAAGCATTGATTCTGTCAATAACTTTATAGGAAGCGGGGTTTCGATATTTTTTTTCTGGTGTAGTGCTAAAAATGTCATCATCTGAATATTCAGTTGCAGAAATACAACTACTCGGCACTACCCATAAATTTGCGGTAACTTCTCTTCTAGCATATTGTTCTTTTGCGTAAAGAAGAGCCATATCTGGATTTGGAGCATGAACGATGCCAACATGTTTATGCTGTGCTCCTCGTTTATTTTGGTGAAATACTTCAAAAGTTTGAAAATGAGCTAAATCTTGCATGTCAGATTTATCTCCAGTCTGTTGAATCTTTGCTCTTGTAATCCGGGGATCGATAGATTCTATTGCTTGATTACTTTTTTTATCCATGATTGTTTTCTAGTTTTTAAATAATATATACCTGAGGGTAGCGAAGCTAAATGAAGCGTATTCTTACCTTGGATAATTTCATAAGTTGCTATCTGTTTACCTAAGGTATTATAAATGTCTACTGTATTATTTTCAGTGGATTCTATGGTGATACTTTTACTGAAAGGATTGGGATATATTGATGCATTTTCATCCAATGAACTAATGCCCAAACTTTTTGGTTGCATGACCAGTTCGATATTGTCTAAATATAATCTACTATTTGGACCTCTAATACTGTCTGTTTTCCCAGAATAGAATATAATACCAGCACTATCAGGTGCTACTGTTGATGAATAGTAGTTAATTGGAAAAGCAAAAAAGGTCCATTCATTTGCAGAGGAAAGATAAAAATTATCATTAGACGAATATTTTCCTTTACTCCAAGTTCGCAGGTTAATTCGAGCGGTATCGTCACCGTCAGGCAAGTATTTATAATAGCCCTGTAAATATTTAAATGTGTCTATTGGAAAATGTGGCGTGTAGTAGTCATTATTTTCAGTTCCCAGATAACAGTAGCCATACCTTAGATTTCCGTTTGAGTTTGAGTAAGCATTTTTAATTAGAAGCGAACTTGATCCCATAAATACATCGGAGTTGGTTATGTTCAAAACGGTTGGTTCGTACAAAAAAGAGAAGTATTGCTCATATGATACGAGATCAACACTTCGCCAACCCGCAGGATAATTTACCCCAATATTCTCCCAATCCTCAAATCCGTGATTGAAAATATTCTCTTGACGTTCATTTAAGTTTGTAAAATGAATATCATCAAATATTACAAAACCATCACCATCAACACCATAGTCGGCATAAGAGTATAAATAAATCCAAATACTATCAGCAGTTCGAGATGAGGACCATTGTATAGGTACAGAATACCTTAACCATTCGTCATTGCTCGATCCCGTAAAACGGAAATCAACCTTTCCTTTATATGCTCCTTTTTCTCTAAATACAGCATAAACTCTTGCCGTATCTCCTTGTGCTAAATTATATTTAGACCAAAAACACAAGCTTAGTGGCTCACCATTAAAATCTACTCCATCATAGTTAATCGCATACGAACGATAACCCCGAGAGTTTGGGACAAAAGTATTAGAAAGTTTTAGAGCATACTGACCTTCTTTGGCATCTGATGTACGCTCTGCATTTCTAACTGTAGAAGTTACACCAGGAAGCTTAAAATGATCTTTAACTCTCCAATTTTCAAAATCACCATTAGGAATATTCTGACCGCTTACGAAAAAAAAGGCGTTTAGTGTCAGAGTTATGGTGATTATATATTTCATGATTGACGTATTTTAATGTATTAAATTGGCAAAACCATTTTGCTCTACCAAATTGAATATTAGTTTTTATTTATGCATACGGAGTGACGTATTCGTCTTGTTTGCTTTTGATAGCGTTTGCTACCCATTTGCCATTTTCTTCAGCCATTCTACGAACAGCAAGACGTTCTGCATTACAAGGACCGTCACCATTGATGACACGCTTAAATTCATCCCAATCAGGTTCAGTGTAATCCCACAAACCTGTTTCTTCATTTTTCTTAAGTTTTGGGTCAGGTAAGGTTAATCCAAGATCCCAAATTTTTGGAACATACATATTTAAAAACTGTTGTCTCATGGCATCATTACTGGCCATTTTTACCTTCCATCGCATTAATGTTTCAGTATGAACAGATATTTTATCACTTGGACCAAAAAAGTGCATGAGTGGTGGCCACCATCGATTCATGGCTTCTTGAACCATTTGTCGTTGTTTTGATGTTCCAGTTGCGAGGTGAACTACATTATCGTGACCATATTTCAAGTGAAACGATTCTTCATAACAGATGCGTTCTAGAGCTCTACAATATGGGCCATAAGAACCCTTACTATTCGCCAATTGGTTAACAATAGCCCCAGCATCAACGAGCCACGCAATGACTGCACTGTCGGCCCATGTTTTAGCAGGATAGTTGAATATATTTGAATATTTGGATTTTCCAGTAATTAAATCGTTCATCATAGCTTCTCTGCTTTTTCCTAATGTTTCAGCAGCAGAATATAATAACTGAGCATGACCTACTTCGTCTTGAACTTTAGCCATTAAAGCTAATTTTCTTCTGAATCCCGGAGCTCTAGTAATCCATGTTCCTTCTGGGAGTGAACCAATTATTTCAGAGTGGGCATGTTGCTCAATCATTCGAATAAGTTGTTTTCGGTACATAGCTGGCATCCAATCTTTAGGCTCAATTTTTTCGCCGCGATCAATTCTTTCTTGAAATGCTGCTAATAGCTCAGGAGTTTCTTGCTCTAAACTAAATTTTTCGTTGGGGTCTACGTATGCGTTTCCGTACATGATTTTTATAATTTATTTTTTATTAAACCACTAAGTATAAAATTACTTAGTTTTTCTGCTATTTGGGTAGCGTTAAGCTTACCATTAGGGTTGTACCATTCTACAATCCAATTGACACTGGACAAAACAGTAAGAGTGGCAAATTTGATATCACTTTCATTAAAACGACCTTCATCTATGCCAGTTTGTATAATTTTTCGGATTCCATTCTCGTAAGAGTTTCGCTTTTCAACAAATTTCAGATGCGATTCTCCAGTTAAATTTCTCCAATCTCTTAGAAAAATTATAGCCGAATCCAAATGACTCGTGAGTATTTGTACATGCTCTCGGATGGCCATACGAAGTTGTTGTTCTGCGTCAAAATAAAGGGTATTTATTTCCTGTATTGCCTCATCAAATTTACTTGCCATATCAAAACAAGTAAGTTTTAAGATATCTTCTTTAGATGAAAAATGACTATACAAACTTGCAGGTTCTATTTCAAGTGATTTTGCAATATCTCGAACAGAAGTAGCGGCATATCCTTTCTTTTTAAGAATAGCTTGTGCAGATTGTAATATTTGTCTTTTTCTTTCAGTCATTTTAGACTACAAACTAACGTTCGTTAGGCAAATGTAGTTTTTATGAACGAAAATTCCAAAAGCAAATTTTTATGGGGTATTTAAAATTCTTAATCTAGGCGTTTTCGTGTGTACATATCTTCTATATTTGACCAGTGAAATTTGGTAAAGTAGAAAATCCTGAATTGTATCCTTACGATTTACCTGTAGATCACTCGGACACTCAACTTGTTTTAGCGAGTGGTCAGAATTACACACCAAAGGTATTTATTGGATGTCCGCGATGGGCTAAAGCCGAACTCAAGGGTTTTTATCCAAAAGGAGTCAAAGACGAGCTGTCTTACTATTCTAGTCAGTTTAATGCCATAGAATTGAATGCATACTATTATCGAATTTTTCCTCCTTCAATTGTTGAGGGTTGGTATGATCGATCTTCTCCAGATTTCATGTTTTTCCCAAAAGTCCCCCAACTGATTAGTCAGTTTAGACGACTCAAAAATTGCGATGACGCATTGAATGATTTTTTTCTTTCGATATCCCATTTCAAAGAAAAGCTAGGTACTGTCTTTCTTCAGATGAATGACAACTACGGTCCTCAAAATTTTCAGGATTTAACTGCGTTTTTAAATAAATGGCCGAAGGATTTACCATTAACTGTAGAATTGCGAAACTCGGGTTGGTATTCTGATTCTCATGTTGCGAATGATCTCTGTGCGGTGCTTCAGGAAAATAAAATAGCTCACACCATTTCAGACACATTAGGTAGAAGAGATTTAATGCATATGCGGCTAACCAATTCCTCTTGTTTTGTTAGATTTACAGGGGCAAATCATTCCTCAGATGTTACTCGAATAGATGATTGGTTTGATCGATTAACTCTATGGAAAGATCAAGGGATTAGTCAGATTAATTTTTTTGTGCATCAGACCATTGAAAAAGACTTGCAAATGTTATCTGCTCGACTGATAACAAAGATTAATAAAGAATGGGGTTATGAATTACCGATTCCAGGTTCTTCTCAGGTTTCGTTATTTTAATTGAAGTCCAATAGGACAATGGTCGCTTCCAAATATTTCGTTGTGAATAGAAGCATCTATTATATTTTCTGCGAGTGATTTAGATGCTAAAAAATAGTCAATTCTCCATCCTGCATTATTTGCTCGAGCATTGAACCGAGCACTCCAAAAAGTATATTTAATCTCTTCCGGGTATTTTTCTCGAAATGTATCTACCAAACCAATATCAAGTATGGTATCTAATCCGTCTATTTCAACCTGAGTATAACCACTTGTTTTATTGTAATTGCTTTTATCATTTTTTAGGTCGATGGATTGATGGGCGACATTAAAGTCTCCTGTCACAATTATGGGTTTTGTTTCCTCCAAGCCGGACAAATAGTTTGCAAATGCTTGATCCCAAGTAGATCTGTACTCAAGTCTTTTAAGTCCTGAACCACTATTAGGGACATAAACATTTACCAAAAAGAAATCAGCAAATTCAGCGGTAATTACACGACCTTCTTGGTCATGCTCCTCTATTTGAATATCTGTAGTAATTTTTAAGGGTTCTTTTTTAGATAAAATAGCAACACCACTATAGCCTTTTTTGACGGCAGAATTACTAAAAATAGAATAACCAGAAAGTTCAGAGAGAGCCTCTTTTACTTGATCATCTTGGGCTTTTGTCTCTTGAATACAAAAGATATCCGCATCCAAATCTTGGATGATATCTATCAATCCTTTTTTGACGGAAGCTCGGATACCATTTACATTCCATGATATTATTTTCATATATTTTTTTAGTAGATTGAAATGATTTTTTCTTTGTTATTGCCAATAATTATTTCGTCATTGGTCATTTTCCCAATAATAGCTTGACCAATAGGAGATTTTACAGATACAGCATAAATCAATTTTTTTGATATTTCTATTTTTCCAAGAGCAATAGCTAGATAAAGCATTTTTTTATCCGTTTCAATTAGGGCACCTAATTGGACAGATTTGCAGGGTTTTGAAGCATCAATTTGATTCAAAATAGTCATTTCGTGATTTAAATTAAATAATTGACGGTTTAGTCGGTTTAATTCTTCGTGACCCATAGCTCTTGCAGTCTCAAATTTATTACCTGCGGTACTACTTTGCTCACCTTCGATGGATTCTTGCACCTTGTCAATAGCAGATTGCAGTTCGTCTAGCTGACTTTGCAGTTTTTGAGAACAGTGCTTATAAATATCCAATTTATCCATACTGAAATAATTAAGGTAAACATACTAAATTATTGATAAACATCCAATTAAAAGACTCACCAAAATGAACGGATGAACCCAAAAAAAAGACAAGCTAATTTAGCTTGTCTTTTTGGTGAGATTGATGATTTGATTAGCTTTCAAAATTAGCGTCATATCGGTCTCTCATATCTTCAAAGAAATCTTGATATGGAGTCAATTTTCTACTTTCTGCATTAGATGGATTCATCAATAAAATAGCATTAATAGCGGACTTTGCAGCTTTGAAATCACGAACAAGTGTGTTGTATTCAATCAGGTTTAGGTATAGGCCAAAAGCAACATCTCGGCTAATTTTTGCTTTTTTATCTTCCAGATCTACTGCTTTTAATTCTTCCTTCCAAATTTCAATGGCAGCTTTAATTTTTTCGTTTTCGGCATCTGCATTGTAGTCTACTAATCCTTGTTCTACACTTATGTATGCTTTTACAAGATTTGTGTAATCATATTTTTTACCTTTAGCTACGTAAACAGAAGTATTACGGTTTTTATTCATGAAGGCATATTTCTCATTGATTTGTTTGTTGATGAATGTAAGGTTTTCTTTCATAGCTAAATTATCAACGGCTTGCATTACGTTGTTCGAGCTTAATGCTTTGCGAAGTGCAGAACTAGAAGAGTATTTTTTAGTTTGATAAGTTTTATCGACTTCAAATTGCTCAAAAGTTTCATTTAGAATTTCTTCATCACCAATAGCTAAACGAACAGCCATACGATATGAATAAAAAACTTCAAACCAATATAAGAATTTCGTTACTAAGTCTTTTGTTATACTGATCCTATTCTAAATAACAGGATCAGT
>JADHMR010000029.1 GCA_016779945.1 Bacteroidia bacterium | reverse complement strand
AAATCAAGCTTTACCTCTGTGATGGTTGATGAGTTGAAACATAAAAATAGTCAGGCGTTAATCGAAACATCACAATTGCTTGAAAGTGCGGGATTTAAGAACCAATTGCGGGTCAAATCATGTAATCTTTTTTTATTACGAAAAAATGACAGAATACGAATTGACGATATTAAGGACTTCACCAATAAAACACCTGAAGATTTTACAATGAAGGAATATCCAAACCTTAGTCCGAACGCTGCTTTGAGGCCATTATACCAAGAGTGGATCCTACCCAATGTGGGTGTTGTCTTGGGTTCTAGTGAGCTTAATTATTGGTTTCAGTTAAAAGGGCTTTTTGATACTTACGATATGCCCTTACCTTCAATGATGCTAAGAACTTCAGGTATTTTGATTCCTTCTAAGTTTCGAGAAAAATATTTTAATAATAATCTTGTAGATTGGTTTAATAATGAAACAACAATTGCTCTTAGCCATGAGCAAGAATTAGCTAATATTATGGAATCACAACAAAAAAATATTGAATCAATAAAATCGAGTATTCAAGTTTACGATAAAGCAATTTCTGATACATTTAAAGACTTAAACTTAGTTAATAAATGGTCGAAAATATTGGATAAACTATATGATATAGAGAAGATTATAGAAAATAAGTGGTCCCAAAAAATTGAGAATTCTTCTGATTTAAAAAAAGTTTTAAAGTTGAAGAGAGCTTACTTTAACCCTTTACAAATTCAGGAAAGGATTGAATTTATTGGTAGTTTTAATGACATGTCTTTGATTAAATCAGTGAGAATTTCAAGTCATTTTGGATTATATTCTAAAAATAAAGTGTTGATAATATTTAATTAGTGGATTAAACATCAACTTAATTTACTAAATTTGCAAAATATTATATATAATTTAAAATGAATAACGTAACTAAATCTTTAAAAGTAATAGCAATGGTTTGTGTAACATTGTTAAGTGTAAATGTTCATGCACAAGGCGATTATTTTTCTAAAATTAAACCTGCAAAAAAATTATCTGTAGGCTTAAATTTTGGTCTTACAAACTCATACACAGATGCTCCTCAAGAAAACTCTGGCAATTCATTTGGCCTAGGTTTTAAATATTCGGTATCTCATTCTATAGGAATTAGAGCATCATTTAATTCTGGGACTATAGCTGGAGACAGATCTGAAGAAACTACTAATGATGATTTCAGCTTTAAAAATAGTTTTTCAACAATTGATTTATCAGCAGTTTTCACTTTAGGTAATGTGTCTTTTTTAAGATCTGCCAGAAATCTACAATATTTTGCAACAATTGGTTTGGGATCAATGTCTAATGATGCGACAGGTAAAAACAATGATCCAAGTCTTAATTCAAGTTATGATGAGTCAGAAGTTTTTGTTCCAATTGGTTTTGGATTAAAATACAACTTAAACGATAATTTTGATATAGGTTTAAATACACAATTTAATTTCACAACCAGTGATAATATTGATGCATTCAACTATGATGTTTTTGCTAACAAAGCAAATGATTATTTTACTCAAACAGGTATTACATTGTCTTACAAATTTGGTACAGATAAATCACAAACTTCACACCTTGATTGGATTAACCCTGTTGAATCTATCTACAATGATATTGATTCAATAAATAAAAATCTTAAAACATTAATGGCTGATTCAGATGGAGACGGTGTTGGAGATTATTTTGATAAAGATAACGAAACTCCTGATGGTGTAAAAACTTATGGTGATGGAACTTCTGTTGACACAGATGGTGACGGTGTTCCAGATAGTAATGATAAAGAAATTTTTTCTTTAGTGACTGATGTAGATGCTGATGGTGTAGCCAAAGATGATGATGGTGATGGTGTACCAAATGAGCTAGATGCTGATAATAACACTGCTCCAGGTGCTTTAGTAGATGCCAAAGGAAATGCTATTGAGCTTAAAGAGTTTTCAGCTTATGATTGTGATAACATGACGTTACCAACGATCATGTTCGATAATGGAAGTTCAAGAATTTCATCATCATCATATGCTTCTTTATACACGCTAGCAGAGAAAATGAGAATGTGTCCATCATTAAGTGTAACAGCTACTGGGTACACTCGAAGTAAAAGTGGAGAAAGACTTGCAATGAAAAGAGCTAACTCTATCATTGATCATCTAGAAGCTAATTATGGAGTTGAAAGAGGTAGAATCTCTTTAGATTACACAGCTGATACTGATGTAGATTACGCTTCAAAAAGAATTGATTTCACTAAAACTGGGAAATAATTTTTTAAAAGAATTTGAATATTTAAAGGCTCCGATTTTTTCGGAGCCTTTTTTATTTTGTATCATTGTGTCTAAATCATGAAAAAAATTTTAACCTTAGTTTTTATATTCATTGGATTATTTGTTTCTGGACAGAACAAAAATCAAGTTGATTTAATTCTAGATTTAACACAACTCAAAGAACAGTCAAGCTATCAGTTAATGTATAAAAGATTGATGGATAACTCAGTAGTTCTAAGAGGTGGACTATCCTTGTTCATTGATACAGATAAAGAAACCAGAAGCGATACACTTTTCTCGGAAAGCGGGTTAGTAGTATACAATCTGTCTTTAGGTTTTCATAAAGAATTAAAGCTTGAAGGTTTCGATTTGATTAAACTTTATGCTGGTATGGACGGATATTGGAATTCTACTTTAAACCAAAAACCTCATGAAACCTATTATGGATATTATTGGAATATTGGTCTAAAACCACTAGTTGGGTTGTACTATGATCCAATTAAAAACATCCGTTTGTCAGTTGAATCAAGATCAAATTTCAATTTAAATTTTCAACAATATTCTGCTCCTGGAGAAAATATTGACAGGCGAGTTAGTTTTAGACCAATCGATCAAATAGCGATAGGGATTGGATATCTGTTTTAGAAGCTATCGCCAATAGCTACAAAGCTTTCTGCATTTAATGCAGCACCTCCAATTAATCCTCCATCGATATCTGGACAGGTGAATAATTCTTTTGCATTTGCAGGTTTAACACTACCACCATATAAAATTGAGATGTTATCAGCTACCATATCACCATATTGTTTGGCAATAGTTTTACGAATGAAGTTATGAACTTCTTGAGCTTGTTCTGGGGAAGCAGTTTCACCTGTACCAATCGCCCATACTGGTTCGTATGCTACAATACAATTAAGAAGTTCCATTTCATTAAGTTGGAATAACCCTTGCTCAATTTGATTACTTATGGTCCTAAAATGTTCTCCCTCTTGGCGTTGAGTTAGTGTTTCTCCACAACAATAAATTGGTCGTAGACCATGTTTAATAACATTATTTACTTTAAAAGACAGCGACAAACTATCTTCCATAAAATATTCTCTTCGTTCACTATGACCTATTATGACATATTCAACGCCAACACTTTTAAGCATGCCAACAGATAGTTCTCCAGTATATGCACCAGAGTCTTGTTGATGGCAATTCTGAGCAGCTAATGCAATTGATGTGTGCGATAGCATTTGATTGAAACTATTGAGGTGAATAGCTGGAGGAGCTATAATAGTCAATGTGTCCTTGTTGATATTAGAATCTAAAATTTCTAATAATAATGCTTTACCTTGGTTTAGATCCAAGTTCATTTTCCAGTTTCCTGCTACAATTTTTTGTCTCATTTTAAATTAATTTTTTTCCCAGAATCGGTATTCTGACGTGTTTTCAAAAATGGAATTTAATATTTTTTGTTCAAGTTCTGTAAGTTCCTGACTCCGTCTTTCCATTACCTTTTTTACAGTTTGGAAAGCTTTATTTGTTTGATATGTTGCAAAACCTGACGAACCTCCCCAAGTAAATGAAGGAATAAAATTTCTTGGAAAATTTCCACCAAAAATATTAGCTGATACACCCACCACTGTGCCGGTATTAAACATTGTATTGATTCCACATTTGCTATGGTCACCCATAACTAAGCCACAAAATTGCAAACCAGTATCTAAAAAACGTTGTTTTGAATAATCCCATAATTTGACATTAGCGTAGTTATTTTTTAGATTGGAGCTATTGGTGTCTGCTCCCAAATTGCACCATTCACCAATTACCGAGTTGCCAATAAAACCATCGTGTCCTTTGTTGCTATTTTTATAAAAAATGGAATTACTTACTTCGCCTCCAACTTTACATTGTGGTCCTATTGTGGTATCGCCATATATTTTAGCTCCCATTTTAACAGTTGCATTTTCACCAAGTGCAAATGGGCCTCTAATTAGGCTACCCTCCATAACTGTACTGTTTTTACCTAAGTATATTGGTCCGTTTTCAGTATTAAATATAGCAGCCTCTGCACGAACTCCCTCTTCAATAAAAATAGAATTACCGATATGTGTATTTGTGGAGGATAGTTGGTGACTTTTCCTATTTTTGGTTAGAATCTCAAAATCTGACTTAATCTCTTCTCCATTTTTAGAGAAAATATCATAAGTGTAATTTAGCTGAGAACAAGATATTTCTTTTCGTGTTATTGAATTTGAATGATGATTAATCTCTTCAAAACTGGTTAAATGTTTGGTGGTTTTGAGAGCAATTATGCTATCTTCACTCGCAAGCAGTTCATTGTCGGAAAGAAGATTAATTTGTGAAACTAAATCAATATCAGGCAATACCCTTCCATTGATATATAAATTTTCATCTTGATGGATTATTCCATATTTTTCAGATAGGTAATCTTGAGTAATATATGATGTATTGGCAGTTAAGTTTTTGGCCCATTTTTCTGCCAAAGTAAGTATTCCAACTCTCAACTCTGCACAAGGTCTTGTGAAAGTTAATGGGAGTAGATTTACTCTTTTATCATCGTCGAATAATATGATGTTCATAAAAAAAGGCTCTCCAAATATAGAAAGCCTCGTTGATATTGTTGTTATGCCTATTTCTTTTTGGCGTAACGTTTGTTAAATTTATCAATTCTACCAGCAGTATCCACGAAATTTGTCTTTCCTGTATAGAATGGGTGAGAAGCACTAGAAATTTCTAATTTGTACACAGGGTACTCATTTCCATCTTCGTAAGTGATTGTTTCTTTGGTTTCAACGCAAGATTTTGTAAGAAATTGATATCCGTTTGACATGTCCTTGAACACAACTAGTCTGTAGTTATCTGGGTGTATTTCGCTTTTCATTTTGTTAAAATCTTATTGGTTATGTTAATATTAAGTTATTTTATGTATAACTAAATTCAATTTTTCCTTTTAAAGGACTGCAAATTTAGTATAATTTGCAATCTATTCAAGTGGATTTGAGGATAAAAAATATTGTCAAGGCTTTTTCTTTTCTTTTTTGTTTAGTTGTTCCATTTTGGATTAGCCGTTTTTGGCTATTATTTTCACATCCTGACCTGATTATCACCGATCCGTTTAATTATATTTTTTATTTAATTCGATTTGATCTAAAAACACTTTCGATCTGGTATGCTCCCTTATTTATATGTCTTGGCGTTGGACTATTTATCCAGAAGAAATGGTGGTATTCTTTGACTAAATTCATTTTTGCATTACTATTTTTTGGTGCCATAGTTTTTAACTTAATAGCAATTTTATACCTGCCAAACAGTAAAACTATTGTGGGCAGAGAATTATTTCAGCTATTGTCTGGACAGAGTTTTGTTGTCATTACTGGTTATATTCAAGAGTATTGGTATGTTATTATTTCAGTTCTTGGGCTAAATGCGTTAATCACTAGATTTTTTGGTAGATTAAGATTGAATACTTCAAGAAAAAATAGTTTTATTCTTTGTACTTTTACATTGTTCGGTATTGCTTTTTTTGCTCGCGGCGGTGTAGCACTTAAACCACTAAACTCTATGGATGCTTATGCGAAATTGACCAACAAAGAGGTCACAACTGCAATTACACCTTTATATATATTATTAGAATCTTATGGTAAACAAGGTATCAATTATGAGGCCTATTTTTCAGATGACCTACTTCAAGAAGCACTGTCAGATGATAAAAAGAGTTATGACACTTTAACAGAAGATAAGCCTAACATTTGCCTTATTTTATTGGAGAGCTTTGGAAAAGAATACACCAAACTAAATGTAAGTAATAGGCCAAGTTACACTCCTTTTTTAGATAGTTTGATGGAGCATTCAGTCAACTTTACCAATGCTTATGCTAATGGTTTACGCTCCATTGATGCCGTTGCCTCATGCATAGCTGGTGTTCCATGTTTGACTAAGCAACCCTTCATTGGTTCTCTTTACTCTCAATCGAATATCAACACTTTACCTGAAATCTTGAAAAAGGAGGGGTATGTCACTTCTTTTTTTCATGGTGCTGATGAATTATCGATGGGATTTAAACCGTATTTACAATCTCAAGGTATTGATCATTATTTTGCAAAGCAAGATTATCCCAATAGTGCTGATTTTGATGGTACTTGGGGTATTTACGATGAGCCTTTTCTAGCATATTGCAGTACCAAATTATCCTCGCAAAAGCAACCGTGGTTTTCAGGTATTTTCACCTTAAGTAGTCATCATCCTTATCAAATTCCTGAGGCATATACTTATCTTCCCGTGGGGACAACTGAAATTCATCAATCAATAAGATATACTGACCTAGCTCTTCGAAATTTTTTTAAGTCCATCCAATCTAAAAGCTGGTTTGATAATACAGTTTTTATTATAACAGCCGATCATTCTTCAATTAATGAAACACCTGCTTATCGATCATATCGCGGAAAATACGCAGTGCCTCTTTTAATCTACGCACCGAAGAGGTTTGATAAACGGGAAGAAAATCGAATAGTTCAGCACATTGATATTTACTCAACCATACGACATCTCACAACTAATGACAGTTTTGTTTCTTTTGGAAATAGCCTACTGGATGATTCAGTTTCTCAAGGTGTAGCACTTTTTGATGGTAACATTTATACCTTCTCAAATGACTCACTTACTATTGAATGGTATGGTGACCAGCATACTCGTATATTTAATTATAGGTCAGATCCTGTTTATTCTAATGAGTTGTCTGTAAACCTATCTTTTGAAGCCGAAATGATGTTGCAAAAATTGAAATTGTATATTCAGAAGTACAACTATAGATTGTTAAATAATAATTTTAACAACCAGTAACTTACCTTTGTTGTAATGCAAAAACCTTCTAATCCACAAGGTACCAGAGATTTTGGACCAGAAGTCATGCGAAAACGCAATATTATTTTGGATACCATTCAGGGGGTGTTCAAAAAATATGCTTTTGAGCCCCTTGAAACACCTGCCATCGAAAATCTAAGTATGCTCACCGGGAAATATGGTGATGAGGGTGATAAGCTATTATATAAAATTAGAAGTAATCGAGAGATTGTTCATGAAATTGATGATGAAAAGGCTCAAAAAATCACTGAACTATTCCCCGATCGATGGATTCCTGGAAAGTCAAAGCTTGGTCTTCGATACGATTTGACAGTTCCGTTTGCACGATTTGTTGTTCAGCATAGAAATGAAATTTCGTTTCCTTTTAGGAGATATCAGATTCAACCTGTTTGGCGGGCAGATCGACCTCAAAAAGGAAGATTTAGAGAATTTACACAGTGTGATGCAGATTGTATAGGAAGTTCTTCCTTGATTCATGAGGCTGATTTAATTCATATTTATGATGAAGTTTTTAATAAACTTGGTTTAAGCAAAGCCGTTGTTAAATTAAACCACAGAAAATTTTTGGAGGCTATGGTTGACGAACTTTCACTTGATTTCCCGGTATCTCGATTTACATCTACACTTGATAAATTAGATAAAATTGGTAAAGATGGTGTAATTAATGAATTGATTAATGCAGGTGTTTCTGAAATTAAATGCAAGCAACTTTTTGAGTTGATTACTATCTCTGATTTGAATGAAACTATATTAGATAAACTGACTTCTTCCTTTAATCAAAATGCTCTAGCAATGGCGGCTATTGGAGATTTAAGAGAACTTGTTAGATTTCTTGGTAATTCACCACGGTCTATTAAACTAGAACTTGATTTAAGTCTTGCACGAGGATTAGATTATTATACTGGATGTATTTTTGAAGCTGTTATTCCCGATAGCGGGATTGGTAGTGTATCAGGAGGGGGAAGATATGATAATCTTACCGATATTTTTGGACTAAAAGATGTCTCAGGAGTTGGTATTAGTTTTGGAGTAGATCGTATCTATGAGATACTTGATTCACAAAATTTATGGCCTAACGCTAACGCAAATAATCAATCTGTTTTGATTTGTCATTTCGACCAAGAAACCCAAGAATTTGGTGTTCGAGTAGCTCAAAAATTAAGACAATCAGAAATTTCAGTTCTGGTTTATCCTGACAAGAAAAGAATTAATAAACAATTGGATTTTGCCAATAGTAAAAGCTTTAGCCATGCTATTGTAATCGGACAAGACGAGATGGAGTCAGGCATTCTTACCCTTAAAGACTTGTTTTCTGGTGATCAGATGAAACTAAGTATAGAAGATTGTATATCCCAACTTAAGCTGTGAGAAGATTCAATTTTAAGGATCAAATAGTATTTGAGAATACGAATTACTTGGCTATCAATAAACCACCCGGTGTAAGTAGTTTGCACGAACGCATTGGTCTTGCAAATTCTGTTTTCGAACAAGCAAAAAAATATAATAATCACTTGCAATTATGTCATCGTTTAGACAAAGAAACTAGTGGTGTCTTACTCTTATCAAAACATGCTGATGCATATTCACACGCATCACAAGCTTTTGAAAAAAGGACGATTAAGAAAATCTATCATGCTATTTCACATGGTAATCATTCCTTTGATGATTTTAAGGTAGACCTTCCTTTAGTGACTACTCGAAGTGGGAGGAGTGCAGTTAATAAGCAAAAGGGGAAACCTAGTCAAACTTCATTTACTACGCTCGAAAATTTTGTTCATTTTACACTCATTTCATGTAGTCCTGTATCGGGTAGACAACATCAGATCCGAATACATTTAGCTTCACAAAATGCTCCTATTGCTGCTGATAAAATTTATGGAGGTGAGATGCCCTTTCTTTCCGATTTTAAGAAAAAATTTAATTTGAAGAAAGGGAGTGAGGAACAACCCATGATAGGCAGATTTGCTTTGCATGCACACGCATTAAACTTTCAGGATATCAACGGTGAAACTTTGGACATAAAAGCAGATTATCCCAAAGATTTTAACGTATTCCTATCACAATTAAAGAAGTTTGATTCAATAAATTATTGATTTGCAAACTGTTACTTCTCTTTAGGAGAAATAACATCCCAAATTTTTGGATTTTTAACTTTTTGTTTGGTCAGAGCAAAATCCAATACTTGGCTCATTTGATCTACAAAATGAAATTTGAGATTAGTTATGTATGATGGATCAATATCATCAATATCCTTTTTATTAGCTTTAGACATGATGATTTCTTTAATTCCAGCACGTTTAGCAGCCAGTATTTTTTCTTTAATTCCACCCACGGGCAATACCTTTCCACGTAAAGTTATTTCTCCAGTCATTGCTAATCGATTTTTAACCTTTCGCTGTGTCAAAATAGATGCTAATGCAGTCAAAATAGTAATCCCTGCACTAGGGCCATCCTTTGGTACAGCACCTGCAGGGAAGTGGATATGGATATCATATTGGTCAAATATTAAATGGTCAATTCCATAGGATTGAGCATTAGCTTTCAACCAAGTATTCGCATTGATGGCACTCTCTTTCATTACGTCTCCTAGCTGTCCAGTTAGCGTAATTTTCCCTTTACCTTTCGTTAAAGATGTTTCAACAAATAATATATCACCACCCACACTTGTCCATGCTAATCCTGTGACCACACCGGCTACTTCATTGGTTTCGTAAAGATCTTTTTCTATTTTATCTTTACCAAGTATAAGTTCCGTATCTGCTGAGCTGATGGTAGGTTTTGGCTTATTATCGTACACGATTTCTTTAGCTTGCCATCTACATATTTTGGCTAGTCTTTTGTCTAGCGTTCGAACACCACTTTCACGGGTATATTCGTCAACTATTTTTTCGATAACTTTATCAGAAATGCGAATATCTTTAGACTTCAAGCCATGTTCTTTTCTCTGCTTTGGTAATAGGTGTTTTTTTGCAATACCTATTTTTTCTTCAACAGTATATCCTGTAATGTCAATAATTTCCATTCGATCCCTTAGTGCTGGCTGAATGGTATCTAATCGATTTGCAGTAGCCACAAATAAAACATTGCTTAAATCGTAGTCTAAGTCAACGTAGTTGTCATGAAAAGCATTATTCTGCTCAGGGTCTAATATTTCAAGTAATGCAGAGGATGGATCACCCCTAAAATCATTTCCAATTTTGTCGATCTCATCCAAAACAAAAATAGGATTACTTTTTCCCGCTTTTTTAAGGGACTGGATGATGCGTCCAGGCATGGCACCAATATAGGTTTTTCTATGACCTCTCAATTCAGATTCATCATGCAGGCCGCCCAAACTCATTCTCACGTATTCTCTTCCCATTGCTTTGGCAATAGATTTTCCTAGTGAAGTTTTTCCAACTCCTGGAGGTCCGTAAAGACAAAGAATAGGGGATTTCATATCGCCTTTGAGTTTTAGCACTGCCAAGTATTCAAGAATTCGTTCTTTTACTTTTTCAAGACCAAAATGATCAGCATCCAACACTTTTTTTGCTCGTTTTAAGTCGAAATTATCTTTCGAAAATTCTGACCATGGTAACTCTAGTAATAATTCTACATAATTTAAGCTTACCGAGTAGTCTGGTGTAGCAGGATTCATTCTCATCAAACGATCTAGTTCTTTATTGAATGCTTTAGCTACAGTTTCGTTCCATTGTTTTTTGCTCCCTTTTGTTCGGAGAACTTCAATTTCTTTGTCTGGGGAATCTTGTCCTAGTTCTTCTTGTATTGCTCGAATTTGTTGTTGTAAGAAATATTCTTTTTGTTGTTGATCGAGGTCTACTTTCACTTTTGTATGAATCTTATTCTTAAGCTCAAGCATTTGAAGTTCTTTATCCAAGAAAAATAATACGCGATTGGCTTTTTTCTTAAAATCTGATAGCTCTAATACTTCCTGTTTTTCATCCACTGAAACATTGAGATTAGATGAAATAAAATTAACTAAAAAGTTAGGGGAGTTTATATTCTTAAGAGCAAAGTTAGCTTCAGTGGGTATGTTTGGTGAAATATCTACAATTTTGGAGGCTAACTCTCGAATACTATCAACGGTAGCATTTGTCTCTTTTCCCTTGGCAGCCTTACCGTCAGTAAATGCGTTGATATCTCCTCTAAAATAAGGATCTTCATGAGTGATATTTTTTAGAGTAAATTTTCGTTTTCCATGAATAATAACTGTAATGTTACCATCAGGCATCTTGAGCATTTTTAGTATATGTGCCAATGTACCTGTTTGGTAAAAATCATCTGCAGTTGGATCTTCAATACTCTGATCTTTTTGAGCAATTACTCCAATGATTTTATCGCCCTTGTATGCGTCTTGAATGAGTTTTATGGATTTGTCTCTTCCAACTGTTACCGGGAAAACAACTCCAGGGAAAAGTACGGTATTCCGAAGTGGTAATAATGGCAGATTTTCTGGATAATCTCCTGAATTGTCATCTTCAAAATCACTATCTGCAATTACAGATATAATTTCGGATCCGTCCTCTTCACCCAAAAAATCGCCGTCTAACTTAAATCTATGGTCAAATGTCATGTTGTCGTTTTATACATCTCCTTTGCTATGCATTAGAGGAGTGTATCTTAACGCAAAGGGTGTGCCACGACATATTCTAAATAAATTTTACGCTATTAATTTGTATTTTTTTTGTGTAATAATTTGATTAGTTAAGGAGTTTTCCTTTGGATGCAGATCTGTAAAATAGTAGGACGCCCAATGTCATACTGACTAAAAATAAACCAGATTCTTCCCACTCTTGGAAGATAACTTTACCGATCATGAATAAAAATGAGTAAACAGTAATTACTCCTCCTAACCATGCAAGAAAAAGATGGGGCATGGTCTTTTTGAAGTTCACAAATCCTTGCGGGTAGATTTTACCTTTGAATTTTTTAAGATGTTCTTGACTGTCTGGCTTGGTAATAAGACTAATTATAATCCAACAACAAGTAGTGGTTCCAACAGTGATAAAAAATGAGGTGGGATTTGAAGATAAAGATTCGCCTAAAACCGGATAATCATGAATGAACACAAATTTCAGTAAGCCATAGACAATAAATGGAGTCACCGTAGCTACAATTTCTGCCCATGCATTGATTCGAAACCAAAACCATCGAGCCATTAATAATAAGCCCAATCCAGCCCCACATTCCATGATGAATTCCCAAACTCCACTGATGGATTTCACTTGGGTGGTTACTCCCAAAGCAAGAATCATTATGCCAAAGGTCACCCAACGACTAATTGTTATTATTTTATGATTAGCGTCCTTTTTTGGATTCCAAACATCATTAATTACATAACTGGCCCCCCAATTGAGATGTGTGGAAACAGTACTCATATAGGCACCTAAAAATGCAACTAGTAATAAACCTCGCATGCCCGATGGCAGAAATTCTTTCATCGCCATTACAAATCCGAGTTTTTTATCATCAACTCCTAAGTCTGGGTATAGGACTACCGAACACAAGGCTACTATAATCCATGGCCATGGTCGAATACCATAGTGAGCAAATTGAAAGAAAAATGTAGCCATAAATGAATGCTTTTCATTTTTTGTACTAAACATTCGTTGAGCGATATATCCTCCCCCGCCTGGCTCAGCTCCTGGATACCAACTCGACCACCAGACCATTCCGGCAATTGCAATAAAAGAAGCAAGCCCCATTGATAGTCCATTTGTATCACTGGATTCTCCAACACTTGGAAGAATGGAAAGACTATGTTTTGGAAGTGCATTTTTAAGACCTGATATTCCACCAATTTCATCAGAATTAACCACTAAAACTGCTAGAACAATACAACCAATTAATGCTATAAAGAATTGAAATGCATCTGTAAGTGCAACGCCCATCAAACCGCTGAGTGCAGAATAAGCTGCTACCAGAAGCATTGCTAATGCAGTAAAACCAAAAAGTTCTATACCTTGAAGATCAAAAAATACTTCTAGTATAGCCATCAGTGCAAGATTAACCCAAGCAAGAATGACGGCGTTCATTCCAACACCTAGATAAATTGCTTTAAACTTTTTGAGCCATTCAGCTTGTTTTCCGGTATATCTTAGTGTGATAAATTCAGCATCGGTCACAACTCCGCTTCTTCGCCACAATTGTGCATAGAATATCGCTGTAAACATTCCACCTAGGAGCATATTCCACCACACCCAATTTCCAGATATACCGTTTTTTGCAACTAATTCAGTGACGGCTAGTGGAGTGTCAGCGGCAAAGGTAGTAGCTACCATACTCAAGCCAGCAATGTACCAAGGGAGGTTTTTCCCACCTAAAAAAAATCCTTCAATACTATTGCTTGTGTTACTTTTAGCATACCATCCCAATGCAACTGTGATCACTATAAATAAAATAATGATGAAAAAATCAAATCCTGTAAGTGTCATGAGCTTTAATGACACAATTTTGTAATATTTATTCAACAATTAAAAATTAGTTTTAATATTTAATTAACATTATATCTTTGCATCATTAAAAAACAAATATGAAGAATATTAAATTTTTATCAATGATTGGTTTGTTAGCATTCGGGTCATTACTCTTTACAAGCTGTGGTTCGGATGACGAACCGTCTCCGAGTCCAGTACTTAATTTTCTAGGTGGGGAATACATTAGTGCGAGCACTAGTTTAGCTGCAAATACTAATTTTTCGATTGCTGTAACTGCAAATCACACCAAAAACATCAAATCATTAAAGGTAGTTCAATCTTTAGATGGACAAACAGATGTTGAATTAGTAGATTCAGCATACAATGACAAAACAATTGCAGAATTTGTATTCAACGGAACTACAGCTGCAACTGCTGGAACTGAAATTTACACGTTTATAGTCGCCGATAAAGACGGTAACTCAACAAGTAAAGCCATTACAATAACTAATATTGGGGATTCTGGTAATGACTTAGAGACTTTTGAGGTGGATAACGATAACAATACTTTTAAAGTATATAATTTTCAAGGTCCATCTGCTGGGGCATATGAGATGGCTGCAGGTCCATTGACTTCAAGTGACGCTAATTCAAGAAAAGATATTCAAGACTCTACTACAAATGTTGAGACAAATGATTGGCCAGGTCGTTGGACTTCAAGAAACGGTTCAACTTTCAAGAAAGTTGGCTCAAGTGCATGGAGTACAATTACTAACGATGCAGAAATAAATGCATCATGGAATGATGCAGGTGCTGAACAATCAGTGATTACTGTTGCAACTGGAGACTTGTATATTATTAACGCTAAAAGTTCGAATAAATACGGTTTAATTGAAATTACAGATGTAGTATCAACAGCAGATAACAATTTGGATTATGTAGAATTTAGATACAAATTCCAAATATAGTAGTAAATTGTTTACTATTTAAACCAAGAAAAGGTCGATGTTTTGCATCGACCTTTTTTATTTGTAGTCATAGTCAAAAGTAAAATGAAAAAAATAGGCGTATATACCTCTGGAGGGGATGCCCCGGGAATGAATGCATGTGTGAGGGCTGTCGTTCGAACAGCAATCTTTAATGGACTTGAAGTCAAAGGAATTAAGCGTGGTTATGAGGGTATGATTTCTAATGATATCATTGATTTAGATCGACAGTCTGTTGCTAATATTATTCAGCGAGGTGGAACTTTTTTAAAGACCGCAAGAAGTCAAACATTCATGACCAAGGAGGGTAGAAAAATAGCTTACGATAATATTAAAAAACATGGTATAGATGCACTAGTTTGTGTGGGAGGTAATGGCTCATATACAGGTGCTAAAATATTTCACGAAGAGTACGGTATTCCGTGTATTGGTCTGCCGGGAACAATTGATAATGATTTGTATGGTACAGATTTTACAATTGGATATGATACCGCAATTAATACGGCTCTAGATGCAATTGATAAAATTAGAGACACTGCTCATTCACATGAACGAGTTTTTATTGTAGAAGTAATGGGCAGAAATAGTGGTTTTATTGCTTTAGATGTAGCTATTGCAGGTGGTGCAGAAGGAGCACTTATACCTGAGGATCATGGTGATTGGGATAAGGTTTTGAATCATTTTAATAACTCGAAACGAAGAAAAAAATCCTTCAGTATTATTGTTGTTGCAGAAGGAGACGAACAAGGTGGTGCATTAATCTTAGAAAAAAAATTAACGTCAATGTATCCCGATTTAAAAATACGAAGTACGATATTAGGTCATATACAACGGGGTGGAAGTCCTAGTGCACGAGATCGTATTTTGGCGTCTCGTTTAGGCTCCGAGGCAATTAACGCACTTCTTGAAGGTCAAAGTTCAGTTACTGTGGGTATTGTTTGTGACAAAGTAGTTTATACTCCTTTTGAGCAAGCTATTGAAGGAAAGAAAACAGTATCCGAGAGTTTGATTAAACTAGCGGAGATTCTTTCAATTTAAAAATCGTAAATACTTCACAAAAAAAAGGGGTTGAAATAGTTCAACCCCCTTTTTTTTATTAGGTATAATTTACTTATACATCAATGTTAGCGTATTTAGCATTTGCTTCAATAAATTCTCTTCTAGGAGGTACTTCATCACCCATTAACATTGAGAATACGCGATCAGCTTCAGCTGCATTATCAATAGTGACTTTTTTCAATGTTCGTCTTTCAGGATCCATGGTTGTTTCCCAAAGTTGTTCTGCATTCATCTCACCTAAACCTTTATAACGCTGTACCTTAACACTGTCTGGGTTATCCTTACCAAGTTCAACAACAAGTTGGTTTCTTTCCTCATCACTCCAACAATATTCGGCTTTATTTCCTTTTTTTATCTGGTATAGAGGAGGAGTAGCAATGTAAAGATATCCTTGTTCAATGAGTGCCTTCATATATCTGAAGCATAATGTTAAAATTAGCGTTCGAATATGACTACCGTCAACATCGGCATCAGTCATAATCACAATTTTGTGATATCTAAGTTTAGTAGTGTTTAACTCTCGTGCATCTTCCTCCGTTCCAATAGTTACACCAAGAGCTGTAAACATATTTTTAATCTCCTCATTATCGTATATTTTATGCTCTAAAGCCTTTTCTACGTTTAGTATCTTACCTCTTAAAGGTAGTATGGCTTGGTAATTTCTATCTCGACCTTGTTTGGCAGTTCCTCCAGCTGAATCTCCCTCTACTAGATATAGTTCGCAAATAGCAGGATCTTTTTCGGAGCAATCTGAAAGCTTACCCGGAAGTCCAGCTCCACCCATTGGAGTTTTTCGTTGAACCATTTCACGAGCTTTTGCTGCAGCATGTCTTGCCTGAGCAGCCAGCATCACTTTTTGAACAATGATTTTAGCCTCATTAGGATTTTCTTCTAAAAAGTTGGTGAGCATTTCGCTTACAGCTTGACTTACTGCAGATGAGACCTCTCTGTTTCCGAGTTTCGTCTTAGTTTGTCCTTCAAACTGTGGTTCAGCTACCTTTACAGAAACAATAGCAGTAAGTCCCTCTCTAAAATCATCTCCTGTGATTTCAAATTTCATCTTGGATAGTAAGCCAGATTCATCAGCGTATTTTTTAAGGGTATGTGTTAACCCTCTTCTGAATCCACTTAGGTGTGTTCCTCCTTCATGCGTATTAATATTATTTACATAGGAGTGAAGATTTTCAGCATATGAGTTGTTGTATATCATAGCAACCTCTACTGGAATTCCGTTTTTTTCTCCTTCCATAGCAATAACATCAGTCATGATTGGAGTACGAGTTGCATCGAGGTACTTCACAAATTCTACTAGCCCTTCAGTACTCTTGAAGTGTTCGTGTATATAATCACCCTTTTCGTCTTTATTACGTTTGTCAGTAATACTAATTTCTATTCCTTTATTTAAAAAGGATAATTCTCGCATTCTAAGAGAGAGCGTTTCATAATTGTAATCAGTAGTCTGAGCAAAAATTTCAGGATCAGGTGAGAATGTAACTAAGGTTCCTTGATCTGAAGTTGAACCAACCTCACGCACTTCGTATTTGATTTTTCCTTGAGAGTATTCTTGCTCATATTCTTTTCCGTCTCTGTAAACAGTGGCTTTTAGATGAATAGAAAGGGCATTAACACATGAAACACCCACACCATGAAGTCCACCGGACACTTTGTAAGAATCTTTATCAAATTTCCCTCCTGCTCCAATCTTTGTCATGACTACTTGGAGAGCAGACACTCCTTCTTTTTTGTGAATAGCCACAGGAATACCACGGCCATTATCTTTTACTGATATAGAACCATCCTCATTTATCCAAACATCAATTTTGTCACAATGACCTGCCATTGCTTCGTCAATTGAATTGTCGACTACTTCATATACCAAGTGATGTAATCCTCTTACACCCACGTCTCCAATGTACATAGAAGGTCTCTTCCTAACATGTTCCATTCCTTCGAGAGCTTGTATACTATCAGCTCCGTATCCTTTGTTTTGTTCGCTCATTTATTTGATATAATTACTTGGTGAAGATACAAATTAAGCTAGGCTGGTTAATGATTTTGTTTGATGTACATATCCACAAAAAATTAACACTTTTTAACATATAAATAACTGATAATCAGTAATTTAGACTAAGTCATTTCTCCGCGAATACTTTGACTTAAGATATCCCTTCTTTCTTGGTGTGGATAGTTACCAATTACCCACATAAGTTTTGTTAGAGCTGCTTCAGACGTGATATCTTTTCCTGATATAACACACTCATGTTTTAGAATTTTACTACTTGCGTATTGCCCAATTTCAATTTTTCCATTAGGACACTGTGTGGTTGCAAAAATGATTGTTCCATTATCTTCACAGGCTCTTATTAATTCATGCCATTGAGGAGTTTCAGGAAGGTTGCCTGATCCAAATGTTTTGAGAACTATACCGTCAATTTTCTTATTTTTAATTAAATCTATGAGAGCACTTGGGGTATAACCCGGGAAAACAGTTACATTAACTACATTTTCACTGAAATGAGGAATTAGTATTAATTCCCCATTATTCTTATGCCGAATCAGATTATTATTCAATGTGATATTTTGTTCTAGATAAGCAAGATTCTCAAAGTTTGGCGAACTAAATCCCTCAAAGTCATTTGTACTAGTTTTAACACTTCTGTTGCCTCTTAATACGTCGTCGTTAAAGCAAATACAAACTTCAGGGATGCAATTAATTCCAAAACTTAGGTAACCTGCTATATAGATGGCATTACTCAAATTTGTGATTCCATCTGTTCTTGGATGAAAAATAGGTAGTTGTGACCCTGTCATTACCACAGGTTTATTTAAGTTTTCTAACATAAAACTTAATGCAGAAGCAGTATATGCTAGCGTATCTGTTCCATGAATAATAATGAAGCCATCATAGTTATCATAGTTTACTTTAATTTTTTTAGCGATTTTTTTCCATGAATCTGGATTCATGCTACTAGAATCCAAAACAGGTTCAAGCACATCATAAGAAAATGTAATTTCATTAAAAAAATCAAAGTAACTTTGGTTTTTAATAGCTGGTAGATAGTTGATTATTTCCTCCCAAGATGAGGGCTCTAAACCGTTGGTTGTTTCTTTCATTCCGAAAGTTCCTCCAGTATATAAAATAAAGACGTTACTCTGCATTAAAATTTAGTTGGAGCTAAGTAAATAGAGTATGGCCATTCTTATAGCTACACCATTTTCAACCTGATTTAAAATGACACTATTATAAGAATCTGCAACTTGACTGGTGATTTCGACTCCTCTATTTATTGGTCCAGGGTGCATTATTATGATGTCTTTATCTAACTGATTTAAAATTTCTTGGTTTATCCCATATTGTAGAGAATATTCTCTGAGTGAGGGGAAATATTTGTCGTCTTGTCTTTCTAATTGTATTCTTAATAGGTTTGCGGCGTCGCACCAATTTAAGCTTTCTTTTAAATCATAACTTACTTCTACACCCAAGCTTTCAATATGGTTGGGGATAAGATTTGGTGGTCCACAAACACGAACATTTGCACCCAGTTTTTGGAGGCAATGAATATTGCTTAGAGCAACTCTGGAGTGAATAATATCTCCAACTATTAGTATGTTTTTACGGCTTAAATTACCCAATTTTTCGGTCAATGTATAAGCATCTAAGAGAGCTTGAGTTGGGTGTTCATGGGTGCCATCACCCGCATTAATGATATTAGCATCAATATGCTTAGATAAGAATTTCGCTGCACCTGGAGCAGGGTGTCTCATTACAACCATATCGACTTTCATCGCTAAAATATTATTCACAGTATCAATGAGTGTTTCACCTTTATTTACGGATGAAGTTCCACTATTAAAATTAACAATATCAGCTGATAGTCTTTTTTCAGCGAGTTCAAATGATATTTTAGTTCGAGTACTATTTTCAAAAAAGATATTAGCAATGGTAATATCTCTAAGTGATGGTACTTTTTTGATTGGTCTATTAATTACTTCTTTAAAGTTTTCAGCAGTTTTGAAAATAAGTTGAATGTCTTTTTTGGAGATGTCTTTGATGCCCAAAAGATGTTTGCTCGATAGTGCTGACATTATTTTTCTTTATCTGTTATTATCCATACTCTACATTGATCATCTTTCCAATCTACTTTTACATAGTCATTTGCCCTGGTGTCAATGTCTTCACCAGTATAATTAGGTTGAATAGGTACTTCTCTATTATACTTTCTATTAATTAGTGTGACTAACTCGACAGATTTAGGTCTTCCATAAGCATTTATTGCATCTAAAGCTGCTCTTATGCTTCGGCCTGTATACAGGACATCGTCTACTAATACAATATTTTTATCCTCAATGTTAAAGTCAATATTGACTTCATTTGGAATAAGCTGCTTGTTATTTCTTCTGAAGTCGTCTCTGTAAAATGTGGTATCTAATTCACCATAGTGAATATCAATTTCAAAAAGTGATTTAATTTTTTGTGCGAGTATTTTTCCAAAGAATGTTCCTCTTGGCTGAAGAGCTAGAATAGCTGTATTTTCAAATGATCCGTGATTTTCAACTAGTTGATGAGCAATCCTAGTAATAATTAGTTCAACGTGCTTATATTCTAGTATTACCTTTTTCATTTATAAAGATGTATTTGATAATTTAATAATCTCTTCAAATTCAAATTCTTGTACTGGTCCAACTGATAATCTACCTTGCTTTACTAATGCCATGTTAGCGAGGGTGTCGTTCGATTTTATTTGAGCTAGTGTCACACTATTGTTGAGTGGTTTGACAACTTCAACATCAACTGCGACCCATTTTTCATCATCGGTTGTAGGATCTTGATATGCTTCTTTGATTACACGTGTGATCCCCACAATTTCTTTTCCTTCATTACTGTGGTAAAATAGACAGATATCACCATTTTTCATTGCTCTTAAATGAACACGAGCTGGGTAACTTCTAACTCCGTCCCAGTATGTTGATCCATCTGCTACCATTTGGTCCCAGCTGTACTTATAGGGTTCGGATTTAATGAGCCAATAATTCATATTTTCAAATATCTATTTTTTTTGGTTCTTTCAATCAAGTTGACTCTTTTTATAGTGCAAAAAAAATCCCGAACTAGTCGGGATTTTTAAAATTATTTAGCTAATTCTTTAGCTTCCTTAACCCAGCCATCTCGTTCTACACGACCTGGTGATTTAAGTAAGGTTTCAAGAATGTCTATACTTTGCTTATTTAGTTTACTTACCTGTTGGAAAGTAAATACACCGATGCCGTTCAGCTTTTTCTCATAAGCTGGACCTACACCCGTTAATTGCTTTAGATCGTCTGCATCTTTAGCATCTGCTGAACCAATAATTTCAGTTAAAGCAGAAGAATCATCTGATGAAGTATTTTCTTCAACTTTTTTTACATCCTTTTTAGTTGCTTCTTTTTTTGGAGCTTCCTTTTTCGGAGTCTCTTTTTTCGGAGCTTCTTTTTTTGATGATGGAGATGATTCCATTTGAGCTTTTAATTGAGCAAGTACGTCTAAATCACCCATAGTAGAAACCTCAGCTTTTTTGTTGATTTTATCTACATATTTAGTTGTTTTAGCAGCACGTTTTTTATTGGTAGCTTCGTTATCAGAATTTTGAGATCTTTCAGCATCTTTCCAAATATCTGTGTGAGATACTAGAATTCGCTTAGAATCTTTGTTGAATTCGATAACACGTAAATTAAGCGTCTCATCAACCTTTACGTCAGTGCCATCTTGCTTTTTGATATGTTTCTTTGGAGCAAAACCTTCTACACCGTATGGGAGTGTTAGTATAACTCCTCTATCGTTAACTTCTGATACAACACCAACATGTTCAGAACCGAGGGTGAATATACCTTCGAAAGTATCCCATGGATTCTCATCGATTTGTTTGTGACCAAGGCTTAGTCTTCTGTTATCTCTGTCAATTTCTAGAACAACAACTTCAAGCTCTTCACCTTTTTTAGTAAATTCTGCTGGATGTTTAATCTTTTTAGACCAAGATAAGTCTGAAACGTGAACTAAACCATCAACACCTTCTTGAAGTTCTACAAATAAACCGTAGTTGGTTAAGTTTCT
>JADHMR010000028.1 GCA_016779945.1 Bacteroidia bacterium | reverse complement strand
ATTGAAAATCTATGATCTATCTGTTTTTGTGTGATGCTAAACAACTTGACGCTTTCGACAATGATATCACTCAGATGAGTATAAAATTTTCTAGCTATTGTATTGAGTTCTTTTTTATTTTTTTGAGGAAAAGAGTTCTTGAGATTTTTAACAACTACTTTCTTTCGATATGGAATGATATAAAAGAATAAAAACGAAATCACATTCGAAATACCATAAATAATAGGGTAGGGTAAAAGCGATATTGGTTTAATGATGAGGTAAAAAAGAACTTTGCTCACAATGCAAAAATAAAAATATAAATAAGTGGTTTCACTCAGTTACACGAATTAGGCAAGTGCAGCATTTTTGGCACGTTTTCGTTCATGTTCCTTAAGGTGTATTTTTCTTAGACGAATATTTTCAGGGGTTACTTCTACGTATTCGTCTGCTTGAATATATTCTAAGGCTTCTTCTAATGTAAAAATTTGAGGTGGAATCAATTTGATTTTTTCGTCGGCTCCACTTGATCTAACATTACTTTGCTTTTTTGCTTTCGTTAAATTAACAACAACATCACCTGGTCTACTGTGCTCACCAACAACTTGACCTTCATAAATTTCTTGGTTTGGAGTTACAAAAAATTTACCACGATCCTGAAGATTATTGAGTGAATAGGGTATTGCATTTCCGTTTTCCATACTAATGAGAGAGCCATTTATTCGTTGAGGTATTTCGCCTTTGTGCTCCTGAAATTCTTTAAATCTGTGGGATATAATTGCCTCGCCTTGAGTTGTTGTGAGCAATGTATTTCTTAGCCCAATAATTCCTCTTGAGGGTATTTCGAATTCAAGATGCATAACATCACCTTTAGGTTCCATTGTTAACATATTGCCCTTACGAAGTGATACAAATTCAATTACTTTACCACTGTGATGATCGGGTACATCAATCGTAAGTTCCTCAATAGGTTCGCATTTAACACCGTCTATTTCTTTTATGATGACACGAGGTTGACCAATTTGAACTTCATATCCTTCTCTTCTCATGGTTTCTATCAAAACGGCTAAATGTAAAACACCTCTTCCAAAGACTAAAAACGAATCAGCACTCGCGGTTTCTTCTAATTTCATAGCTAAATTTCGTTCGAGTTCTTGTTCTAAACGATCTTTAATATGTCTACTAGTCACGTATTTACCCTCTTTGCCAAAAAACGGAGAATCATTAATCGTAAATAGCATACTGATTGTTGGTTCGTCTATGGTGATTGAAGGAAGAGCTTCTGGTTCTTCAATATCAGATATGGTATCTCCAATTTCAAATCCTTCTAAACCTGATATCGCACAAATATCACCAGCATTTACAGTATCTACTTTTATTTTAGCAAGACCGTCATATAAAAAGAGTTCTTTGACTTTACCTTTAGCAACGGTTCCATCTCTTTTTACAAGTGAAACTTGTTGATTTACTAAAAGTTGTCCTCGTTTTAGCTTTCCAATTGCAATCCTTCCTGTGTATTTACTAAAGTCCAACGATGTAATCATCATTTGGGTATTTCCCTCCTCAATATTTGGTGAAGGTACATGCTCCAAAATAGCATCTAATGCAGCAAACATATTATCTGTTGGTTTTTGCCAATCAGTGCTCATCCATCCATTTTTAGCACTACCATATACAGTTACAAAATCAAGTTGCTCTTCTGTTGCATCTAGTGCAAACATCAAATCAAATACTTTTTCATGAACTTCGTCAGGCGTACAATTCTCTTTATCCACTTTATTAACCACAACTACAGGTTTGAGTCCTGCCTCTAAAGCTTTCTGGAGTACAAATCGAGTTTGAGGCATAGGTCCTTCAAATGCATCGACTAGTAACAATACACCGTCGGCCATATTCATTACACGTTCTACCTCGCCACCAAAATCACTGTGACCAGGAGTATCGATGATATTTATTTTAGTGTCTTTATAACTTACAGATACATTTTTTGATAAAATGGTAATTCCCCGTTCTTTTTCCAAGTCGTTGTTATCCATTACAAGTTCACCTGGTTTTTCGTGATCTTTAAAAAATTTACAAGATTCAAGAATCCTATCAACTAATGTTGTTTTACCGTGGTCAACGTGAGCTATAATGGCTACGTTTCTAATATTTTGCATAAAGCTTCTAAAATTTGGTGCGAAGGTAACCCTTATTGTGATAGATTATATCCATTATATAGATATGAGGTCATTATTGTCCTTTAAAATGGGTGGAAAGAAGATCAATAAACATTCAAAATATGATAAAAATCATATCAAATGTTAATCTATATCATAAATCGTTAATCTTAATTGTGCTTTGTTCGCAAGCATAAAGAAGTAAAAAATTAGATTATGGCTATTGATGAATTAATGAATGATCATAATGAGGACTTGTATGAGTTTGTTGTGAATCATTTTGGAATGACAAGTCGAGAATCGGCAAATATTTGTGAATCTACAAGTAAGGCAATACGTGATTTGGAAAATGATTCTGTAGCGTCTTTCACTCCAGAAAGCACTACTTCAAAAAAAGAAAAGTATCTTAAATTATTGACTGCCAAATTAACTAGAAATTGGTTGATTATGGGTCTCGATGACTTCAAGATTAGGCAACTTACTCAAAAGTTTATTCCATTTGTGGTGAGTATTATCATGTATAAATTCGATGAGAGACGATATGAAAAAGAAGAATTGTTTATTTATTCATAAAAAATTTTTATATACACAGTGTGATGTAGTTTATCATATTTATGAAAGCAGAATATAGCGATAAAGTAGGCCTTGAGATACCTGTGATTGATTTTGATCGGGCCAAAGATTTTTATTCTAAGGTTTGGAATTATAAAATTATCGAGCGGGTAATTGGTAGAAATAAAAAGAAAGTAGGTATTTTTCCATATGATTCAAGTAGTGGGGTTAGATGTGGAATCGTATCTGAAGGTAAAATTAGTTTAGGGGGTACCAGAAAAGATCCTATTTATTTAGATTGCCCAAGGGATATTGACATTATTCTAGAACGTGTAGAAGATGCTGGTGGGGTAATAATTGAACCGAAGACTCTCCTGTCAGAATCATTGGGGTATTTTGCAAAATTTGAGGATCCAGAAGGAAATTTAATTTATTTACACTCACTAGAAAAAAAATTATCTATTTAAGCTGACAACAATTCCTTGTAATCATCTAAAATAAACACGAGTTAGTTTGAATCTATTTAAGAACCTTTAATTTAGTAGGTGCTTATTTTAATTCGTTTGGTAAGTTCATCTACATCTGATTTGAACTTTTTGTCTGTATCAATCAAATCATTTACAGTTTGACAAGCATGAATAACAGTAGAATGATCTCTGCCTCCAAAATACATTCCTATATTTTTTAATGATGCTTGAGTAAGTTGTTTTGCAAAAAACATGGAAATTTGTCTTGCTTGAACAATTTCTCGTTTTCTGGTCTTCGATTTCATCAAATCTACACTTACACTGAAATAGTCGGAAACTAATTTTTGGATAAATTCAATTGAAATTTCACGAGATGAATTTTTAACAAAGTTTTTCATCATCTTCTTAGTCATATCCAAATCTATTTCTTTTCTATTTAGAGAAGCTTGAGCTATAAGAGATATAAGTGCACCTTCGAGTTCTCTAATATTATTGTCAACTTTGTTGGCAACGTATTCGATAACCTCTGGGGCAAACTTAATTCCATCTTGATACATTTTCTGCTCTAAAATTGAGATACGAGTATCAAAATCTGGATTTTGAAGATCGGCAGATAATCCCCATTTGAAGCGAGATAATAATCGTTCGTCAACATCTTTCAAATCTTTGGGTGCTCTGTCAGAGGTCAATATTAATTGTTTGCCGCTTTGGTGCAAGCAATTAAATATTTGAAAAAATATTTCTTGTGTTTTTTCTTTTTTAGCGAAGAACTGAACATCATCAACAATCAACACATCTATCATTTGATAGAAATGAAGAAAATCGTTGTAATTTCCATTCTTGGCACTATCCACGTATTGATTTATGAATCGTTCTGAGGAAACGTAAAGTACAGATTTGTTACTTGAAATTTCTTTAATTCGGTTTCCTATTGCGTGCACTAGGTGTGTTTTTCCTAGACCAACACCCCCAAAAATCATTAAAGGATTGAAGGCAGTACCTCCGGGTTTGTTGGCTACGGCATAACCAGCTGATCGTGCTAATCGATTACACTCTCCCTCAATAAAATTATCAAATGTGTAAGATGCATTGAGTTGTGAATCAACATTAAGTTTCTTTAACCCAGGTATAATAAATGGATTGTGAATATTATTAGATAGGTTTATAGGCATCCCCATCTCGTTCTTGTTATTATGAGTAACATTACGAGTGGGCATGTTTACTGTATATGGTCTATTGCTACCGGCACTTGAACTATCCACAATAACATTGTATTCAAGTTTCGAACCTGGACCTAATTCCTTTTCTAAAGTTTTTTTGAGAAGAGCAACATAATGTTCCTCTAGCCATTCATAAAAGAACTGACTAGGTACTTGGATTGTTAAAACTTTTTCTTCAAGTTTTATAGGTTTTATGGGTACAAACCAAGTTTTAAAACTTTGCGGGTTAACGTTGTCCTTGATTGTTTGAATACAATTTTTCCACACAGTTTCATGTTTTTCGCTCATTTAATTTCTCTAGTTTTTAGTTTTAATGGTTGAGATAAGTAGGCTAAACCCTTAGGCTACTAATACTTTCGCAAGTTGAGGCAAAAAAAGTTTCTAAAAAAATATTTTTAGTATTGATTTTATGAAATTTTTTTGTAAGAGTAGTTGTTTAAATGTGCCATATCATTGCTATTGTGCTCATAATCAATGCGTCCCAAATTTAGACCAGCCCATCCAGTTTGGTTAATAAAAACAGTTTCATTTATTTGATTCCTAATTTTGTGTGGAGCTTTTAGGAATGTATGTGTATGACCACCCAATATCAAATCAATATTTTCAGAATTTTTAGCAAGAATTACATCACTTACTTTATCAGATTTGTAGTTATAACCCAAATGTGATAGACATACAACTAGATGACAACCTACTGATTTGAGTTTTTTTGCTATTTGATTTGCTCTGTTTATCGGATTATGATAGATAATATTTCCATAAAGTTCTGTTGGAACTAATCCATTTAACTCTATTCCTATTCCAAAAATCCCCACTTTAAACTTCCCTTTTTTAATTATGGTGTATGGATCAATATGCCCATCAAGCAACGTATTTTTGAAATCATAATTAGCACATAAAAATTTAAATGAAGCATGTGGTAGTTGTTTATGAAGCCCCTCAATGCCAAGATCAAAGTCATGATTGCCAAGGGTGGCAAAATCATAATCCATTTCACTCATTAATTTAAACTCCAATTCACCTCCATATTGATTGAAGTATGGTGTTCCTTGGAATATATCACCACTATCTAACAACAATACATTTTTATACTTAGATCGGATTTCTTTAATAATAGATGCTCTTCTTGAAGCACCGCCCATTCCAGGATATTTTTTATGATTAAGTGAAAAGGGGTGGATATGACTGTGCCAATCATTGGTATGTAATATTACGAGACGCTCTTTGTTCATTCCCCAAGAGGTGATGGGAGAAACAGATAATCCTGCAGTTAATAATCCCGCTTTTTTTATAAAATCTCTTCTATTCATAATTCACGTTTATCAACACTTAGAGGTAATGGATTATGTGTTTTTATGTAGTCAATCAGCCCATCTCTAATTTTGATTTTGGTATCCCATCGCTGAGTAGCTTTGGATAAGAATCCATAACCATCGCCACCATTGGCCATGTAATCATTGATAGCAATATGATAATAGGGCTGATTTTTGGGTATATCTCGAAGCATTTGAAATTTATCAGACATGGGTTCACCGCCCTTTTGTAAAATATGTTGGCGTAAATCTTTTGCAATTTCATTGGATATTTTGAGGACAGTAATTTGATTTTCGAATGGCATTAGTTCATATGTTTCTCCGAGTGTTATGTTGCCTGAATCTAGAGAGCTTCGGATTCCTCCATAATTCAATATGCAAAAATCTACTTTATAGCCCTCTTTTACAGTTGTATACAAAATGGCATCTGCCATCATATTACCTAATGTACTTGATGGTTTTTGCTTTTCAATAAACATGGGGTTAAAACCAATGATTTCATTCATTACAGCGTCTAAATCTTTCGCATACGGTTTAATGATTTTGTCAATTTTAGGATCGTTTTCATAGTTTGAATTAATTGACAAATTAGAAGCAATTTGTGGTTGAATTGATTGTTCCGTTTTGCAATGAACAAATAAAACAACACAAAGAAAAAAAACGCTTTTTGATTGGCTTAGCATCTCATACAAATCTATGAATTATGGTTATTTATCGTAACCAATGTATCCAAAAATCGAAAAAAATAATTCGTTGATAGAAGTTTTACATTAGAAGAATAAGTTTGACTTACTTTGAAGTATAAATCGTGAATATTTTTCAGAACATCAAGGAGGCTTTTGTTTCTATACGAACTAACATTACAAGAACGGTTATTACTTGTTTGATCATCTCATTCGGTATAATGGCATTAGTAGGAATTTTAACAGCAATTGACGGAATTGAAACTAGTTTAGTGAAAAATTTTAGTTTTATGGGTGCTAATTCGTTTAATATTCAGAATAAGTCTTCTGGCTTTATGTTAGGGAGAAAGAAGAAAAGAGTCTATTATGAATCCATTTCATATAAACAAGCTTGTGAGTTTAAAAGTCGATTCGATCAAAATGCAGTTATTTCGGTTAACTCAAGTAATACTTGGACAGCAACTGCAAAATATCGTTCGAACAAGACAAACCCCAATACACCAATTTTAGGTATTGATGAGGCTTATTTACGTGTTGCAGGTTATGAATTATTCAGTGGTCGTAATATTGCAGTAAGTGACGTTGAAAGAGCATTGCCAGTAGCGATTATTGGACAAGAGATTAAAGAAACATTGTTTGGTAATAGAAATTGCATTAATCAATTTATTCGTGTTGGAGGCGTTAAATTAAAAGTAGTGGGTTTGTTGTCTAAGAAAGGCGGGGCATTCGACTTTGGGGGTGATCGGGTAATTCTTGTTCCTGTATCTCTCGCTAGGGTTAAATTTTCTGTTTCAAATCTCAGTTATAATATTGGTGTAGCCATTGATGATGTGAATGGGATAGAAGGAATGGTTGATTATTCTACAATTTTATTTAGACAAGTTCGTCGTCTTAAAGTGAAAGAAGAAGAAAACTTTAGCATAATAAAATCGGATAGTATTTCTAAATCTCTATTAGAAAACTTAAGCTTAATATTGTTAGGTGCAGTTTTTATTGCTTTAATTACATTATTAGGTGCTGCTATAGCTTTAATGAATATTATGCTTGTGACGGTTACGGAACGTACAAAAGAAATTGGAACAAGAAAAGCTATCGGAGCCAAAAGCTCAACAGTTCTAAATCAGTTTGTAATTGAAGCGATTACTATTTGCCAAATTGGTGGATTTGGAGGGATAATTCTCGGCTTAGTTATGGGCAATTTAATTAGTAATTATATCGGTGGTACGTTCATTGTTCCATGGCGTTGGATTTTTTTAGCCATAGGTGTTTGTTCGATGGTAGGTTTGGGTGCTGGAATTTGGCCAGCTCGAAAAGCGGCACGCATTAATCCAATTGAGGCACTTCGGCATGAATAAAAAAAATCCCGACCGGAGTCGGGATTTAAGCATTTATTCGAAAGAACAAAGTATAATTATTCTTGAACTACATCTACATCGATTTCAACAGATACTTCTTTGTGAAGGTTAATTGTTGCTTTGTATTCACCGATGTTTTTCATGTCTGGAGCAGAAATCTTACGTTTATCAATTTCAAAACCTCGATCTGCCAAACTTTTAGCAAGTTGTAGTATAGTCACTGAGCCAAAAATCTTACCATTCGATCCTGCTTTGGTTGGAATAGTGATTTTAAGATCTTTTAGCTTTCCAGCTAGAGCTTCAGCTTCAATTTTAATTTTAACCTGCTTGTGTGCAGCTTGTTTTATATTTTCTTCAGCCATTTTTATTGCTGATGGAGTAGCAATAGTTGCTAACCCTTGGGGTATTAGGTAATTTCTACCGTATCCGTTTTTAACTTCAACGATGTCATTCTTTTCACCAAACCCTTTCACATAATCTTTTAATATTACTTTCATTTAATTTTGAATTAAGGGGTTTGAATTATTTCATTTCGTCAGCAACGTATGGTAACAATGCAATATGTCTGCATCTTTTAACCGCTACGGCAACTTTTCTTTGATATTTTAACGATGTTCCTGTAATTCTTCTTGGTAGAAGTTTACCTTGTTCATTAATGAATGCCATTAAGAAATCAGGATTTTTATAATCGATGTACTTGATACCACTTTTTTTGAAGCGGCAATATTTTTTTGGACGTACAACTGGGGTTCTGGTATATCTTTTTCTTTTTGCCATATTATGATTCCTCCACTTCGTTAGTTGTTGATTCTACCTTTGCTTCTTGGACAGGCTCTTCTTTGGCAGCTGGTTTAACTGCAGGAGCGTCTTCCTTTTTCGGCTTGGGCTTGTTAAATTCTCCGTTTCTTCTTCTTTCATTGTATTTCACAGCATGCTTATCCAGCTTAGTTGTTAGATAACGTAAGACTTGCTCATCTCTTCGGTAAGCAAGCTCAAGTTTATCTACAATCTCTGCATCCGCATCTGCTGCAAACTCAAAAATCTGATAGAAACCAGTTGTTTTGTTCTGAATGGTATAGGCCATTTTAGTTAGCCCCCAATTTTCTTTGTGGATGAGCTCTCCACCATTTTCTGTAATCAGCTTTTCGAAAGAGTTTGCTGCATCTTGCAACATTTTTTCGCTAAGCACGGGTGTCAATATGACCACAGACTCGTAATTTGTTTTTGCCATTTTATCTAAATGTATAAATTTTTTGGGGTGCAAAAGTAATTTTTTTTCTGAAATTAAAGTCAAAATCAGTTTACATTTTTTGCGTTTAAATGATCCAATGATTTTTGATGCGTAGTTTGAACAACTTTATCCATTTTTTCAACACTACTTGTTTATCTATTTTGTGGAGATATACTTTGCATAAATATTATCATGGGAAGTTATTTAGTAAGTGCTAGAAAATATCGACCAGAATCGTTTGATACGGTTGTTGGCCAGAAGCATATTACTGAAACTTTAGTCAATGAAATTACAAACGATAGATTAGCACAAGCTTTTTTATTTTGTGGTCCTCGTGGAGTTGGTAAAACTACATGTGCTCGAATTCTTGCCAAAGAGATAAATAAAAATACGGTACCTGAGGGTTATGACTTTTCGTATAATATTTTTGAGTTAGACGCTGCATCACATAATTCGGTAGACGATATTCGTTCGCTTACAGAGCAGGTAAGGATACCTCCCCAGACTGGAGAGTACAAGGTTTACATCATTGATGAGGTTCATATGCTTTCACAACAGGCTTTTAATGCTTTTTTGAAAACATTAGAGGAACCACCTAAGTATGCCATCTTTATTCTGGCAACTACCGAAAAGCATAAAATTTTACCAACTATACTCTCGCGATGTCAGGTATTTAATTTTGATCGAATTCAGGTGTCGCAAATTGTAAGTTATCTTCAACAAATAGCCCAAGAAGAAAATATTACGGCTGAAGAAAGTGCTTTGCATCTAATTGCTCAAAAAGCAGACGGTGCCATGCGAGATGCTTTATCTATTTTTGACCAAATGGTTAGCTTCGGAGAGGACGGAAAAGTGACCTATCAAGCTGTTCTTAACAACCTCAATATTTTAGATTATGATTATTATTTTAGAATAATCGATTCCTTTTTAGAAGGAAATATAAGTGCTGTATTGGTTTTGTTTGACGAAGTACAAAGCAATGGTTTTGACGGTCAAATTTTTCTTAATGGACTTGCTAATCACCTGAGAGATTTATTAGTTGCTCAAAATGCCTCTAGCCAACAACTAATTGAAAAATCAGAGGAGATAGCTGGTAAGTATTTGACACAATCCAAATCAGTCACACCCTCTTTTGTCGTAAATGCTATCAATATAATTGGTGAAGCAGACATGAATTACAAGTCGAGTCATAATCAACGATTACATGTTGAGATTTGTCTAATTAAATTGGCATCACTTCAACATGCTATTGACGTGACTAAAAAAAAAAGTCTAAACGTTTAGTTCTTAGCGAATCCGGTTTTTTTAATCATTTGTTTGAATCTAATACTGAAGATGATTCGGATGCACCTAAAGCTAAAAAGAATTCTAACATTTCAGAAAATCAAGATAGTCAAGAAGTAGTTCGAATTGGAGGGCTGAAAAACATGATGAAGTCTGTGGGTGTTAAGTCAAAGATTACTGAACCAAGCACCGATGATATTCCCAAATCTGAAGCCATTAATAATAATTCGCTTAAAAGCCTTACGTTAGACGACTCAAGGCGTTTGTTCATTTCTTATGCTCAGGAGTTAACTGCTCAAAAAAGAACAAGCTTGGCAGCATTTCTTTCGGATCCTTTGCTAAAAATAGGCGATAATAATACTGTCACTTTTACCGTAGGTTCTAAAATTGTTGAGTCTGAAATTAAAGAAGAAGCAGTAAAAATAGTCGCTCATTTTGAGAAAAATGGTTACGCACTCAACAAATTAAATTGTATTGTAAATGCAAAGCAAATAAGTGATTACAAAATGTTTACACCCAAACAACAATTTGATTCTTTTGCTGAAAAGTACCCAAAGCTGAATGATTTTGCCGAGCGGTTTTATTTAGATTTTGATTGAGAATTGCTGAGAAATTAAATACTTGCTTCAACAATCAAGTTCGGTTCAAATACAACATTGTGCCAAGTACGAGCAGAACAAAATAAAATTAACTTTCGAAAAGTGACATAATTCCACCAACCAATTTTCCGAATGATCTCGAGTAGTGGATTTTGGTTTCGAACTAGTCCTCCATATACACGAGTATTTAAAAATCCAATACTGTTCAATACTTGAAGTGCCGAGCTTTTATTTAAAAAAGTTTCATGGCTAATATCACCGAAGGCATATAAACTTGTTTGAGGAGCATCCATGTTGGGGGTTCTAAGTATTATCTTTCCTCCAGGGTTAAGGCATTTTTTTGCTTTAGATAAAAATCCCATTAGCTCATCTTTAGTAAAATGTTCTATTATATCTAGACCAACCAATACATCCACTTTTTCATTTTTATCAAAAAAGTCGTTAATATCACTACAGTAGATATTTTTCATGCCAAGTTTATGAGCTACATTTACTTGCTCTTGACTGATGTCATAACCAGATACGTTGGAGTAACCTGCATCCATGGCAGGTTTTACGAAGGTACCAAACCCACATCCTAAGTCTACTATTTTGGCATCTCTGTCTTGAGGAAGAAGGTGTATAAGCTCACGTTGATTGTGACGGGCTTGTTGGTGTAACATAGATGCATGATCAATGTTTAATTTATTGACTTGTGTGCTGAAGTAATTATTATAAATGATGTCTCGATAGTTGAGCATATGCGTGCAAACTTATATTATTTTTGCTCGATGCTCAAAAGCTATTTTCATAAAAATTTGCTTGAGGCTGGATGCGATGAGGCTGGAAGAGGTTGCTTAGCTGGTCCTGTTTTTGCAGCTGCAGTAATTTTACCTCCTCGAGTAAGATTGCCATTACTCAACGATTCTAAAAAAATATCGTCGGTTGTTCGCAATCTTCTTCGAAAGCAAATTGAAGAAAAAGCATTAGCATGGGCTGTGGCAAGTTGTTCAGAACGTGAAATAGAAAAGTATAATATTCTAAATTGTAGTATTCTTGCTATGCAAAGGGCTGTACAGCAATTGTCTATTCGGCCAGAACATCTACTTATAGACGGTAATCGATTTAAACCATTTGATTTTTTTAGCTATACCACGATTATCAAAGGTGATGGCAAGTATAAGAGCATTGCTGCTGCTAGTATTTTGGCAAAAACCCATCGAGATGAGTATATGATAAACTTGAGTAAAAAACATCCTGAATATGATTTTGATAAGCACAAGGGGTATGGTACAAAAAAACATGTACAGGCTATTCATAAATTAGGCTATCTGGATTGCCACCGAAAGACCTTTCAATTAAAAAACAGTAAATCAGGATCAGGCTGATTATTGTTGATAAAAACTAATTAGTCACTTCTACCTTTGTCATTACAATGGTAAATTATCCATCAATTAAAGAACGAGCAGAATTATCTCTGAAAGAAAAATGGCGACTAATCATTTTTGAAGCAGATACGCAAGAGGGAAGGAGATTTGATATTTTATTGTTGTGGGCTATTGTTATTAGTGTCCTTACTTTAATGATAGATTCTGTGCCGACTATTCATGCGAAGTATGCCATACAATTAAAATACATTGAATATTTTTTTACAGCGGTATTTACCTTAGAATATTTAGCACGTTTATTGATAACTGAAAATACAAAAAGTTATGCATTTAGCTTTTGGGGAATCATTGATTTGGTGAGTACCATACCTACATATCTTACTTTCTTTTTTCCAGCCTCACCCTTATTTAGAATTGTACGAACGGTTCGCCTTCTAAGAATTTTTAAAGTCCTTAGATTAACACGTTTTATGGGAGAAGCCCAAGGAATGGGAGTAGCCATAAAACGAAGCGGTGCTAAAATAACAGTATTTTTTGGGGTTGTTTTAGTCATTGTTGTGGTCATGGGAACAATTATGTATGTGATCGAGCCTCCCGAGGCAGGCTTCACTTCTATTCCAAGAAGCATATACTGGGCAATAGTAACACTAACCACTGTGGGTTACGGGGATATTGCTCCAGTTACAGGACTAGGTCAATTTTTGAGTGCGGCACTCATGATATTAGGTTATGCAGTTATTGCAGTGCCAACAGGGATTGTAAGTGTAGAAATGGCTCAAACTAATGGTTTGCTTGTGTGTTCTTCATGTAGTTATCCTGAAAAGGATATATCTTCAAATTATTGTAAAAAATGCGGAACAGCACTCAAGAAGTAGCAGATTATTATTACAACGAAGAGGGTTATCTCGTCTTTACCGAAGCTTTTCATTTAAAAAGAGGTAAGTGCTGTGGCAATAAGTGTTTGCACTGTCCGTACGATCACATTAACGTAAAAAACCGTTAGCAATTAGCTAAAGCGTATACTCTGTGCGGGTTGTATTCGATGAATGATTCTCACGGGTATGTATGTAAAAATAAAGCATACCAATAAAGCACCCAAATTGATAAATAAAAGATCGTCCCAAGGAAGATAAAAGGGAACAGCATCCATGTAATACGTTTCTGCGTTCAGTTTAATTAACTTGTTTTGGTTTTGTAAGTAGGCAAAACTCAAAGCAATTCCGTTACCAAGAATAAGACCTGCAGATAAAATAAAACCTCCTTGCCAATTAAATATTGTACCAATTTTTGAGGAATTTGCCCCCATTGACTTTAAAATGCCAATCATTGGAATACGCTCGATAATTAGAATTAAAAGTATGGTTATGATATTGATGATAGCAACAATAAACATGAGTATAATGATTACAAGCACATTGGTGTCTACAATATCAAGCCATTGGAACATGGCCGGATATAAATCTTGCACGGAATTGACAGCGTAAGTATAGTCGAAATAGGTCTGAAGCTTTCGTTTAATGGGTAAGGTATGTTCAGCCCGTTTTACTTTTACCTCATAGCCCGCAGCTTTTGAGTAATTATTACTAACAACACGTTGAACAGATCGTAAATGAGCAATTGCAAATTGCTTGTCAAATTCATGAAGCCCAGTATTAAAAATACCGGAGACTACTGGCATTCTTCGTCTCACATTGGATTGATCAATGAAGAAGAGATTTACCCGATCGCCAGTATCAAGATTAAGAATAGATGAGGTATACTCGGATAGTAAAATAGCGTATGAATCAACAGTATCAGTGTATTGGGGCACTTCTCCTCGAATCAAATGTTTTTGATAAAATGAGAAATCATAATTAGCGGGTAATCCCTTAAGTATTATACCTTCTAGTGTAGAGTCTGATTTGAGTATGCCTGCTTTGTTGATAAATGGAAAAATAGAGGATACATTTTCTTCTTGTTCTATTTTTTGTACCAATTCATGATTGATATCAAATAAGTTAGTTTCAATACCTGTCGCAAGTTGATAACGACTCACACTGACATCGCCTGCATATCCTTTGACCTTTTCTCGAATTTCTTTTTTGAAACCCAATAAAATTCCAAAAGCTAAAATGACCACACAAATACTTATAGATACCGCAGCAATGGCCAAGGAAGTGATCGTTTTAGTGAACGAATGTTGGCTTTTAAAGCTTAACTTTTTAGCGATGTGGTATCCTAATTGCATACTTTTGATTTACAAGATTAGAGATAGAAATGAAGAAAACAGAACTTTTTGCTTTTTTGATGATAATTTTCGTTGCATGCTCATCAATGAGTCAGTCTCAAAAAGAAGCAGGGAAAAGTAGAATCATCCTAGGAGCGGAGCAATTAGATCAGTATGTGTTTCAATTAAAGGGGAAAAGAGTAGCACTTCTTGTTAATCAAACATCTACTATTGGCTCTGTTCATTTGGTAGATACCCTTCAGTCATTAGGAGTTGATATTCAAAAAGTTTTTGCACCCGAGCATGGATTTCGTGGCGATCATAGTGCGGGTGCACTTGTAAGCAACGGTATAGACGAAAAGAGTGGTTTGCCAGTTGTTTCGTTGTATGGTAGAAATAAAAAACCAACACCGCAGATGTTAGAAAATATTGATGTTGTTGTTTTTGATATTCAGGATGTAGGAGTTCGTTTTTACACCTATATATCGACTATGCATCATGTTATGGAGGCTTGTGCAGAACAAAATAAGAAATTGATTATACTAGACAGACCCAATCCAAATGGTTTTTATGTAGATGGTCCAGTACTAAAAACAGAATATTCATCTTTTATAGGAATGCATCCAATCCCAATTGTTCACGGTCTAACTGTGGGTGAATTGGCATTGATGATTGAAGGTGAAGCTTGGCTTAAAAATAAGGTGAAATGCAATTTTCAAATCGTACCATGCAAAAATTACACGCATGACAGTTTATACCAATTACCCATCAAACCATCGCCAAATTTACCCAATATGAACTCAGTTTACTTGTACCCATATCTTGGTTTGTTTGAGGGTACAAATGTGAGTATTGGAAGAGGTACAGATTTCCCATTTCAAGTTGTTGGGAGGCCAGAATTTAAGGGAGATTATTTATTTATACCCCGCAGTATTCCTGGTGTTTCGGATCATCCAAAACATGAAGGCAAAGAATGTGGTGGTTTCGTGGTTAATGATGTCAATCTGCCTCGTTTTTTTGAACAGCCATCTCTAAATTTAGATTTGTTTTTGCTTTTTTATGCTAAAAATATCCCAGCAAATGGACCATATTTTAAAAACTTTATTTTTAAACTCATTGGAAATTCAACTTTCAAAGATCAAGTAATAGCTGGACTTTCAGCTCAAGAAATCAAACAAACATGGCAATCAGACTTAGAAGAATACAAAGCCATGAGAAAAAAATATCTTTTGTATCCTTAGTTGTTGTAAAAATCAAAAAATAACAACATATTTGCAGCCCTAAAAATAGAGGTATGTCTAGAGTTTGTGATTTAACAGGAAAAAAAGCAATGTCTGGGAACAATGTTTCTCACTCAAAACGTAAAACTAAAAGAAGATTTTACCCAAACCTTCAAACAAAAAAGTTTTACTTGCCAGAACAAGATGAGTGGATTACACTTAAAGTGAGTACTTCTGCTTTGAAAACAATTAACAAGAAGGGCATTAGTGCATGTTTGAATAGTCTATTGAAAAACGGAAAAATATAAATCATGGCAAAAAGAGGCAATAGAGTACAAGTTATTTTAGAATGCACTGAACAAAAAGGTTCGGGCGTTCCTGGAATGTCACGTTACATTACCACTAAAAATAAAAGAAATACGACAGAACGTATTGAACTAAAAAAATATAACCCTTACATGAAAAAGGTAACGGTTCATAAAGAAATAAAGTAAAATGGCAAAGAAAGTAGTAGCAACACTAAAGAAAGCTGGATCTGGTAGAGATTGGGCGAAAGTTATTCGATGTGATAAATCGCCAAAAACTGGTGCTTACACATTCAGAGAAGAAATGATGCCAACGGAATCTGTAAAAGAAGCCTTGGCAAAATAATAACAACGTTATTGTTTTCAAATAATAAGCTTCCTACTTTTGATGGGAAGCTTTTTTTGTTTTATACCCATGGGATTATTAGACTTTTTTAAAAAGAAACCAACGGAAGACCAAAAGGAGAAATTAGATTCTGGTTTAGAGAAAACTAGAACTTCTCTTTTAGGTAAGTTATCAAAAGTTGTTGTAGGAAAAAGTAGGATTGATGATGATTTTTTAGACGATGTTGAAGAGTTGTTAATCTCATCTGATGTAGGTGTGGAAACAACAGTCAAGATTATTGATAGAATAGAATCTAGGGTATCGCGTGATAAATACCTTTCAGAATCAGAACTCAAAGAAATGCTTCAAGATGAGATTGTACAACTTTTCTCTGAAAATGAAGTTCAGCATACAACTATGGATGTTAAGCCATATGTAATTATGGTTGTTGGTGTTAATGGTGTCGGAAAAACAACCACCATCGGTAAATTAGCTAATTTATTTAAATCACAAGGATTAAAAGTGGTATTGGGTGCAGCAGATACATTTAGAGCTGCCGCAGTTGATCAAATAAAGATTTGGGGAGAGCGAGTAGGGGTTGAGGTTGTCTCAAAAGGCATGAATACTGACCCTGCCGCCGTTGCATTTGAAGCCGTAAAATATGGAGCTGAGCAAAATGCGGATGTTGTAATTATTGATACTGCCGGTCGTCTTCACAATAAAGTTAATTTGATGAATGAACTTTCTAAAATTAAGCGTGTGATGGATAAGCAAGTAGTTGGAGCTCCCCATGAGGTTATGCTAGTTTTGGATGCAAGTACAGGGCAGAATGCATTTGAACAAGCCAAACAATTTACTGCAGCAACAGATGTCTCATCTCTGGCACTTACCAAATTAGATGGAACTGCAAAAGGCGGGGTAGTAATAGGTATTAGTGATCAATTTAAAGTACCCGTAAAATATATTGGAGTTGGTGAACAGGTAAACGACCTTCAGCTATTTGATTCCAAAACATTTATTAATTCATTATTCGCATAAATGAAGACAAAAAGCCATAAACCCAATAAAGTTGCTATTGTAACACTCGGTTGTTCGAAAAATACGGTTGATTCTGAAGTGATTCAATCTCAATTAGAAAATGGTAAAATACATACAGTACACGAGGATACCGAGAATGCAGATACAGTTATTATAAATACTTGTGGGTTTATTGATAATGCAAAACAAGAAAGTATTGACACTATTCTTGATTTTGCCCAAGAAAAGAAAGCAGGTAAATTAGACAATTTAATTGTTACGGGTTGTTTATCTGAACGATATAAAGCCGATTTATCTCCGGAAATACCTGAAGTTGATAAATGGTACGGAACATTTGAGCTACCTCAGTTATTAAATAACCTTGGAGTTGATTATCGTAAAGAACTGATTGGAGAACGAAAGTCTTCTGTAGCCAAACATTATGCATACATGAAAATTTCAGAAGGTTGTGATCGTCCCTGTTCTTTTTGTGCCATTCCCTTAATGAGGGGGAAACATGTTTCTAAACCTATGGAACAGCTCGTGAATGAGGCAAAGGCACTTGTAAGAGATGGTATAAAAGAAATCATGTTGATCGCTCAAGACTCCACATTTTATGGAATTGATCTATATGGTGAGCGAAAGTTAGCCGAACTAATGGATAGGCTTAGCGATGTTGAAGGACTTGACTGGATTAGACTTCACTATGCATATCCTTCGAAATTTCCTTTTGATGTACTGCCAATAATTAACTCAAAACCTAATATATGTAAGTATTTAGATATACCTATACAACACATTTCAGATAACGTACTTAAATCGATGCGAAGAGGAATTACGAAGAGAAGGACAGAAGAAGTTCTGGATAGAATTCGCTCAGAAGTAGACAACATTGCCCTCAGAACAACGCTTCTTGTTGGTCATCCAGGCGAGTACGATCAAGACTTTGAGGAGTTAAAAGATTTTGTAAATCGCTATCAATTTAATCGTTTGGGTGTTTTTACTTATTCTCATGAAGACGGAACACACGCAGGGACACTTGAAGATCATGTTTCTCAGGAAATAAAATCTGCTCGTGCCGATGAGATTATGGGTATTCAGCACGATATTTCATTTGCTCATAACCAAAAATTAATTGGGTCTACACAAAAAGTAATCATCGATAGAATTGAGGGGGATAGTTATATTGGGCGGACACAATTTGATTCTCCTGAGGTAGATAACGAGGTAATTATTTCCCTTAACGAAGGGTATCTGAGAGTTGGGGATTTTACAAATGCTACCATCACCGGTGCCGAATCATTTGATCTCATTGCCAAACTCAATAAATAGTGGAATTTTCTAGTGTTATAAGAGATAAAACCTTTTTTAGTAATTCTCTGATTGAGGAATATTACAAGGGAAAAAAACTTAAACCATTTCACACATATTCTCCTGATTTAGACGGAATTGCGGAGGCTATCAAGAGAAAATCATCCTTTTCTCAGCAAAAGAGAGATAACCTAGTTCGAGATTTATATCGTCAATATAAGGAAGCAGACATTGATCTTGATAATTCAAGTCTTGTCAAAAATAATATTGACGAACTAAAAAATCCAAATACGTATACCATTACAACCGGACAACAAATTCATCTAGGGTTAGGTCCAATTTATGTTATTTACAAGATTTTTGATGTGATAGCATTATCAAATCAACTTAAGCGAAAGTTTAATGATAAAAATTTTGTTCCTGTATTTTGGATGGCAACTGAGGACCACGATCTAGAGGAAATTGCTACAGTATCATATTTTGGAAAACAGACAAAATGGAATACGGAGCAGTCTGGTGCTGTCGGAAGAATGAATACTGATGGCGTTGCCGAGATGTATCAATTTTTGATGGATACTTATCAGATTAGTGATGTTCAGAAGGATTTTTTACAACGTACTGCTCAGATATATAGACAGTCTAGTAACCTTGCTATTGCCTTCAGAAAATTATTACATGAATACCTGGGTCATACTGGTTTGATTATCCTAGATGCTGATAGCAAGGAGTTGAAATCAAGCTTTACCTCTGTGATGGTTGATGAGTTGAAACATAAAAATAGTCAGGCGTTAATCGAAACATCACAATTGCTTGAAAGTGCGGGTTTTAAGAACCAATTGCGGGTCAAATCATGTAATCTTTTTTTATTACGAAAAAATGACAGAATACGAATTAATGATATTAAGGACTTCACCAATAAAACACCTGAAGATTTTACAAAGGAGGAATATCCAAACCTTAGTCCGAACGCTGCTTTGAGGCCATTATACCAAGAGTGGATCCTTCCTAATATAGGTGTTGTCTTGGGTTCTAGTGAGCTTAATTATTGGTTTCAGTTAAAAGGGCTTTTTGATACTTACGATATGCCCTTACCGTCAATGATGCTTAGGACTTCAGGTATTTTGATTCATTCTAAGTTTCGAGAAAAATATTTTAATAATCATCTTGTAGATTGGTTTAATGATGAGACAACAATTGCACTTAACCATGAGCAAGAATTAGCTAATATCAAGAATTCACATCAAAAAAATATTGAATCAATAAAATCGAGTATTCAAGTTTATGATGAAGCAATTTCTGATACATTTAAAGACTTAAATTTAGTCAATAAATGGTCGAAACTATTGGATAAACTATCTGATATAGAGAAGATTATAGAAATAAAGTGGTCCCAAAAAATTGAGAATTCTTCTGAATTAAAAAAAGTTTTAAAAATGAAGAGATCCTATTTTAACCCTTCACAAATTCAAGAACGAACCGATCATCTAGGTATGCATGCAAGATTGTTTTCTCTAAAATCTGATGTGATCAATGATAACTTTGGTCTAGAATCAAACTCTAAAGTGTTGATTATATTTTATTAGCATGTTGCAGTTTATATAAAATAACATACTTTTGCGACAATAAAAAAAATATATTCAATTCAAGAAATGAATACGACAATTAAAATCATGAAATCACTTAAATCATTATTATTAGTGATTGCTTTGCTTGGATACACGAGCTCGCAAGCACAAAGCGATTACTTTTCAAAGTTTAAACCAGCCCAAAAATGGTCTGCGGGTATCCAACTAAGTCCTACATTTGGACATTTTGATGCACCTCACGAAAATTTATCATTTTCTGGTGGGCTCCATTTAAAATACTCTGCTTCTCAAACACTAGGTTTCAAAGCCTCAGCTAATATTGGAAGTATGAACGGTTCCAGAAACGGAACATCTACATTCATGTCTGGTACAAGAAATGAAAGTACTAGTTCATATGAGTACACCAATAGCTTTGTTGATGCAGATGTATCTGCAGTACTAACAGCAGGAAACTGGTCATTTATCCGACCACTTAGAAAATTACAAACCTTTGTTTCTTTTGGTGTGGGTATCATTAGTAGTGATGTAGAGGGTGAAGTTACTGATGCTACAGAAGCACAAGGTTTAGCTATATCTTTCCCAACTGAAATGGACTACTTTGATGATACTGATAATCCAACTACGGTCAATACTGACATAGTGAGAGCTACCAGTTCTTATTCTGGAACAGACTTAACTTTTCCATTGGGTATTGGACTTAAATATTTATTAAATGAAAAGTTTGATCTTGGATTAGAGTGGAAAACTCGTTTAACGCGTTCGGATGATTTAGATGCAAGAGACTTAGAATTATTTAATTCTAGTTCTGAAAGAAATAGAGCATGGGATTCATATTCTACGCTTGGTGTTCAATTAACATACAAATTTGGAAACAAAGAAAGTGATGATCACCTAGATTGGTTAAATCCTGCTGAGACGTTATACACTGATATGGATTCTATCAACAAAAGCCTTAAAAGTTTAATGGCTGATGCTGATGGTGACGGTATCGGAGATTTCTTCGATAAGGATGATGAAACTCCTGAAGGAACCAAAACATATGGTGACGGAACTCCTGTTGATACAGATGGTGACGGTGTTCCAGATAGCAAAGACAAAGAACCTTTCTCTTTAGCGAAGGACGTAGATGCTGATGGTGTAGCCAAAGATGATGATGGTGATGGTGTACCAAATGAGCTAGATGCTGATGATAACACTGCTCCAGGTGCTTTAGTAGATGCCAAAGGAAATGCTATTGAGCTTAAAGAGTTTTCAGCTTATGATTGCGATAACATGACGTTACCAACGATTATGTTCGATAATGGAAGTTCAAGAATTTCATCTTCATCATATGCTTCTTTATACACGCTAGCAGAGAAAATGCGAATGTGTCCATCATTAAGTGTAACAGCTACTGGGTACACTCGAAGTAAAAGTGGAGAGAGACTTGCAATGAAAAGAGCTAACTCTATCATTGATCATCTAGAAGCCAATTATGGTGTTGAAAGAGGTAGAATCTCTGTAGATTACACAGCTGATACTGATGTAGATTACGCTTCAAAAAGAATTGATTTCACTAAAACTGGGAAATAATTTTTTAAAAGAATTTGAATATTTAAAGGCTCCGATTTTTTCGGAGCCTTTTTTATTTTGTATCATT
>JADHMR010000027.1 GCA_016779945.1 Bacteroidia bacterium | reverse complement strand
TTTTGAGCTGCAAATATAATTGGCTGAATCATTTAGTAACTATAATTTTTTAGTTCCAATGATGGTTTGGTTACTCTTCTGTGGTATCAACGTCTAGTGGTGTATCTTCTTCGATGGCTGTATTTTCAAGCTCTTCAATAGAAGCGATTTTGGTTTTACAGATATCCAATAATCCGTCCTCTTCGTTGAAATAGTTATCTATGATACTCTGCAAAGTTGCTTTTGCCTGAAACAAATCTTCTTCAAGCATATAGATGTCACTAAGTACTATAAATCCTTTAACTACCCAATATTCATAGGCAGAAAAATCATCATTGAGTCGATATACATCAGCTCTTGAAGATTCTATTTTTTTATCAAGTAAGTGAATGAAAGCCCGATGATATAAAGCTTCAGCAGTCATTTCGTTTCTGCTATTATCAATGATGTAATCAAAGTGAAACTTTGCACTGCGATAGTTGCTATCTTGCAATTGAACCCTACCTAAAAGCATGTTAGCTTCCACCAGATTTTCAACGGGTACATTTTCAATGGGTAATAATTGAATGGCTTTGGCTTTTGCTTGTTCGAGGTTGGATAAGAATTCATGGCTTCTCATCTGCCCGAGAATCGTATTCAAATAGGTACTCTTAGAGGCTGCAATAGGTTCTAATTTCTGATAATAGACAATTGCTTGTTCGTATTTTTTTCGGTTGTAATAAGTATTTGATAATTTGATGAGTGACTTTTCGGTAAACTCATTTCTACTCTGACCAACAACGTATTGGTAATGTACGAGAGCTTCATCTTCTTTATCAGTATAAAAATCACATTCTGCTTTGTAATAATTCGCCTGAAGAATAAAGAATCCTTTGTCACCAAAACGCTTGATATAATTGCCTAATTCACGGGATGCTGCTTTGTAATCCTCGGCGTTATAAACACGCATAGCATTTTGATAGATTGCACTATCCTGAGCAGTAATTCTTACTTCAGCACCGGGGATATTTTTGACATAATCAAAATAGGCTTGAGGATTACCTTGATTGTTGTAAATGATCTCAATAAAAGACAAAGCTTCTCTGCTTGGAGATGTTTTTGGAAATCGTTCAACCACTGTTTTATAGTATCTTAAAGCAATTTCATCCTTATTTTGATTGTAGTTTATTAAGCCTAATTTCAAATAACTGGTGGGTAGGAAAGGAGAGTAGTCGTGCTGTGAAATGATAAGGTTAAAAATACGATCGGCAGTTTTGTAATCCTCAATGGTTAGGTGTTCCATTGCCATTTGATATAGTGCATCATCAATGTATATACTCTTAGGAAAATCTTTTTGAATTTTACGTAGTGTGCTGATTTTATCTAAATGTCGCTCTTTTAATCCATACAACATTCCTTGTTGGAATATAGCGTAATCGCTATTCCGGTAGTTATTTTTTATAATAAACTCATATTCAGAGATGGCTTTGCTATATGCTCCGTTGATGAAATAGCAATCGGCTAATCGTTGGGTATTATCCAGATATAATTTATTGTTTTCAGCATCATAAGTCTCCTTACTTTTAAATTTAGAAAAGAAAATCTGTGCCTTAGGATAATCTTTCATTTTAAAGTAGCTGTAACCGATACTGTAATAACCGTAATTTTTGAATTGCAGAATTTCGTCATAACTCATAAAGCGATTCATGAGATTGATACTGGTAGTGTAATTGCCAGATTTTGCAGCTATTTCGGCCCTCCAAAAGTAAGCAAGTCCTTCTTGCGTTTTGTTGATTGGGTATTTGAGTGATTTTTTGAAGAATGCATCTGCTCGATCATATTCTTGATTTAGATATAATTCTTCCGCACGATGGAAGGTAATTTTTTGGTAGGCTTCTTTCGACCTTACATTAAGATTTGGAATGTCTTCTAGTAATTTTATGGCTGCCTTATAATTTTTGGTATTTAGAAAGACATTTGCAAGCAGAGATTTTGCTTCATCCGTGTAAGTTGACTCGGGATATGTCTTTATAAAAAAGTTAATAGAATTAATTGCTACATTATTTTTATTCAACTCGGCTGCTAGTTTGGCATAATTAAAGGCTGAAACTTCACTAATAGTGGGATTAAATTTCTTTCTGCTAGCTTCTGCAAAAGCATTTAAAGCACGTTCTTTTTGATCTGATTTTACATCAATTAATCCAATGTAGTAGTTTGATAATTGACCAATTTCGGTTTCCTCATTGGCAAGCAAAATATAAAAGGGTAGGGCCTTGTCAAATTTATTTCCTAGATAGTAAGCATCTGCAAATTGGTATAATTCATCTGATTTTAAAGTAAGAATATCCCCTTTGTATTTTTCAAAATGCCCTAAAGCAATGTTCTTATTTCCTAATTGATATTGAATTTTACCTCGAAGTAATTCAATTTCGTTTTGTTTCTTCGAGAGATTAATTTTCTGAACAATTTCAAAAGCTTTATCATAAGATTGATTTTCATAGTAAATCTGAGCCATGTAAAGCTGCATGGTTTTTGGCCCTTTATCGCCAATTTTTGTGAACGTAGCCAGTGCACAGGTATAATCTTTAAGGATATAACATTGGTAACCATAATAATAATTGGCTTCAATAGCATATCCACCGTCAGAATTCATGATTTTTTTAAATTGGTTTTTAGCCAATTCATATTCTTTAATTTGGAATAAGCTATATCCTTTTTTAAAAGTGTATTCTTCTCTGTTTTCTTTTGGAAGATTTATTTCATCAATTTTTTCAAAATAATCAACACATTTCCTGAAACGTTCCTTACTGAAATAATATAAGCCAAGTTCGAGGTGTATCTCATCGCTTAAATGATGATCAGGTTTTGAACTTATTAAACTTGCTAGTTGGGTACTTGCTAGTTGTTTTTTTAACTTCAAACGAGAAAGTGCGATGTATAAATCACATTCAAAGTTGAGATTGGGATGACTATTTTCGTCCTTAAACGATTCGAATAATTTGATGGACGGGTTAAATTGCTTTTTCACATAAAGCATTTTGGCCTGCTCAAAAATTTGCAAATCATTGGTATAGACTGCAGTTTCTTGTGCAAATACGTTATTCGTAAAAACACTAATTAACACGTAAAAAATAATGTGTCTAATCGATTTGTTCATTGATCAATTTTTACAAATTCAATAATACAATGGTGTGATGCTATATTCCTAAATGATTTGCCCACATTATATACAACTTAAAAGAGTCAACTATTTTTATTTTCATTTCTATTTAAAATGATAAGGGAATAATATATTTGCAGCCGTTTAATTAAAAATCAATTAGACAAAAATGGTGGTTGTAGCTCAGTTGGTTAGAGCATCGGTTTGTGGTACCGAGGGTCGCCGGTTCGAGCCCGGTCTTCCACCCAAATAAAAGACTCACTTATAGCTAGTGAGTCTTTTTATTTTGTTCTGATTAATTCAAATCGTATTACACATAAATAAATATAACTTTGCTAGCATGAATAAATTTTTCTATTTCGTTTCCATTTTGTTTCTGATGAGTTGTTCAAGTACTAATACCAACGATTCTAATGGAGTGTCATTTCTGAACATCCAGAATGGGGATACAATTCAATCGCCTTTTTTGCTCAAAATGGGAGTTGAGGGAATGGTTTTAGAGCCAAAAGGTGAACCAAAGCCCGGTCACGGACATCATCATTTGATTGTAAATGAAGGACCGACAGATGCTGGTTTGGTGATTATAGCTGACGAACAACATATACATTATGGAGCTGGACAAAGTGAGGATTCTGTTTCCTTGGCCCCAGGAAACTACGATTTAACCCTTCAGTTTGCAGACGGTCTGCATGTTTCCTATGGCGAAGAATGGGCTAAAACCATTCAAGTTACCATCAAATAATTTCTTTATCACATTTATCTAAAAAAACAATAATATCATCGATATAACTTGCTTTCATTTGCTCTTATTCGTTGATTCGAACACGAATTATATTAACACATAAAAATTATGAAACATATCCTAACTTTTGCTTTTGTAGCTCTAATGTACACGCTTTCAATAGCTCAAACATCTTTTGAGTTGGTTGAAAAAGTAACTCCACAAGAAGGTAAAGTATTGATTCCTTATGAGAAGTACAATCTTCCTGCCAACGATTTAACCCTAATTATCCACGAAGATCACTCAGATCCGATCGTAAATGTAAGAGTTGCCTATCATGTAGGTAGTGCTCGTGAAAGTGTTCGTAATAGTGGGTTTGCTCACTTTTTTGAGCACATGATGTTTCAAGGTTCTAAAAATGTAGCTGACGAAGAGCATTTTAAAATAATTAGTGAATCTGGGGGTACTAACAATGCTTACACATCTTTTGACAAAACCGTTTATTTTCAAACTGCACCAAGTAATATGACCGAAACATTGTTATGGCTTGAGGCAGATCGAATGGGTACTCACCTTGAAGGGTTTACACAGAAGAAGTTTGAGAATCAACGTGATGCTGTAAAAAATGAAAAAAGACAGCGAAACGACAACCAACCTTATGGTATGGTTAATGAAATTTTATTTAAGTCCTTATTTGCAAATCATCCCTATGAATGGACACCCATTGGTTTTGTTGATGATTTGGATATAGCCTCTTTTGATGACCTTAGAAACTTTTTTCTAAGATGGTATGGTCCTAACAATGCTACATTAATTGTATCAGGAGATGTTAATCCTGAGGAAGTTAAACAATGGGCTGAGAAGTATTTCAAAGGAATAACTAAATGTCCAGAGGTAAAAGACATGTATCCTAAAAAGCCAGTATTATCGATGGATTATTATGTAAAAGATTACGATAATAATATTTCTGCTCCATTAACATTGATGGCTTTTCCAACCGTACCGCAATATCATGCTGATGAGGCAGCTCTTGATATACTTGGCCAGATTATAGGTTATGGGAATAATTCGATTTTGTATAAGAATTTGGAGAAAAAAGAATTGGCATTGCAAGCAGACGCATTTCATTCAACACTTGAACTTGCAGGGATGTTTGTACTTCAAGTACTCACTAAACCAACCATAGCAGGGGGGTTGAGCGAAGCTGAAGTTGAGAAAAAAATTCGAGCATCTATTGAAGAATTTGAAACTAGAGGAGTTACAGATGAGGATTTAGAAATCATCAAAGCCCAAGTGCTAATTTCTACCTATTCAGCCTTAAATAGTATAGATTCAAAATCAGAGGTATTGGCAAGTTATGACATGATGAAAGGGAATGGCTATAATTTGCAGGATGAAATTGATCGATATAATTCAGTAACAAAAGAAGATGTTATTCGAGTTTACAGAAAATATATTAAAAATAAAAAGGCAGTAATTCTTCGTATCGAACGAGATATGTCTGAGAAAGATGAAGATGATGAATCATCCAAAAGTGTCAATCCTCACGCAAATGAACCAAAAAAGGTAGATGCCCAATACAAAGGACTGACGTATAATCCACCAACAGATGATTTTGACCGAAGTGTTCGACCTACAAAACCGGTTGCCAAGGCTTTCACTGTACCTGATTTTTACAACGAAAAATTTGAAAATGGACTAAAAGTAATTGGAAATCAATCTAAAGAATCTCCATTGGTGTACTTCTATATTGAAATGGAAGGTGGTCACTTGTTAGAGGGAGATAAAAAAATAAATACTGGTACAGCACTGTTAACCGCTTCAATGATGGGAGAGGGAACAGAAAAACTAACGACAGAGGAGTTTTCAAGAGCGTTTGAAAAATTAGGAAGTTCAATACGTTTTAATAGTGGGGTGTCGAGTAGCTCTGTTTTTGTAAGCTGTTTGAAAGACAAGGTTGATCCTACGTTAGCTTTATTAAAAGATGCACTTTTTGAGCCAAGATTTGATGCAGAAGATTTTAAACGAATCAAAAATCAAGTTATAGAGAATCTAAAGACCCAAAAAAGAAATCCTTCGATTATGGCAAGAAAAGCCTGGGGATCTATAATGTTTGAGGGGACCATCCTAGAAAATTACTACTATGGAGATTACAAGTCGTTATCTAAAATAGGATTGGATGATGTGAAGTCATTTTACTCTAAATTTTATTCACCCAATGTGAGTACACTTGTTGTATCTGGAGATATCAGCCAATCTGAAGCGATGGGTAAACTAGGTTTCTTAAAAGAATGGAAAAACACTAATGTAACCATACCTAGTATACCTGAATTAGCAATGCCAGAATCAACCACTATCTATTTGGTAGATAAGCCGTATGCTGCTCAATCAACCATCTATATTGGTCATCCAGGACCTAAATATGATTTCAATGGTGAGTATTTCAAAGCTGGTGTTATGAACTTTTCTCTTGGAGGAGCTTTCAATAGTCGCATAAATCTAAATTTGAGAGAAGACAAAGGATATACTTATGGAGCTCGAACAGGATTTTCTGGTTCAGATCAGTACGGTGTGTTCAGATTCTCTTCAGAAATCAAAAAAGAAGCTACGGATAGTGCTATTCGAGAGGTGATGTATGAATTTAATAATTTCCTAGAGAAGGGAATTACTCAAGAAGAATTAGATTTCACTAAATCTTCGATAACACTCAGTGAGGCATTAGACTACGAAACGCCGTATCAGAAGTTAAATTTCTTGAGTAGAATTGCTGAGTATAGTCTTCCAAAGGATTATACCAATCAACAAGCAGACATGATTAATGCAATGACTGTTTCAGATATTAATGCTATTGCCAAGAAAATGATAAAACCAGACAACATGGTCATTATTGTTGTCGGACACGCATACAAAATACGTGAAGGATTAAATAACCTTGGGTACGGAAAAATTAAAGAAATCACGGTTGACTAATACAGTCCATGATTCTGACAAAAAGGGTAATTCATTTGAGTTACCCTTTTTTTTGTATCAAATTTTGATAAAATAGGAGTTGTTTACTCGCAAGTGCTTTTGTAGAGTAATTTTCCTCAATAAGTTTTCGTGCATTTTCGGTAATTTTTGAAAATTCAATTTCGTTGTTTTCTAATTTTTTAAAAATTTCTAAAAATTTAGTTGGAGAATCTGCGATAAGTAAATGCTCTTGATCAACATAGTCGATACCTTGAGCCCCAATAGTTGTTGAGATTACAATTTTTCCAGCAGCCATGGCTTCTAATATCTTTAGTCGTATGCCACTTCCACTTTTTAAAGGGACAATGCAAACATCACATGACTTAACAAATTGATATGCATCTTCAACATTTTGACTAACCACTAGTTGCCTCACATCACTAAAATTATCTATATCAATTCCTTTACCAGCAAGATTAAGTTGATAACTACTACTGTTTTTAGAAATTAATGGATGAATTTCTTTGACATACCAATTCACCGCTTCAGCATTTGCGTGCCATTCCATTGAACCAATGTGATACCAGTTTGATGTTGATTCTGATGGGGCAAATTTCCAGGTATCAAGAATGATCCCAGCGGGTATCGTTTTATAAATTCCTTTCGGGTGCAATTGTCTAAATTTAGAACCATCTTGATCGGTAACTGGAATTATGGCATCTACTTGTTTAATGATTTTTGATTCATATTTCTTTAATTGTTTTGAAAGAATAGTGAGGTACAATTTCTTAATTGGATTTTGTTCATTATAAGAAAGACGCTGCCAAATTTCATATTCAACGTTGTGCATTCTTAAGACGAGAAAACCTTTATATACTTTACGAATACTTGAAATATAAGGACCTACAAAAGTGCCTTCAAGTTGAACGACATCAAATGATTCATTGGAAAGAAGTTGAATCAATTCTTGTTCGAAAGTCTTATTGTAAAAACGACTTACGTTGTATGATTTATTTCTTAATAGATGTTTTAGAGCGTCATCAAAATTGACATCCGTATCAATAGAATGAATATATAGCTTAGCGTATTTGCTGAGTTCAGATGTCGCTTCTTTAATAGGAGTATTGTGTTTGTAACCGTCTAAACAGTAAAGACTTACATCATGGCCTAATTCACTAAAAGCTTTGGTGTAGTTATAAATACCAATCGTTCCTCCCTCATTTAAAGGCCATGGAACACGATTACTGACTTGAAGTATCTTCATTTTCTCCATTTTTTGGGGATAATCAATTTGTAAAAATCAATATTAAAGAGTTGAGAATCACGGCTTGCTTTGTAAGTGAGGAATATTGCCAATGGGAAGAAAAGTCCTAATGCCATCCACATCCCAACCACAGGGGATAATACACCTTGTTTGATTAGTTTTTCACCAAAAATACTTACAACATAGTATAGAATGAATAGCAAAATTGAAATAACAAGCGGTAAACCAAAACCTCCTTTTTTAATGATGGCTCCAAGAGGTGCTCCTATAAAAAATAGTAAAATACATGAGACAGCTAATGTGAATTTTCTGTGCCATTCTACAGCATATTTAGCTTTAAGTTCTTTTTGAGCAGATAAATCATTGATATTATTTGAGCTAATACGTTTTATATTATTTGTATTTTGTGCAGCTCTTTCAATAACATCTTCCATTGACATTTTTTTGTATAAAGCTTTTCTTTTTTGGGTTTTAGTTTTGGTTAACGGATTTTCAACTCTATTAGATAGCGTATCAGGCATGGCCTTCGTTGTTGCCATTTTTTTTCGAGACAATAAATATGCCAGTCTTTTGGATACTGATGTATCTTGAATATTGATTGTATCAGAAGCTTTTAAAAAATAGGGTTCTATGTAGTCGAAAAGTGAATTGTTTTTCTTGGCTATAAATCGATTAAGTGAGTCAATTCTTGTGTCAAGTTGATTAATATTCATCATTCTATGATCCTCAGAAAATCGCTCTTTATCTGTTCTGCTAAATGCCAACTCACTTAAATCAATAGTTAAGTGATAAGATTCGAATGCCATCGTGTTATGAGGCATTGTTTTTTTATAATCGGGATCATTAACTAATTCTTGGTAACGTTTACCGTTTTCGAGGTAAAGAGTCATAAATTGATTATCATCACTGATGGTCATTTTTCCCCGTTCAGCAATTAATATATTGTTGTTTCCATCCTTTCTACTATTGTTAACGTAGATCAGTATATCCTCAATCGTTTGGTTATCGTCGTGCTTTTTACCTACTCTGATCTGGTAGCCTTCTATATCCTTAAAAAAAACATTATCAACGATATTCATAGCTGGTTTTTTTTGCATTACATCATAAAGAAGTGCACCCCAACTTAAGTTAGCTTTTGGGATAAGATTATTAGAGACAAAAAAAGCACTGATAGCCAGGATTACGCTGACAAAAAACATAGGTCTCATCGCCTTAAGCAGAGAAACTCCTGCACTTTTTATGGCTACTAATTCATATCGCTCTGCAAGATTTCCAAAAACCATTATAGAAGAGAGTAAGATAGCCAAAGGCAAGGCCATTGGAATGAGGTGAATAGCAAAATAAAATATGAATTCAAAGATTACAGTAACTTCAAGTCCTTTTCCAACAAGATCCTCAAGATACTTCCAAATAGTTTGCATTAAGAATAAAAACAACGCAATAAAAAAAGTTCCTATAAAAGGCCCTGTGAAGGATTTGATAAAAAGCCAATGTAGTTTTTTTAGCATGCTAGAACTTAATTTCAAAAATAGGTAGTACACCGTTTTAAAAGCGTATTTTCGAGGTAAATTATTTTTCTAAAAAAAAATGAATTTCGTTCGATCATTACTCATCATCCTTTTAACGATAATTTCTTTGTCTTTATCAGCACAGAAAAATAATGCGAATTACAGAGCTATTAAAAAAATAGAAAGACTGAAAAAGAGAGAAAAATTTGAAGATGCTGGTATTCGAATGCGGAAAATTTTAAATATATATCCTGTCAGTAAAATTCTCTGGGATGACTACATTAAAATTACATTATTCAATTATGCTAAGAAGATAAAAAATGATGCTCCTGATTTGATTGTCCAAAATTCACTATATACTCATTACAATGCAGTTTATTATGCAAATATGTCTGTACCCTTTAATTCTAGAGCTAGTTCAATTTTAAGAGGATTGTATGTCGATAAAATTTACTTTACAAAAAAATCAGTAGACGAACAATCATTAGAAATATTTGAAAAAGCTGAACTCGAAATGGATGCTCAAAACTATCAGTCTGCAATTGAGTTATATGAAAAATCCTATGCTTTAGATACCAATAATTATTCTGCTTTAATTGGATTAGGAAGAGCTCATTCAAAATTGGAGTATTATGGTAAAGCAATACAGTATTTCAATCAAGCGAATCAGATTCAGCCATTAATTAACGAATCAAATGTGCTCTTAGTGTCTGCTTTACTTGATAAAGGGGAATCATCAAAAGCCCTAGAAGTATGTAAAAAAAGTCTTTTAATCTATCCCGAAGAGTTCATTTTTAGTATGATGAATTCAATTTTAGAAAATCAAAATAAACAACTTTTTCGAAACTGGATTTTACGTTTATCATCTATAAATAATGTTGAAGATTACTACCATAGAAAACAGATATTTGATAGACATTTACACTTTAGTCATTACATAAATGCATTAGAAATGGGTAAAAAATATTATGATATTAATGGTATTTTAAAAAAGGACGTCACTCTTCCAATTAGCCAGTATTTGGAGGTATATTGTTGGGAAAAGATGCTTGAAGCAACAAAAGGGGAGGATGTGCCAGCACTCGATTATGCAAGGTATATAAATGATAAGGGATTACTTGAACCTTATTTGCTTATTAATTTATTTAATGTTGATTTATATGCTCAATTCAAGCATTTTGTTGAAAACAATAAAAGTGTCGCTGAAAACTATATCAACGAGGAGTTGATCTCAGGTAGCCTTTAGATTTATGTCGTTAAGATTGGTTTTGCAGTCGTTCGATTTTACGTAATGTATCCTCTTTTTTCTTTTGTTCATTTGCAATGATTTCTGGTTTTGCATTAGCCATGAATTTTTCATTGCTCAGTTTTTTCTCGATTCCGAACAGAAAACCTTGTAATCGCTTGATTTCCTTTTGATTAGATTCGGTATCAATTTCTTTAACAAAATCTTCAAAAGAAATAATAACCTCGTCCGTTCCAACTAAAGTCTTAAATAGGGTGCATTCTTTTTGGTTTTCAGATATCGAAGCATTGGCAAGTTTAAGAATTATCCCTTCAGTTGTTTCATATATGCTATTGTCATTTACATTTAAGCTAATAAACGCCGGTACCTTTGGTGATATTCCATTTTCATTTCTTTTTGCCCTAATTTCTGAAACTAGATTAAATACATTTTGGTCTATAGCTGCATCAATTGGTTTTTGGGTAGGCCAAGATTGTTGATTGATGTATTCTCCATTTCGATTTCCAAGTCCATGCCACAATTCCTCAGTGATAAATGGCATGAAGGGATGTAATAGTTTTAGTATTTGATCAAACATTTGAATAACCTGATCTAAATCCTTGGTATAAATTGGTTGACCATAAGTTGGTTTGATCATCTCTAAATACCAGCCACTAAAATCATCTCGTGTAAGTTTGTAAAGTTCCATTAATGCGTCTGATATTCTGAATTCATCAAAATGAGCATTTATTCTATCAATGGTTTTACTCAATTTATGGTACATCCATTGGTGAACTTGCGAACTGTGATTTTTAGAGAACACATCTTGAACTTCAGAAATTTCTAATCCTTTAATTAATCGGAAAGAGTTCCATAGTTTATTGCAAAAATTTCTTCCTTGTTCGCATAAAGCTTCATCAAATAAAATGTCGTTACCTGCAGGAGCACTTAGCATTAATCCCATTCGAACACCATCGGTTCCGAACTTTTCCATAAGATGTATAGGATCAGGGCTATTTCCTAACGACTTAGACATTTTACGTCTATCTTTATCTCTAACTATCCCAGTAAAATATACATTGTTGAATGGTATTTGCTTTTTAAAGGCATGCCCAGCCATAACCATTCTTGCTACCCAAAAGAAAATAATATCGGGTGCAGTAACCAAATCAGAAGTGGGGTAGTAGTAGTCTAATTCTTTTTGACCTTCACTTTTGAAACCATCAAAAACACTGATTGGCCATAACCAACTACTAAACCACGTATCCAAAACATCCTCATCTTGTTTTAAATCGGAGATTGTCCATTCAGAATTATTTGATTTTTGTAGTGCTTCTTCAGCAGTTCTTGCAATGATTGGTGTGCCTTCAGGGGTGTACCATGCTGGAATTCGATGCCCCCACCATAGTTGTCTCGAGATACACCAATCTTTGATGTTTTCGAGCCAATGGCGATAAGTATTCTTGAATTTAGCCGGGTGAAATTGAATTTTGTCATTCATGACATCGGATAGAGACTCAGGGTGCTCATCCATGAATTTTTTCATATCCATGAACCATTGGGCGGACAAACGAGGTTCTACGACTGCTTTAGTACGTTCACTTTTCCCTACTTTGTTAACGATTTGTTCAGTTTTAATAAGGCTTCCGAGCTTGTCTAACTCACTAACTACTAGTTTTCTTGCTTTAAATCGATCTTCTCCAATAAAAATTTGAGCAGCTTCACTTAGTGTACCGTCATCATTAAAGCAATCGATACTAGCTAGTTTATGTCTCTTGCCAATTTCGTAGTCATTAAAATCATGAGCTGGTGTAACTTTTAGTGCACCTGTTCCAAATTCTATATCAATGTAATCATCAGCAATTATTGGTATAGGTCTATTAACAAGTGGAACTAAACAAGATTTACCTATGAGATGCTTATATCTATCATCAGTAGGATGTACGCAAATAGCAGTATCACCCATGATTGTTTCGGGTCTTGTTGTAGCTATCTGAATTGATTCGTTGCCCTCAGAAAGTGGATAGTTAATATAATAAAGTTGTGCCTGCTGCTCTTCATGATTTACCTCTTCATCACTAAGTGCAGTTTTTCCTACTGGATCCCAATTTATCATACGAGTGCCGTAGTAAATAAAACCCTTATCATGGAGATCAATGAAAGAATCGATGACCGCATCAGATAAATCGGGTTCCATTGTGAATCTTGTTCGCTCCCAATCACAACTACATCCTAATTTTTTTAATTGATCGAGGATAATGTTTCCATATTTATTTTTCCAATCAAAAGCATGATTCAAAAATTCTTTTCTAGATATATCATCCTTCGAAATACCCTGTTCTTTAAGTTGTTGAACTACTTTATTTTCAGTTGCTATGGATGCGTGGTCAGTTCCAGGAACCCAACAAGCATTATAGCCAAGCATACGAGAACGTCTTACTAAAATGTCTTGTATGGTATTATTCAGCATGTGACCCATGTGGAGAATACCTGTGACATTTGGCGGAGGCATAACAACAGTGTAACTTGGTCTGTTATCAGGTATTGATGAAAATAGTTTTTGTTCCATCCACTCGTTGTACCAACGTTGCTCAATTCCTTCAGGGTTGTACTTAGCTGAAATCTCCATTATTTATTTTTAGTTGTAAATTATTAAAGTGCGATGAACGTATTGCAAATAAAAAAGCCCATCATGGCATAACCAAGACGGGCTTTGTATAATTTAAATAATACGTATTTAAATAGTTATCTTTTTTCTTTAATACGGGCACTCTTACCTGAACGACCACGTAAATAAAATATTCTAGCCCTTCTAACTTTACCTCTACGATTGACTTCAATTTTATCAATATTGGGAGAGTTTGAAGGGAATATTCTTTCAACACCAACACCACTACTAATTTTACGAACGGTGAATGTTTCGTCTAAACCAGAATTTCTGCATTGGAGAACTGTACCTTGAAATACTTGTATACGCTCTTTTTCACCCTCTATAATTTTGTAATGAACAGAAATGTTGTCACCTGCTGCAAATTCGGGGAGGTCGGTTCTTATTTGCTCTGCTGCTATTTGCTTTACTAAATCCATTTTTTTAATAAGTGGGTGCAAAAGTAATAAAAAGAATGAGGGCTTATTAACATTATTAAAAAAAATGTCAATATTTTATAAGAAAAAACAATCGGTATTTAGGTAGATTTATAAATAAATTTTACTTTTGCACCACGAAATTTAATATGTACGCAATAGTTGATATAGCAGGCAAACAATTTAAAGTCCAAAAGGATCAAAAATTGTATGTCCATAGGTTAGGTGAGGACACCGGTAAATCAGTTAATTTTGACAATGTAATGCTTGTCGATGATTCTGGTAAAGTAACTGTAGGAACTCCATCAATCAAAGGAGCCTCTGTAAAAGCTAAGGTACTTGACCATCTTAAGGGAGACAAAGTAATTGTTTTCAAGAAGAAGAGAAGAAAAGGATACAAAACCAAAAATGGTCACAGACAGTATCTAACACAAATACAAATAGAAAGCATTAAGGCTAAATAATCATGGCACACAAAAAAGGAGCTGGAAGTAGTAAAAACGGAAGAGAATCTCACAGTAAACGACTAGGTGTGAAGATATTTGGTGGGCAAGAATGTATTGCTGGAAACATTTTAGTGAGACAGCGTGGTACAGTTCATCACCCAGGTAAAAATGTAGGTATAGGCAAAGACCATACTCTTTTTGCACTAGCTGACGGCAAGGTAGAATTTAAGAAGAAGGCAAACAACCGTTCATTTGTGAACGTAGTTTAAAAAATTACATTTTTTTATTTGGATAGTTGTTCATCTAAATATTAGTTGTAAATTTGTGATAACAAAATGACAATCATTAAGCGTCTCAATTATTAAAAGAGACCACATAGATTAAAGACCTTGGGCGTTCTAGCCCAAGATTTAGAGTTTTCATAGTCAATTGAAAAGGTCCTCTCGGGGACCTTTTCTTATTTATGACATTTTTCTTCTCTTTTACTGAAAAATTTTACTACCTACTCGTATCAGTGTGCTACCACATTCAATGGCTTCAATATAATCCCCGCTCATTCCCATTGATAGTGTAGACCAGTTCATTTGATTTTTCCATTTATCGAAAAATGATTTAAGCTTAATAAATTCTGTGGTTACAATTTTTTTATCAGTTGTATTTGTTGCCATGCCCATTAAGCCTTTTACTTCTATATTATTAAATTCTGATAATTGATTGGATTCAATCATAGTTGTTAAATCATAGAGTGAGAAACCAAATTTATGTTCTTCTTCTGCAATATGTACCTGAAAAAGGATAGGAATGACTCGATTATTCTTTTTGGCTTCTTTGTTAATTTCTTTAAGTAATTTGATGCGATCTACAGACTGAATAAGATGAATAAATGGTGCAATAAATTTCACTTTATTGGTCTGCAAATTTCCAATCATGTGCCAGTGAATGTCGTCTGGCATTAATTCTTTCTTTTTAGTAAGTTCTTGAACCCTGTTTTCAGCAAAATTTCGTTGATTTGTTTCATAAACTTGATTCAATTCTTCGATAGATCTGTATTTTGATACAACAACTAATTCAGCATTTCCTATTTCTTGACGTATTTGTGTGATATTTTCGCGTATAGAATGAGACATATTTTCATCACAAAGATATTTTTACTTTGTTTAATTGTTGTTGTTTTTGGATGTAACTCAAATTCAGAGCTAAAACCTGAAGTAGTCATTGAAGAAAATGTGATGATTGATGTTATAAAAGACATCAAAATATTAGATGCTGCCCAAAAATCTTTTGTTACAGGAAGTATTGAGGGAAAGATGATGAGAGATACTTCGTACACCATTGTATTTAATAAATATGGCATAACTGCAGAACAATTTGATAGTACACTCCGATCATATGCCAAAAAACCTGATATGTTGGCTAAATTAATGGATGAGGTCGCAAAAAAGATAAATCGTTATTAATAATGCTTTTTCCTAAGAACATTTATAACAAACTGGGTTTTGATCAAGTTATCGATTTTGCAAGAAATCATTGTGAGACTGAATTAGGTAAATCCATTCACACTCAAGTAAAATATACTAATCAATCAGACATATTATTTCTTAGGCTTGAACAAACCAAAGAAGCATTAGAAATATTGGAAAATGCCAAGCTCAATGTTTTTTTACCTCTTGATTTTGATTTACACGAAAAAACTGCCCATATTGAAGGTTTTTTTTATGAAATTGAGTCCATTCAAGAAATTAGTGATTTTCTAGTATCAGCAAAAAAAGTGGATGATTTTTTTAGAAATAATATTGATGAATATCCGAATCTTTCTAGTGTGTTTAAAGATGTAGGTATTGATTACACACTAATCGATCAAATTGACCAAATCCTTGACCCAGAGGGTAAAATTAAACCATCTGCTACTCCAAAGCTTCGTAAGATTCACAATGAGATAAAAAAACTAGAATCCAACATACTTAAAAGTTCCAATAATATTTTTATAAAAGCAAAGGAAAAAGGATTGCTTGCCAACACAGAGTTGGGTATAAAAAATGGTAGGGTAGTACTTCCTGTTTTATCCGAATTTAAGCGAAAGGTGAATGGAGTCTTAATTGATCAATCTGGTACGGGAAAAATTTCTTATATCGAGCCAATGGAAATTGTTGGTTTGAATAATGATTTGTCTGAGTTACAAATTAAAAAAAGACTGGAAATCATTACTATTTTAAAGAAAATCAGCCAGCAAATTGTATTGAACTTAAGAGAAATTAAGAAGGCTAGAAAAAATTTGGCCATCTATGATTTTGTACGTTCAAAAGCAAGACTGGCCTCTGACTGGAAATGTGTTTTACCCAAGTTTGATTCTTTTACAAATGTCATTAATAGCAAACATCCTCTTTTAAAAGAGAGACTTAGTGATGAAAGTAAACAATTGGTGCCGCTAGATTATTCGTTGGATAAGGATAATCGCATCATTGTAATTTCTGGACCTAATGCTGGGGGGAAATCAGTGGCATTAAAAACAATTGGTTTACTTCAATTGATGTTGCAAAATGGATTTTTAGTGCCGTGTTCTGATGAAAGTACTTTTCAGATTTTTGAGCATATTTTTATTGACATTGGGGACGATCAAAGTATCGAGTCAGATTTGAGTACTTATTCTTCTCATCTTAAGTCTGCAAAGCATATAATTAATTTTTGTGATGAGAATACATTGGTTTTGATGGATGAGATTGGGACTGGTACAGATCCTATGTTTGGAGGCCCAATTGCAGAGGCTGTTCTCGAATCGATCCACGCAAAAAATGCTTATGGAATTATTACAACACATTTTAGTAATATTAAAACTAAAGCTGATCAACTAACAGGTATTCAAAATGCAGCAATGCTGTTTGATGTTGACAAACTAATACCATTATACAAATTACAAGTTGGTCAACCTGGAAGTTCTTTTTCATTCGAAGTAGCTAGTAATATAGGGCTGAATAAAAAACTCATCAAAAGAGCCAAAGCTCTCACAGACACTAAGCAATACGATTTAGATGAGTTATTATCTGATGTCCAATTACAACAAGAAAAAATTAAGGAAAAAGAATTAGAACTCAATATAAAACTGGAAAATGCCAAAAAGTATGAACATGAGTACAGATTACTGAAAGAAAAGTTAGAAGGTCAAAAATCTGAGATTATCCAACAAGCAAACATTAAGGCAAGTTCGATTATAAAATCGGCTAATAAAGAGATTGAAAAAACGATTAGAGTTATTAAGGAAAGTTCTGCTGATAAGAAAAAAACAGATAAGGTTAGGAATTCATTAAAACAAAAAGTAACAAAATTAGGAGATGACATCCCAGATACGATTTCAACGGAAATAAAATATAAAATTGGGGATCAAGTTCAAGTAAAAGGCTCAGATATCTCGGGAGAAATAACCGAAATCAAGAAAAATAAGATTACCATCAGATTTGGAGCTTTAACAACAAAAACTAGCATAGAAAATATTGAGAAGGTTGGCCAGGGTAACGCCAAAAAAGTCAAAAAGTATATCAGTGAATCTTCTTATTTTATTAAGCAACAAAGTTTTAAATCCGAAATAGATATCAGAGGTATGAGGACACATGAAGCTCTTTCTGAAGTTGATAGTTTAATAGATACAGCATTAATAATGGGTGTTTCTAAGTTGAGAATTTTGCATGGTAAAGGAAACGGTATTTTAAGAACAGAAATTAGAAAGCATTTAAAACAAAACCCAACAATAGTGAACATGTCATATGAGCGAGTTGGTTTGGGCGGAGAGGGAATCAGTATCATAGAATTAGGTTAATTTCGTTAGTTAGAAATCCAATTTCGAATGAAACAACTATTTAAATACGGAGATACAAAAGAATTTTATAAAGTGGTATCAAAAAAAGATACTGCAAAATTCAACGGAGTAGAAGTTCATCCCTATTATAGCACATTTGCTTTGGCACGAGATGCCGAATGGTCAAGTAGACTTTTTGTGTTGGATATGAAAGAAATTGATGAAGAGGGCATAGGTACATTTGTTAACATTAAACATGTTTCTCCAGCATTGGTCGGTGACGAGGTGAGATTTATTGCAACTATTAAAAGCGTTGTGCACAATGAGGTTGTATGTACAATAACTGCAAAAGTGAATGGTAGATTAATTGCAAAAATTGAAACTGGACAAAAGATTTTAAATTCTGATGAGCTAGAGGCATTAAAGAGAAAGGCAAAAAGTGGCTAAAAAGAAGCACAGAGATAATAGTATTACTCGAAATAGGAGAGCTTATTTTGAATATTCAATTAACGATACCTTCGAGGCAGGTATTGTACTGACAGGGGCCGAAATAAAGTCTATTCGAGATAAAAAGGTAAGTATATCTGAGGGATATTGCTTTTTTGACGATAGTGGTGTATTTAAAATAAAAGGAATGCGGATTTCTGAATTTAAGAATGCTGGTTATGTTCAGCAAAATCCTGATCGAGATAAATGTTTATTGCTGACTAAAACTGAACTTAAAAAAATTAAGAATAAATTAAAAGATCAGGGAATTACAATCGTTCCCATTGAATTATTTATTTCTGCTAAAGGATTTGCAAAGATTGAAATTGGTATTGCAAAAGGTAAAAAAATCCATGATAAACGTGATAGTCTAAAGGATAAGGCAATTAATCGTGAGATAAAAAAGTATACATAATTAGGTATATTCAAATTCGACTAAAAATTTAAACTAATTCTTGAATAATGCCATAAATTCGCAACATCATTGCTCACGTGGTGAAATTGGTAGACACGCCAGCTTGAGGGGCTGGTGTCCGCTTTAGGACGTGCTGGTTCGAATCCAGTCGTGAGCACATACTTACTATTTACAAATGAAATTCGGAACTAAAGCAATTCACGCAGGATTAGAACCTGATAGTGCTACTGGAGCAATTATGACTCCCATATATCAAACAAGTACTTACATTCAAGACGGTATCGGCAACCATAAGGGTTTTGAGTATAGTAGAACAGGCAACCCAACAAGACAAGCTCTAGAATCAAACCTTGCAGCTATTGAAAATGGTAAATATGGAGCATGTTTTGGTAGTGGTCTTGCAGCTATAGATTGCGTGATTAAAATGCTTAACCCTGGTGATGAAGTGATTTCAACAAACGATTTATACGGTGGATCTTACCGGATTTTCAAGACTATTTTTGAAAAATATGGTATCAAATTTCACTTTGTTGATATGCTTGATATTGAAAATATATCAAAAGTTGTAAATAATCAGACCAAGTTAATTTGGGTAGAAACACCAACAAATCCAATGATGAACATCATTGATATTGAGGCCGTCTCAAAAATTGCAAAATCCAATGATGCTATGCTAGCTGTTGATAATACGTTTGCAACACCATATTTACAAACGCCACTAGACCTAGGTGCAGACATTGTTATGCATTCAGTAACAAAGTATTTAGGTGGGCATAGTGATGTTGTTATGGGAGCTTTAATATGCAATGACGACAAAATTGCGGACGAAATGTATCGCATTCAAAATAGTAGTGGTGCGGTAACAGCACCAATGGACTCATTTCTTGTTCTTAGAGGAATTAAAACGCTTCACGTTCGATTACAACGTCATTGTGAAAATGGTGAAAAAATAGCTCGATGGTTAAATGATCAACCAAAAGTTGATAAGGTATATTGGCCAGGTTTTGAGTCTCATACTAATCATGATATTGCAAAACGTCAAATGCGAGGTTTTGGAGGAATGATATCATTCACACTAGTGGGCAATCAAATTGAAGATGCAAAGCAGATAGTTAAAAGCACGCATTTGTTTTCTTTGGCCGAAAGTTTAGGTGGTGTTGAGAGTTTGATTGGTCACCCAGCTACCATGACTCATGCGTCAATACCAAAAGAAGAACGTGAAAAATCAGGTGTTGTTGATTCGTTAATCCGTTTAAGTGTGGGCATTGAGGATGCGGACGACTTGATTGCTGATTTGGAAAAAGCAATGGCTTAACTAATCCTCAAATTTGAAAATTAATGCAATAAAAAATGAGTTAGATCTTATTCTGAACTCAATTCAATCTAACGACTTCGTAGCAAATGATCCAATTTCTATACCCAAGCGATTTAGTAAACTACAAGATATTGAGATTTCTGCATTTTTTGCTTCTATTTTAGCATGGGGGCAACGTAAAACAATCATTAACAACACCAACAAATTGATGCATTGGATGGGAGAGGAACCTTATCGATTCGTCATGGAGCACTCTGAAAAGGATTTAAAAGTATTTGAGTCTTTTGTACATCGTACATTTAATAGCACTGATTGTCTTTATTTTATTGAGGTTCTCAAGCAATTCTATCTTAAAGAAGATTCACTCGAAATTTATTTTAAAGGAGATACGGTTAAAAACCGATTAATTCATTTTCATCACCAATTTTTTGATTTTGATTTTGCACCACAAAGAACCAAAAAACATATTGCAAATCCTTCTAAAAATTCTTCGGCCAAACGATTAAATATGTTTTTGCGATGGATGGTCCGAAAAGATCACATTGATTTTGGAATTTGGAGTTCAATCAAAACGGCTGATTTAAGATGTCCATTGGATGTTCATGTTCAAAGAGCAGCATTCCATTTTGGTTTACTGACACGAAAGCAACAAGATTGGAAAGCTGTAGACGAGCTGTCCGATAGTTTACTTAATTTAGATGATACAGATCCAATAAAATACGATCTTGCTTTATTTAAGTGGAGTGAGTCAAAATCGTAAATAATCCATTGATATCACTTCAATAGCTTACCATTATCCCATTTTTCGGTCTTCCATTTACTCCCGTTAAGTTTCCAATATTCCCATGTGCCATGTTTTAGATTTTCAATAAATTCACCTTTGCACTTTCCAAATAAATTAGTAGCTCCAAGTTTCCAAGCACCTGTTTTTTTCCCTTTTAAATACGTTCCTTCGTCAGGACCACCTTTAGAAAATTGATGCTCTACCCAATAACCTGTCTTTAGATTATTTGCATAATTACCATAAGTGTCCAATCCTTGTTGTTTAAATAATTTATAAGGACCATTTAACGCACCATTTTTAAATGTTTTTATTTCAAGTGGTTTGCCACGCATAGTATAGGTAATACTTTCTCCATCGATCTGTCCTTTTTTATAAAATGATTTTTCAATTGCTTGACCTTCAAGAGTATAGGTTATTTTTTCACCATCTCTAAATCCATCAATAAAGTTAGACTTCTCGGCTATTTGACCATTAATATGGTAAAGCGTACTTGATCCATTTCTTAACCCGTTACTGTAATGAATTTCTTTTCGTTTTCCACCCTCACGATCGTATGATATTACGAGACCATCAGGTTTTCCATTGAGATATTTCCCCTTTTGTTCAAATTGACCATTTGAATGGTAAAGGACAAAACTACCCTCTTCAACACCATTCTTGAAAGTAGCTCTTTTTCTTGTTCGACCATTTTTGTAATGCAGCGTATATGAACCGTCAAGCTTTCCATTTGAGTATGAGCAAATTACTTCAGGAGAACCATTTTCGTAATATGTTTTGAAAGACCC
>JADHMR010000026.1 GCA_016779945.1 Bacteroidia bacterium | reverse complement strand
GCCACAATATATCAGCCCATCGGCATTCATACTACTTCGAGTTGGATCTGGTATGGTTTTTTTTGTGGTCTATTATCTATTTTTTTCTAAAGAACGGATTAAACAAAAACAAGATTATTGGCAACTATTCATTGCCGCATTTTTCGGAGTAGCTTTTAATATGACTGCCTTTTTTAAGGGGTTATCAATGACTTCCTCTATCAATGCATCGGTACTTATGCTAATGGCACCTGTTTTTGTGGTTATTTTCTCAGCTATTGGAAACAAAACTCCTATTAAACCAATTGTTTACTCGGGAATACTAATAGCATTTATTGGTGCTGCACTATTAGTAGATGTTTTCCATTTTTCTATTGATAACAATGGGCTAATGGGAGATATACTCGTGATGCTCAATGCCACAAGTTATGCATACTACCTGTATTTTGTTGTAAGGCTTTTAAAAAAATATAATGCAATTACAATAACCACATTTTTGTTTGTGTTTGGATTCATGATGGTTTTACCTATTGGAGTATCTGATTTCGTGAACGTAGAATGGACCTCACTTCCAAATAAGGCCATTTTTTCCATGACTTATGTAATCATTGGTGTGACCATATTAGCATATTTAATGAATGCTTGGGCTCTGCAAAATAGCAGTTCTACTACCGTTGGTAGTTACATTTATCTTCAACCACTGTTGGCAACACTTATTGCAATCTCTCTAGGTATGGATACCCTTTCGATTGAAAAAGTTGGATATGGTCTGCTTATTATTAGTGGTCTTTTTTTAGTGAATAAAGGGAAAAACTAAAGTGGATATTAGAAATTACGCTTTTGAATTTACCCGTTTCTTTAAATTCTAGCCATTTACTAATTACATTTGCCATCATAACATGATACGATCCATGACCGGCTATGGCACAGCCGAGGTGCATACAGAAAAATATAGTGTTAAGGTTGAGATTAAAGCCTTAAATGGCAAGTACCTTGATATTAACTTAAGGATACCACGATTTTTAATGGCAAAGGAAATCGAAATACGTAATACTTTTGGAAAGCTTATTGAAAGAGGAAGTACCTCGATATCAATCCATATTGTAAAGCATGAAATAAGTGATAACGAAATCCAAATTAATGAATCACTTGCCAAACAATACTATGCTAAACTAAAATCCCTTAGTGAAGAATTAAAGGCACCTGATCATGATATTTTCAGAATTACAACAGGAATGAATGACGTAATTTATCACGATCATGAGCACCTTGATCCTGAGTTATATTCCCTCGTACTTGAAGTTGGGAAAGAAGCATTCAAAGAATTTGATGAATTCAGAAAACGAGAAGGAGACGGTTTATTCAAATTACTAGAGTCTTACACACAATCTATTTCTGCGGGTATTCCTCGTATTGAAGAACTCGAACCTGAACGAATTCATACCACCAAAGAACGTTTGCAAAAAAAATTGAGCCTACTCACAGATGATGAGGGCTATGATAAAAATCGATTTGAACAAGAATTGATTTACTATCTCGAAAAATTGGATGTGAGCGAAGAAAAAAATCGTTTACAAGAACATTGTTCTCACTTTTTAGATGCATTATCAAACAATCCAAAAGGAAAATCGCTCAATTTTGTAGCACAAGAAATGGGGAGAGAGATCAATACATTGGGGAGCAAGGCAAATCATCCAGGTATCCAAAAAGAGGTAATCGCGATGAAAGAAGAATTAGAAAAAATAAAAGAACAAGTACTTAACCTCTTATAAATCACATTGAGTAACAAATTAATCATATTCTCCGCTCCCAGTGGAAGTGGAAAAACAACCGTTGTAAAGCATCTGCTAAACAAATTGGAAAACCTTGCTTTTTCTGTAAGTGTAACTACGCGACAAAAAAGGCCAAACGAAAAAAATGGCAAAGACTATTATTTCTATTCTGAAAATGACTTTTTGAAGGCTCTTAAAAATGAAGAATTTTTAGAATACGAAGAAGTTTATAAGGGCTTGTTTTATGGTACCCTCAAGTCAGAAGTTGAGCGTCTGTGGTCGGAGGGAAAAACTGTCATATTTGATGTAGATGTTATTGGCGGATTGAATATAAAAAAGTTTTATGGCGATCAAGCACTGGCTGTTTTTTTGAGACCTCCTTCTGTAGATATTCTCATGAAAAGACTTCGCGATAGAGAGACTGAAGTTGAACATCAACTCTTAGAGCGAATAGAGAAAGCTAAAAGTGAGCTAAATTATGAACATCTGTTTGATAAAGTTATTGTTAACGATATATTAAGTGATACCTTTGACACCGCAGAAAGTTTAGTTACAACATTTATAAAATCTTAAGATTAAAATGAAGGTAGGATTATTTTTTGGGTCGTTTAACCCCATCCATTTCGGGCATTTAATTATTGGTCAATACATGTTAGATCAAGCTAAACTCGATGAAATTTGGTATGTGGTATCCCCTCAAAATCCCTTAAAAAAAGGCAAAGACATTTTGGAGGCGTCTCATCGACTTAATATGGTGAAACTTGCTATCAAAGGAAACAATAAATTTAAAGCATGTGATATCGAGTTTGACATGCCTATACCTTCTTACTCCTATTTTACCTTAAAAAAATTAAAGGAGCAAAATCCAACTACAGAGTTTCAACTTATTCTTGGTACAGATAATCTACAACACCTTGAAAAATGGAAGGATCACGAAAGTATTCTCATGAACTATGACATTTTATCGTATTACAGAGATGGATTCCCTGGTGGTGAGTTTGCTAAAAATCAAAAAGTTCGTGTAATGAAAGGTCCTATGTTAAATATCTCTGCTAGCTATATACGTGGACTTGTCCGTATGGATAGAAGTATAAAATACTTAGTACCAGATGAAGTTATGAAATACTTAACCACTAAGGTAAAGTAATTCCCTATTTAGGTTCAGTTTCTGACTCCGTTTTTTCTTCCTCTTTTTTCTCTTCTGGTTTTACGCTATCCTTTGTTTTGTTTTCTGCAGCTTTATCCGCAGCACTCTGACCAAAGATTTTTTCTAAGTCTTCTTTAAATATAACCTCTTTCTCTAGGAGTTGATCAGCTAACAATAAGAGTTTATCTTTATTTTCTTTCAATATTTTGATAGCCCGTTTATACTGCTGGTCCGTAAGTTTTTTAATTTCTTCATCCATAACAGATGCTTGTTTCTCACTAAAAGGCTTACTGAAGCTGTTATCCATATTGTAATAAGAAACATTTCCAACTTTTTCATTCAAACCATAAATCGAAACCATAGCCATAGCTTGTTTAGTAACTTTTTCTAAATCACTTAGTGCACCAGTAGATATTTTGTCAAATACAACCTTTTCTGCGGCTCTACCTCCTAAGGTAGCACACATTTCATCGAGCATCTGCTCTGTACGAGTGATTTGTCTCTCGTCTGGGAGATACCATGCAGCCCCAAGACTTCGGCCTCTAGGAACAATAGTCACCTTTACCAAAGGATTAGCAAATTCACACAACCAACTCACCGTAGCATGACCTGCTTCGTGTACTGCTACTGCTCTTTTTTCATCGGGTGTAATGATTTTGTTTTTCTTTTCAAGTCCTCCAACAATCCGATCAACAGCATCCAAAAAGTCTTGTTTCTCAACTTGCTTTTTGTCACTTCTAGCTGCTATTAATGCCGCCTCGTTACACATATTTGCGATATCTGCTCCACTAAATCCAGGTGTCTGTCTGGCTAGAAAATCGACATCCAGATTTTTTTCAACTTTGATAGGCTTTAAATGGACATTAAAAATTTCTTTTCGTTCATTTAGATCAGGCATATCCGCATATATCTGTCGATCAAATCTTCCCGCTCTGAGCAATGCTGAATCTAGTATATCTACTCGGTTGGTGGCAGCTAACATAATTACTCCTGTATCGGTACCAAAACCATCCATTTCTGTTAATAACTGGTTGAGCGTATTTTCACGTTCATCATTACCTCCTTGCATCGCATTTTTTCCTCTTGCTCTTCCAATGGCATCAATCTCATCAATAAAAATGATGCATGGTGCTTTTTCTTTGGCTTGTTTGAATAAATCTCTAACTCTACTTGCTCCTACCCCTACAAACATTTCAACAAAATCGGACCCAGACAATGAAAAGAATGGAACATCAGCCTCACCAGCTACCGCTTTAGCCAACAATGTTTTACCGGTTCCTGGAGGGCCTACTAAAAGTGCTCCTTTCGGAATTTTACCTCCAAGTTCTGAGTACTTTTTTGGGTTTTTAAGAAAATCAACGATTTCCATGACTTCTTCTTTAGCACCCTCTAATCCCGCCACATCTTTAAACGTGACATTTACTTTGGTATCCTTATCAAATAGTTGGGCTTTTGACTTTCCAATACTAAATATCTGTCCTCCACCTGGCCCAGCACCACCACCCATTCTTCGCATGATGAACATCCATATTAAGCCAAAAATGACAATGTATAATACAATTGATACAAGTGGATTATCCCAAAAATTTTCTTTAACCTCTGGATTTATAATTACTTTTTGCGAAGCAGACAAATCTTTTTGTGCCTCATTAACTTGATTGTTGAAATATTCGTAATCTCCGATATCAGATAAAAAATAGGTGTATGAGCTAGAGCCCGAAAAAGCATTTTCAGGAATATCTTTTTTATACTCTTCGGCCTTTTTCGCTTTATCTGTCAAGTAAATTTCTGCACGACTTCTATTAATTACGCTAATTTTTTTAACGTCGCCATTTTCAACCATAGACAATACACGATCTACAGTAACCTGCTTCCCGCCAGACGGATTTAAAAATGTCATGACTAAAAATACAACTGCTAATATGGCATATATCCAGACATAATTGAATTTTGGCTTACCCCCTTTATTCTTCTTCATATCGAATGGATTTTGTCTATCTCCTTGATTCCTAGGCTTGTTTGCCTTATTGCTTTGTTCAGACATTAATTTAAATAATCTAATTTATAATAGATTAACAAGCATTATGCCATTCCGTTTTTGTGCCTTTGTAGTCATGATTATCCTTATTTTTAAATTCTATTTACATCAAATGAAACATTGCATCATGTTATGTCAATTATTTTTAAGTTTGTGACCTACAAATTACGAACAAACATGTACGACTCATTGCAAGCTAAACTTACTCAAGAGCTATCAGAAATAAAAGAAGCTGGTCTTTTCAAGAATGAACGAGTAATTACCACACCTCAAGGTGCAAATATTCAAACCAATAAAGGAGATGATGTAATCAATTTTTGTGCAAACAATTATTTAGGACTAAGCTCACACCCCAAAGTGATTCAAGCTGCAAAAGACGCTATAGATTCTCATGGATACGGTATGTCGTCGGTTCGGTTTATTTGCGGAACACAAGATATTCATAAAGAATTAGAACGTAAATTATCAGACTATTTAGGCACAGAAGATACCATTTTATACGCAGCTGCGTTTGATGCGAATGGCGGTGTTTTTGAGCCCCTTTTTGATAATCAAGATGCCATCATTTCTGATGGATTAAACCATGCAAGTATTATTGATGGAGTAAGACTTTGCAAAGCTCACCGATATCGTTATGAACACAATAATATGGATGATCTTGAGAGATGCCTTAAAGAAAGTCAAGAACACCGAAATCGAATTATTGTAACTGATGGATCTTTCTCTATGGATGGAACCATTGCACAACTTGACAAAATTGTAAAATTAGCTGACACCTATAATGCAACTGTCATGATTGACGAATGCCATAGCTCAGGTTTCTTAGGAAAAACAGGACGAGGTACTCACGAACATTGTGGCGTCATGGGTCAAATTGAAATTATCACAGGTACTCTTGGTAAAGCTTTAGGTGGTGCAAGTGGTGGGTTCACCTCGGGTAAAAAAGAAATCATTGAAATGCTTCGGCAAAAATCACGTCCATATCTATTCTCAAATACACTTGCTCCGAGCATTGTAGGAGCGAGTATAGCCGTTTTGGACATGCTCAGTGAAACTACAGCATTAAGGGATAAACTAGAGCATAATACCCTTTATTTTAGGACAAAAATGACAGAGGCCGGGTTTGATATCACTCCTGGAGTACATCCGATTGTCCCGATCATGCTTTACGATGCAGTAATCGCTCAGGAAATGGCACAAAAATTATTGGATGAGGGTGTCTATGTTATTGGCTTTTACTTCCCTGTAGTTCCAAAAGGTAAAGCAAGAATTCGAGTTCAACTGTCAGCTGCACATGAACAACATCACTTAGAAAAAGCAATTAATGCTTTTGTAAAAGTTGGTAAGGAAATGGGTGTGATATAATTATCTTCGTTGCAAATACAACTAAAAAATGTCTGACATCTCAATAGCACAAAGTGTTCAATTGCAACACATCAATGATGTTGCAAAAAAACTCAATATCTCAAGTGATGAGCTCGAACACTACGGAAAATTTAAGGCTAAACTTCCTCTGAAGCTAATCAACGAATCAGCTATTGAAAAATCAAACTTAATTTTAGTTACTGCTCTGACACCAACACCTGCAGGAGAAGGAAAAACTACTGTATCTATTGGGTTGAATGAGGGAATGAATACCCTTGGCAAAAAATCTATAGTTGTTCTTAGAGAGCCCTCACTAGGACCTGTATTTGGGATAAAAGGTGGAGCAGCTGGTGGTGGCTACTCTCAAGTTGTTCCCATGGAAGACATCAACCTTCATTTCACTGGAGACTTTAATGCCGTAGAAAAAGCAAACAATCTTCTAAGCTCGCTAATCGATAATAATCTTCAAAGCAATAAAAGAGGACTGAATATTGATCCTCGAACCATTGTCTGGAAACGTGTCATTGATTTAAATGATCGATCATTAAGGAATATCACTATTGGATTAGGGGGAACCGCTAACGGGATTCCTCGACAAGACGGATTTAATATTACTGCAGCTAGTGAGGTGATGGCTATCCTGTGTATGTCCAAAAATATTGAGGACCTCAAACAAAAACTGGGAAATATTTTCATCGGATACACTTTTAATAGAGAACCTATTTATGCAAGAGATCTAAATGCAGAGAATGCCATGGCACTTCTCCTAAAAGATGCTATAAAACCAAATTTAGTTCAAACTCTTGAACATAATCCAGCAATTATTCATGGTGGACCTTTTGCTAATATTGCACAAGGGACAAATACCATTATTGCTACCAAAATGGGTATGTCACTTGCAGATTACACCATTACTGAAGCTGGATTTGGTGCTGATTTAGGTGCAGAAAAATTTTTAAATATAAAATGTGATTATGCTCAGCTAAAACCGAAGGTTGTTGTGATGGTTGCCACAATTAGAGCTCTAAGGCATCACGGTGGTGCATCAAAAGAGGAATATGATACTCCAAATCTAGAACGCGTAAAACAGGGGTTTGAAAACTTAGAAAAACATCTGGAGAATATGCAGAAATTTGGATTGTCTAGAGTCGTTGCTATTAATCATTTTCCTACGGATAGTAATGAAGAAATAGATTGGTTGATTCAAGCATGTGAAGCACTTGGAATTAAGGCCGTCGTTAGCAAAGGTTGGGCAGATGGTGGCAAAGGCACGACCAACCTAGCTAAAGCTGTCATTCAAGAAATTGATAATAACTCATCCAATTTTAAGCCTCTTTATCAAAAAAATGATACGATTAAAAATAAGATTGAAACAATTGCCAAAGAGATATACGGAGCAGAGGGCGTAAACTATTCTACCCAAGCCGAACGAGGATTGAGAAGTATTGAAAAACTAAATTTAAGTGATCTCCCTATTTGCATGGCAAAAACACAGAAATCTTTTTCGGATCAAGAAAAATTACATGGCCGACCTACAAATTTTAGTGTGACTGTTCGAGAATTTGAAATTGCAGCTGGAGCTGGTTTCATTATCCCAATTTTAGGGAATATGATGCGTATGCCTGGACTTCCAAGTATCCCTGCTAGCGAGGGTATGAATATCGATGAAAATGGAATAGTATCCGGGTTAAGTTAGGTGATTTTAACTCTTTTTTTCTGCTACAAGATAATCAGCAAACCCATACCAATCCCAATATACACCACCTCTCACATAACCTTTAGTAAATAATTGAAGTGGTATTTTTATGGGCATTAGGGCAATATTCACCCAGCTTCTATTTTTACCAGCAGCTTTCACCATGAAATTTTCTTGCATAAAAATATTAGCTACTTCTTTAATCGAATAAATTCTTACATGGGTATCATCATCAAAGAAGTTGAGTGTTTCTCTTTTGCTGGGAAATGAAGCACTTGCCTCGCACGGAAATTCGATGTAGAATAATCCCCCTTTTTTTAATTTTTTAAATAATAATGGCAAGACTTGATCCCCATTATGTAAATGTTCAATCACATGACTCATGATAATCACATCAAACGAGTTGTCTGGGATTTTTTTGTAGTCTAGCTCGGTTAAATCTAGTTGGATAAACTCATCCATAGCACTGATATCTTCGGGCGTATTGTCATAATTTATATCACGATCTACACCCGTGTAATGGCAGTCAGGCCACCACTTTTTCGTAATCGAGCTGGAATGACTCCCCGATCCAATATCTAATATTTTATGATCAGTACGATTTGAAAAATTTTGTATGACCCTTATCCGAAAAGGTTTTAGTTTGACACTCATAATTTAGAAACCAAGTTCGGTATCCCCACACATATTTTCTGGTCTAACCCATTCATCAAATTCCTCGGAAGTCAAATAGCCCAATTCAATGGCTGCCTCTTTCAATGTACTATTGTCATGGTACGCTTTCTTGGCAATTTTTGCTGCTTTATCATAACCAATATGTGTATTCAAAGCAGTAACCAACATCAATGAATTATCTAGTTTGTTCTTAATTTCGGGTAGATTAGGTTCTATTCCTACCACACAATTATCATTAAATGAAAGACATGCTTGGCCTAATATACGTGCACTTTGCAACAAATTTGCAGCAATCAATGGCTTGAATACATTGAGTTCGAAATGACCATTACTACCACCAATACTTACAGCTACATCATTACCCATCACTTGTGCACAAACCATGGTTAAAGCTTCACATTGTGTTGGATTCACTTTACCAGGCATAATGGAAGAACCCGGTTCGTTGCTCGGGATAATAATTTCCCCTATACCACTTCTCGGACCAGAGCTTAGCATTCGAATGTCATTACCTATTTTCATACAGCTTACAGCAGCTCTTTTGAGAGAACCATGCAGTTCAACCATCGCGTCGTGAGCAGCAAGAGCCTCAAATTTATTCTCAGCTGATCTGAAAGGCATGGCCATTTCTGCACTAATTTTTTTGGCAACTAATTCAGCATAACCTTTAGGAGTGTTCAACCCTGTGCCTACTGCTGTTCCACCTAAAGCTATTTCTTGAGCCCCAACCATCGCATTTTCTATTGCTTTTATACTCATTTCGAGTTGTCTGCGATACCCTGAAAATTCTTGTCCAAGTGTAAGAGGAGTAGCATCCATAAAGTGAGTCCGCCCAATTTTAACTACATCCTTAAAATCTCTTGCCTTCTTTTTAAATGAGTCTTTTAAAACTTGTAATCCAGGAATTGAAAAATCAACCATTTGTTTGTAAACGGCAATACTCATTGCTGTTGGGAAAGTATCGTTGCTACTTTGTGATTTATTTACATCATCATTTGGATGCAAGACCTTATTTTCATCCGATAATTTACCTCCTGACAACACATGTCCTCGATTGGCTATTACCTCATTTACATTCATATTGCTTTGCGTACCACTACCCGTTTGCCATATTACCAAAGGAAACTGATCATCTAAATCTCCTGCAACTATCTCGTCACATACCTGAGAAATAAGTTGCATTTTTTCTTCAGACAATACTCCTAACTCGTGATTAGTCATTGCAGCACATTTTTTCAGTACAGCAAAAGCTCTAATAATTTCGATGGGCATTCTTTGATCACCAATTTTAAAATTTTCAAGCGAACGTTGTGTTTGAGCTGCCCAATATTTATCAGAAGGTACTTGAATATCACCAATACTGTCTTTTTCTATTCTATAATCCATTGTACATTAAAGTATATGCAAAGTTAGTTATTCACATATCTTATCAGAATATCATGTAAGCTAAATTATAGCTTTGTTGAAATAATATATATTCAACATGAAAAATTTTTTAATTATTTTAATTACACTGGGATTCTTAATGAGTAACTCTGTTCAAGCACAAGAATTGACAAAAACTCAACGAAAAGCACTTAAAAAAGAAATCAGGACATATAAAAAGAATCCCGAAAAATGGGTAAAGATGCAGAACAAGCATCAATCTAAAGTAAACGAATTAACTGATGAAATAGCTAGACTTAATGGCCAACTCAAATCAGCTGAAATGGAGAGGGAAAAATTAGCTGAACAACTAAAATTAGAAAAACTTCGCTACGTAGAATTGGAAAAAACTATCCCAACAACTGAGTTACCAGAGGGTACTGTTTACCAAGTTCAAATGGGATTCTATCAATACTTAGATTTAGTATCCTTTAATGATAAGCTCAAAACCGTTCGAGCTGAAGAAATCGATGGCAAAAAACGCTACGTTATTGGTCATTTTGACAACCTTTTGGATGCTGTTCAGTTTAGTAACGACATAAAACGTATTGGTGTTTCTGATGCATTTGTTACTGAATATATCGATGGCGAACGCAACATGAATTTTGATGCTTACGAAGGATTAGGCGAATAGTGTTTTTAGCTGAATCCTACCGCTATTTTCGCTTATAAACTGGAACTGTACTGCATGGTTCACCAAACATGACCGATTTTGCAATAGGTATGAGTTTTGAAGTCAGCATTACATAGGCGTGATTACTGATTTCTCGGTTACCACATCCTTTGATTACAACTCTACAGTCTTCATAGTTTGAAATACCAATATTTGCTATAGCTCGTTCTGCAATCAATGCATTTAGGTTTTCTGGTTTAGTAAAATACACTGATGATGTTATCGGACTTATTGCCGTAGCAATCAGCATATAGGCCCATGTCGGTACCACTGCATCGACACTACAATACACGGCTACATCATGATTTTGATATTGCGACCAATCATGTTCTTTCACCCATGCTCTAAAATCTTTTTCCTTGAGGATTAATCCTTGAAACAATTGGTCTTTTATGTCAATGTAGGATTGCGTATTATCTGGGATTAATTCTTCCAGATCTAGGGTAATAATCCCACTTGCCTCTACACGATTAACTATTTCGCTCATTCAACGATACTTATTTTTAGTGCATTCGTTTTACGATTTTCTACTACGGGCATTGCAGCTGTATTGATTACTACATCCCCTTTATGTAATAAATCGTCCTCTACCAAAATACTAATGACCTCTTTAATGGTGTCATCAGTATTGGTTTTACTATCATAATAATAAGCTCGAACGTTCCATACCAAACTTAAACGAGTTAATAATTTTTTATTAGCCGTAAAAATGAAAATATCACAATTGGGTCGCCCACTTGCAATTTTATATGCGGTATAACCAGTCTTTGTCATTGACAAAATTGCTTTTGCACTTATACCCTTGCTCATACTAACCGTCGCATAGCAGATTCGCTCACTTAAGAAAGAGGGAGAAGCTGGATTCGGTTTTTTAATTTTATTGTAAATATCCCATCCAAGTTCAGTGCTGCCGAGAATTTTTTCTACTGCTTGCACAGATTTTAAGGCATAGTCGCCAACAGAAGTTTCTGCACTGAGCATCACTGCATCCGCACCGTCCATTACAGCATTAGCTACATCATTTGCCTCCGCTCGAGTTGGTGTAGGTGATGTAATCATGCTTTCCATCATCTGAGTAGCTATGATTACAGGCTTACTGGCTTGAATACATTTAGATACAATTCGCTTTTGTATAATAGGTACTTGCTCCATCGGCATTTCTACCCCCAAATCTCCTCTTGCTACCATAATCGCATTTGTCGCTAAAATAATTTCATCGATATTTTCAACGGCTTGTGGTTTTTCTACCTTAGCAATTATTCTCGACTCACATTTATTTTCATTTAAAATCTTTCTTAGATTATGAATATCATCGGCTTCACGAACAAACGAAAGTGCAATCCAGTCAAAATCTTGTTTCATGATAAATTCAAGATCTTTTCTATCCTTTTCCGTCAAACTAGCTACCGAAAGCTTTGAAGATGGAAGATTAAACCCTTTATTCGAACTTAAATATCCCCCATTAATTACTTTGGCTTCGACAGATTTTTCGTCAATAATTTTAGTGAACTCAAGTTCAAGTTTACCATCATCTAACAATACTCGCTCCCCTACTTCCACGTCTTGAGCAAGCGTTGGATACTTGACATGTATCGTATTATCCTTGCTAATCGTGGCTTCTGTAGTGAGTAACATTATTGCACCATCTTCAAGTAACATTTTATTTTCGTCAACCTTACCGATTCTGAGTTTAGGCCCTTGGAGATCCGCTAGAATAGCAATGTGTGTCCCTAATTCTTCATTCACTTGACGAATTTTATGAATCATGGATAAGTGGTCATCCCATTCGCCATGAGAGAAATTAATTCTGCAAACGTCTACACCTGCTATAATAATTTGCCTAAGTACCTCAATATCAGCAGTTGAGGGACCCATAGTTGCAATAATTTTTGTTTTGTTATAACGTACAATATGACTCATTGTAATTGAATAAAGTTTAGAATTTGTTTTTGGTTTGGTTTCTCTAATGCAAAACAAAGGGATATATCCGGAAGTTTGCTAAAAATTTCAATGAAATTGGGATTTATTTCATTTTCATTTAAAGAGCAAAGCAGATAAGGTATATTGTTGTATTTTGGATAAAATAAAGATGATGAACCTCTATTTTTAATCAAAAGGCATTTTGATTTATCGTCTAATAAAGTAATCACATAGTTCAAATGATAACTTTTTTTATCATAATCCAACAAATCATCAAAACACTCAATATCCAAATCTGGATGTTTTGATAACGAATGAGCAAAGCTTGAGAGCCTTTGATTTGTGGCTATCCCGTGAATTGTAGGATATTCTAAAATGAACTCACCTGAGGCAAAAAGCGATGGCATTATCTTAATTATTTAAGAGTGTAAAATTAATTTTGTCTTTTATATCTAAAAAAATGTTCTTTGCACCACATTAACATTAATAAAGTATTATGTCTGAAATATCTGAAAAAGTAACATCAATCATCGTAGATAAGTTAGGTGTTGAAGAATCTGAAGTAACAAATGATGCAAGTTTCACTAACGACCTTGGTGCTGACTCATTGGATACTGTAGAGTTGATCATGGAATTCGAAAAAGAATTTAATATCGCCATTCCTGATGAGCAAGCAGAGAAAATTGCTACTGTAGGAGACGCAGTAAGCTACATCACAGAAAACGCAGGTTAATCACCTTTAAACCCACCCGTCATGCAACTCAAAAGAGTAGTAGTTACAGGAATTGGAGCACTTACACCAATCGGCAATAACGCCCAAGATTTTTGGAATGCTTTAGCAAAAGGAACTAGTGGTGCTGCCACTATTACCCGATTTGATATTGAAAAATTTCGCACCCAATTTGCTTGTGAAGTAAAGGGCCTCGATGTCCTTGATCATTTAGACAGAAAGGAAGCCCGAAAAATGGATCCGTTTACACAATATGCTATGATAGTAGCAGATGAAGCAGTAAACGATTCTGGTATATTGGAAACTAAATTTACACCTGAAGATATCGGTGTAATTTGGGGATCTGGTATTGGGGGACTTCAAGTCTTGGAACAAGAAATTAGTAACTTCTCAAATGGCGACGGTACTCCAAGGTTTAATCCATTCTTTATACCTAAAATGATTGGAGATATAGCTCCTGGCTACATCTCGATTAAATATGGTTTTAGAGGTCCAAACTTTGGGACAATCTCTGCTTGTGCTTCATCAAATAATTCGATTATTGATTCCTTCAATTACATACGACTGGGTATGGCTAAAGCTATAATTACAGGTGGATCAGAAGCATGTGTAACTCCTTCTGCTGTCGGCGGGTTTAATAGCATGAAAGCATTATCTGAGAGAAATGATAGTCCTGCCACTGCTTCACGTCCATTTGATGCTGATCGTGATGGTTTTGTTCTTGGCGAGGGTGCTGCATCGTTGGTTCTTGAGGAATACGAACATGCCAAAGCACGTGGTGCAAAAATTTATGGCGAAATTCTTGGCGGAGGTTTAACAGCAGATGCTCACCACATCACTGCTCCTCACCCTGAGGGTCTTGGGGCAACTAATGTGATGAAAAATGCACTGAAAGATGCAAAGATTAACCCAAGTGATATCGATTATGTTAACGTGCACGGTACATCTACACCACTAGGAGACGTTAGCGAAACGAGAGCAATTCTAGGCGTATTTGGTGAACACGCTTACAACTTAAATATAAGTTCAACTAAATCTATGACTGGCCACCTACTTGGTGCAGCAGGTGCGGTAGAGGCACTAGCATGTTTATCGGCCATTAATACGGGTATTGTTCCACCTACAATTAATCACTTTACGGATGATGACCAATTTGATAAAAATTTGAATTTTACGTTCAATAAATCTCAAAAAAGAGAGGTCAAATATGCGTTAAGTAATACCTTTGGTTTTGGTGGTCACAATGCTTCAGTAGTCATGGGGAAATGTGAATAATAGTGTGCTTTTGGGTATACTAAGACCATATTATTTTTATCTCTCAAAAAACTCCGCTTTTTACCGAAAATATTACAAGCTTCTTGGCTTTTGTCCAAAGAATATTTTTCTATACAAACAAGCATTCCTTCATAATTCGAGATCAAAAAAAGTAGTTGGCATTAAAGCTAAAACTAATAATGAACGATTAGAATATTTGGGCGATGCCGTTCTTGATTTGATCATCGCTGAATTATTGTATAAAAAATTTCCTTTTCAAGGGGAAGGATTTTTAACAGACATGAGAAGTAAATCAGCAAGTAGGAATATGCTTGCTAAAATAGCAACCTCAATGGGTTTGGATGAATTTATTGAAATTGACCCATCCATTGCAAAAAATAGAAGTGCTGTTAATTCGATCTCAGGAAATGCACTTGAGGCTCTTATTGGAGCTATATATGTGGACAAAGGATACCATTTCACAAAGAGATATATAAAGAATAAAATTGTCAAACCTTTTCTAGATTTTGATGAGTTAAAAAATATTACCGTTAATTTTAAAAGTCTTCTCAATCAATATGCCCAAAAAAACAAGAAAAAACTTGAGTTCAAGATTATAAATGATGACGGGGAAAAACGTATTCGAACTTATATCATCGCTGTTAAGATTGACGGAGTCGAATTGGCACGTGGCAGAGGCAAATCAAAAAAAGTGGCGGAGCAAATCGCTAGTGAAAAGTCATGTGAACTGCTAAAATTGAGCAAAAGCTACAAAAGCTAGGTTTTAGAATTTATTATTTACTACTTCCATCCTTCTTGCAATTTCATCCAAGCCGATAAGTTCAAGCATATCAAAAATTGGAGGACCACCTGCTTGACCGCTTACCACCCAACGTAATGGTTGCATTAACTTTCCTTTGCTTACCTCTTTTTGCACGGCATAATTATCTAAATATTCCTCAATTTCGGAAGCCTTTGAAAGGTTAGATTGAACAAGTCCATCAATGATAGCATTGATATGAATCGAAACTTCATCGTTCCATTTGTTTCGTTGAACATTTTCATCATAACTCAATGGTAGGTCAAAAAAATAGTGCCCCATCGATAAAAGTTCAGCTGGGAATGTGACTTTCTCCTTCAATAAATCAATCACCTTTATCAAGTATTCTTCACCTCTTTGTGTATGAATAGGCAATAACTGATCTTCAATCATAGCTTTTAATTCTTGTGCACTTGACTTCATCAAAAATTGGTGATTAAACCATTTGGATTTATCCATATCAAACTTAGCCCCACTCTTAGAAACACGGTCTAATTCGAATACTTCCACCAATTCGTCTAAAGTGAATAACTCTTGATTATCTGTTGGGTGCCAGCCTAACATGGACAGCATATTGACAACTGCCTCTGGAAGATAACCACTCTCTCTATAGCCACTACTGATGTCTCCTTCGGGTGATTTCCATTCAATTGGGAATACCGGAAATCCTAATCGATCTCCATCTCGTTTACTTAATTTTCCTTTACCGTCTGGTTTCAGAATTAACGGTAGATGAGCAAATTTTGGCATCGTATCCTCCCATCCTAAATAGCGATATAACATCACATGTAAAGGTGCTGAGGGCAACCACTCCTCCCCGCGAATGACGTGACTTATCTCCATTAAATGGTCATCCACAATATTTGCTAAATGATACGTTGGTAATCCGTCTTCTTTGAGAAGAACTTTATCATCCAATTGGCTACTATTAAACACAATCCAACCGCGGATAACATCGTGGAAACGAATTTCTTCATTACGAGGCAACTTGATACGAATAATATAATTATCTCCTCGTTCCAGTCGTTCATTCACCTCGTCTTCACTGAGCGTCAGCGAATTTTTCATACTCATTCGTGAAGTTGAATCATATTTTGCACTCATATTGCTTGCCTCCAGTTTAGATCGCATCTCTGTGAGTTCTTCTGGAGTATCAAAGGCATAATATGCATAGCCATCGTTAACGAGTTGTTTTGCATAGGCGGCATATTTATCCATTCGCTCACTTTGTTTATAAGGGCCCAATGGTCCACCTTGAACTACTCCCTCATCCACACCAATACCTAGCCATTCTAGACTTTGATTGATATAAGATTCTGCACCTTCTACAAATCTTTTTTGATCTGTATCCTCGATTCTTAAAATAAAAGTTCCATTATTTTTTTTTGCAAAAAGGTAGTTATAAAGGGCTGTTCTTACACCGCCTATGTGTAGTGGCCCTGTAGGACTTGGTGCAAATCGCACTCGAACTGGTCTATCACTCATGTTAATTATACAGATGCAAAAATACGTTGAATTAGTTCATAAAAGACCTGATTTTAACAAGAAAGTTAGAGCTACTTTGCTAGTTGTTTCAAGCCTGCTTTAGCACGAATATTGATTGAATCTACATACTCCTGATTCTTTGAATACGTTGTTGCACGGGAATAAAATTTTATCGCTAAATCGTTATTCCCCTCTTTAGCATGGTAATCTCCAAGGTACAAACAAGCATATGCTCCATAATATTCTTCACTATTAACTGCATACAATGAACAAGCCTCATACATAATTAAAGCTCTATCCATCAGACCTAATTTTTCAAGTACTCTTCCCTTTCGATAACAAAATTCGGTCTTTTGATTTAACGACTTCAATTGCCTAACCTTATAACGGTTTAATAATTTATAGGCTTCATCATAATATCCCCCATCGTACAGCAGCCTTGATTTCAGAATAATGGGATGTGGACTTACTTTTTTGGCATATCGTGAAGCTCGTTTATCTTCATTATTAATGGACTTCCCAACGTAATCAATCTTTTTTCTATAGCGATTTGCTTCACTCTCATCACCCATTATTACATAAATCCAACTTAGCTTTTCATAGGAGCTTTTCAAATAGTTTTCTCCTTTGTAGTTAGTAATAAACGATTTAAGTTCAACCAAAGCGGTTGTATCCAGACTATACAATTTAGACACCCCCAGATAATAAGACATCAAATGAAACGGTTCGTATGAATTATGACTTGGTCTATTGGTTAGTGTCTTCAGAGCTATTTTATTCTTATTGAGTTTCAATGCCATAGAACCTCTGAAATAATTACTCAACAGATTTTCTCTGAAATCTTGGGTACACTTCAACATCACACTCCAGGACTTTACTGGGTTTTTACCCGCTTGAAGTAGTGAATATGCGTATAAATAAGAGGCTTCTTGAGCAATAGCACTAAGGTAGGTCGTGTCTGATTGATGATTACTCAATGTTTGTAATAATCGTAGGCCATGATTCAAGTCACCATCAAACCCTAGGATTCGTATGATCCAATCATAATGATCAGGCACTGTGGACAGATAAATCTTAAGAATCCCGCGTGTTTTATTATTTGGAAGGAAGTTTGGAAACAATCGGGTGTTTTCTTCAATCAAATTCCAAGCTTTTCGAATTTCTAAAGCCGCATTGTAAAATTCACCTTGCCTAGCCAATAAAGTAGCTGCGTAAAAATAAATTTCAGATTGAGCGAATTTTTTAAAAGGAGAAGTATCCGAGAGTTGATTAAAATGCGATAATGCATTATTCTTTGCTGAAATATAATCTTGATTGTAACGCTTGTCCTCAGTTACAAATAATTTGAGATATGCATTAAAATGAAGTAAATATTCAATGGCACTATTTTGAGCGTCTAACGCCTTTTTTTGGCCTAACTTTTCTTTAGCTAAATCTAATTGAAGATTAATATTTTCACGTTGAATAACTAGTAGTGAACTATCAAAACGAAAATGATTGGCAGAATGCCCCAGAAAATAAAAGCATAAAAGAAAGAGGAGGAAATTTCCTCTCAAGCTCCTATTTTTTCTTAAAAACAGCTCTTCTTTTTGGCTTTGGTGCTTCTTCTTCGACATGGTATTCAATACCTGCCATTCGAGCATCAATTTGGATACGACCGCAGGCCTCGCAAATTACGATTTTTTTAGACTGTCTAATATCAGACTGCAATTGAGGTGGCACTTTCGCAAAACATCCCCCACACGCACCTCTAAGTATCGGTGCTACTGCAATCCCATTTCTGAAATTTTTACGAATACGATCATACGCCTTAAAAATCTTTGCATCAATTGTTTCTGTGGCTTTCTCACGTTCTTCGTTTATAGAAACTTCCTCCTTTTGAGTTTCTTCAATAATCTCTTTAAGTTCTGTTTTTTTAGTCTCTAAATCTTTTTCCCGCTCATCTAAATTTGCTTGGGCATCTGTGATTAATTCTTGCTTTAGCGAGATTGACTTCTCACCCTCACCAATTTTCTTTTCAGCAACTTGAATTGTTAAATCTTGAATCTCGATTTCTTTGTTTAAAGCATCAAACTCACGATTATTCTTAACATTGTCTAACTGACCTTTATACTTTCTAATTAATTCCGTAGAAGTTTTGATTTGTTCCCTGTTTGCAAAAATTTGAGAATTAAACGTCTCAATTTCTGTCTCAAAATTGGCCAAACGGGTATTTAAACCAATCAGCTCATCTTCCAAATCTGAAACCTCCATAGGCAACTCTCCTCTTACAGCTCTCAATTGATCAAGCTTAGTATCGATAGTTTGAAGTTTGTAAAGTTGTTCGAGTTTTTGTGCTATTGTTTTTACTGCCATTTTTATTGAAAATATTTAACTGGATTAGTATCTATCCTCGTTTTTAGGATTGCAAAGGTACTAAATTTTTCCCTCAAAATATCATATAATAAATCAATGGTGTACTTTTCGCTCTCGTAATGCCCAATATCACAAATCATTAGTTGATTTTCTGCGTCAAAAAATTCGTGGTACTTAATGTCGGAAGTTACGTAAGCATCTGATTTTGAGCGTTTAGCGTCTTCAATTAAAAATTGCCCAGAACCACCGCAAACAGAAACTCGCTGAATCATTTTGGCAACTGGGGTGTACTTAATTACCGCTAAATTCATCTCTTTTTTGAGGAGACTTAAAAATGCTGTATCAGAAATTGGACTTGGCAGGTCCCCAACAATTCCAGCCCCTACTGATTGATTTGTATTTAGAATTGGATACCATTCGTAAGCTACCTCCTCATAGGGGTGAACGGATAATAGTTCGTTTATCACTTGACTTTGCAAGTTAAAAGGAACAATGACTTCAATTTTTACTTCTTTTTCATGGGATTGTTTTCCAACTGAGCCAATAGCGGGATTGCTCCCCTCACCAGGCTTGTAAGTTCCCATACCCGTTGAAGAAAAAGAACAATTGCTGTAGTCTCCAATATGACCGGCACCGGCAGCAAATAATGCCTCCATTATAGCCTCTTGATTCTGGGGAGGACAGTATGTCGCTAGTTTTAAAAGTGTATTTGATTTTGGTCTTAGTATATGTGTATTTGTAAGCCCTAATCGCTCTGCAATCTTTCCATTAACCCCATTTGAATACACATTATCCAAATTGGTATGTATCGCGTAAATAGCAATATCATTCTTAATAGCTAGCTGAACTGTTCTTTGAACATAGTTTGCATTATTAAATCTTTTTATCCCTCCAAATAAGATTGGATGATGAGCAATAATTAAGTTGCATTTTTCACGAATAGCCTCCGAGACAATCGTTTCGGTGCAGTCTAAACTGATTAACACTCCCGTGATGTCCAATGATTTTTCTCCAACTAAAAGCCCACTATTATCGTAACTTTCTTGATATTCTAAAGGGGCTACGGATTCGAGAAAATCTACAATAGATTTCAATTGCATGACACAAATTTAAATAAATCGAGTTAGTGCATTCGATCCATCCTTTTTTCAATTGAAATTATAATGAAAATCAATACCAAATGTGACTTATATCATAAATAGACGAAACCTCAACCACTAAAATTGTACGTTAAATAAGCTACTTATTAATCTCACAACTATGTTAAACTCATCAAACACTAATCTCCAAGATTTAGGGACCCAATTAGCCAGTAAATACCAAACCAATAAACCGTATCCGAGCATCTATATTGATGATTTTTTTGATGAGAATATTTTAGAAAAAGTCCTTGAAGAGTTCCCAAAAGTGGACCAACTCAAAGACAAAATTTATTATGCCAATCCAAACGAGGACAAATACGCTACCAAAGGAGAGTACTCTTTTGGACCACAAACCAAAAAATTAGTTCATTTTCTGAATTCTCAACCATTTTTAGAATTTTTACAAAAAATTACAGGAATTGAAGAAACTCTTATCCCAGACCCCTATTTTGAAGGTGGTGGATTTCATGAGATTAAACCAGGCGGATTTCTAAAAGTACATGTTGATTTTCATAAAAATAAAAAACTCCAATTAAGTAGAAGGGTAAATTTCTTGGTTTATTTAAACAAAGACTGGGAAGAAGAATATGGGGGGCATCTCGAACTGTGGGAAAAAGACATGAGTCAATGTGTATCCAAAATACTCCCGAAGTTTAACAGGGCTGCTATGTTTTCTACAACTGGAGATTCATGGCATGGCCATCCAAATCCATTGAGTTGTCCGGAGGGGAAAAGCCGAAAATCATTAGCACTCTATTATTACACAAATGGCAGACCAGAGGAAGAACTGAACAAAAGCCAAAGAAATAGAATAACAACTACTTTTAGTAACCGAAAAGGAATAGATAGCAACCAAATGAAGTATTATAACAAACTTGTAAATCTAGCAAATCGGATAATCCCGAATTTCTTAATCGAAAAACTAAAAGCAAAAAGGAACAAATGAAAAATAAAAATTGCCAAAGTTGCGGTATGCCCCTTAAAAAGGATAAAAAGGGTGGTGGTACAAACATTGATGGATCCAAAAACTCGCTTTACTGCTCGTATTGTTATGTTTATGGAAGATTTCAGAATATTGACATTGACACTCCGAAAAAAATGCAAGCATTCGTCAAGGATAAATTAAAAGATTTAGGATTTCCTGGGTTTATAGCAGCCCTAATCACCCTCAATATTCCAAAATTAAAACGGTGGAACTAGGCCCCTATATGACTTATATCATATAGAAATGTGATTTAAATCACATTCTTATAGTTTAAGCATTTCTAACTTCGTCGGGCATGAAAATAATCAAATTAATCCCCCTTGTTGTTGCCATTGTTATTAGTTCTTGGACGCAAGCAGAATCTAGCATTACCGGTATTTTACTTGACCAATATGGGGAGCCCATTAGTGATGCTGAAATTTTCATAAACGATGCACATGTGTCTAAATCGAATGAAAAAGGATCTTTCAATATCAACTTAAATGAAGACATCAAAAAAGTCACCATCCGCTCATTTAGTTTTTACGCTCA
>JADHMR010000025.1 GCA_016779945.1 Bacteroidia bacterium | reverse complement strand
GTTAGTTTTTCGACGTTTGCCCAAATCGAAACCGATCGTCCAGACTTTACCGAGAGCCCCAATACAGTACCCAAAGGTGCTTTGCAAGTAGAAACCGGTTTTGTCTTGGAAAATGACAACAGTGCTATGGAGCAACGCAACAGTAAAATACAACTTTCGGAACGAAATTATACAGCAAATACAACACTTTTTAGGTTGGGTTTAACTGAACGATTCGAACTCAGATTGAATACCAACTATGGCATTTCTAAGGTGGGAAACATGAATGATATTGGCATTTTAGATTCGACCCACAACCCAAACTTATCGGATATATCGGGTTTTAAAACTTCGTTTGTAGGCTTTAAAACAAACGTGTATCAAACCCAAAAAATAAGCATCGGTATTTTGGGAAATTTGTACATTCCTGAATTATCGTCAGGAGATTTCAAAATGGATAATCAAAAAGTGGCATCCGAACTTTTATTTCCAGTGAGTTATCAAATTACCGAGCGATTTGGAGTAGCAGCCCAGTACGGAATTTCGTGGGATGGAATCTCACCTAATCCTACGACTAGCTATACATTGGCTTTGGGTTATGCAATAACCGATCACCTCAATTGTTATGTTGAGCCCTATGGTTTTCTAACTAACAATGGCGACGAATTGCACCTCGTGAATGGTGGATTTACCTATTTGGTCAATGATAATTTTCAGCTAGATTTAACGGGAGGTTTTGGGTTGAATGATGAAGCCCCCGATAATTTTATCAGTTGTGGCGCATCTTTTTTATTGTTTAATAAGTAATGAAATATTGGTTAATTATAATTTTAGCATGGGCATTTACAGCTTGTGAATCTTCCAAAAAATGGGAGACTAAATCTGAGTCGTTTGAGGGAGAACAATCGGAATATGCGAAAAAAGTACTCCGTTTTAGGGACAGTATGGATGCTGTATTTTACAGTGGTTCGAACGGTGTGTTGCCCAAGGATGCAATTTCTACGGACGGAAAGTTGAACTACTTTACCCCCAATGATTCATTTCGAGTACAATTTAAATTTGAACCGATTATTGATGGGGAAGTTTTTCAGATGAAAACCAATACCGATCGATTGCCAGAATACAGGAAGTACGGTAAATTATGGTTTACAATTCAGAAGCAAACCCTTGTGTTGACCCTCTATCAGAATGTAGAACAACCCGAGTATTTGTTTTGTCCGTTTAAGGATATGACCAACGGTAAGCAATCATATGGAGCAGGAAGATTTTTAGATTTCAAAGAAAAAGACCTCGCACCTGGTGTGCTGGATTTTAATTACGCTTATAATCCATATTGTGCTTACAATGCTAATTTCTCTTGTCCGATACCACCGTTAGAAAATCATTTGGAAATAGCGATAATGGCTGGAGAAAAAGCATGGCATTAAAGTGAGTTAGGATTTAGTACATTTGCCTCACAAAAGTTGATGATGGATAAAATTTTGGTAATAGGTGCTTGCGGTCAAGTAGGAACCGAATTGGTAGAAAATCTTCAAAGCATTCACGGCAACAGCCAAGTAGTGGCTAGCGACATCAGAACGCCCAACAGTGAGGTGTTTTCGAACAGCGAATTTGTACACTTGAATGTATTGGACAAAGCACAGATAAAGGAAGTTTTTCAAACACATAAACCAACAATTGTTTATCATTTGGCAGCGTTATTAAGTGCTACTGCAGAAGAAAATCCAAAGTTTGGTTGGGAGCTAAATATGGATGGTACGTTTAATATTTTTGATGCTTGTTTGGAGTATGATGTTAAGCGAATTTTTTGGCCCAGTTCAATAGCAGTTTTTGGCCCGACCACTCCTCAAGTAAACACTCCACAAAGCACGATTTTAGAACCTAATACCATTTATGGGATCACAAAACTTGCGGGCGAACGCTATTGTGAGTATTACTTCAATCGGTACAACTTGGATGTTCGATCGATTCGCTACCCTGGACTTATCGGTTGGAAATCTCTACCTGGTGGAGGCACTACAGATTATGCAGTTGATATTTTCCATCAAGCATTAAAAACCGGGCAATACGATTGTTTTTTGAGTGATCAAACTACATTACCAATGATGCATATGGAAGACGCTGTTAGGGCAACGCTAGAAATAACGGATGCACCATCGAATACAGTAAAGGTGAGGAGTAGTTACAACATTGCTGGGGTGTCTTTCAATCCAGAGCAACTATCACAAGAAATTAGAAAACACATCCCTCAGTTTGAAATTTCCTACCATCCCGATCACCGCCAAAAAATTGCAAACAGTTGGCCTCAAAGCATAGATGATCAGATTGCAAGAGCAGATTGGGGCTGGCAAGAAAAGTACGATTTGGAGAAATTAGTTGTCAATATGTTGGACAACCTCCGATAGGATTAATAGTCTAATAACTTTTGTATTTCGATAGCTACTTTTTCTTCATTTGGTAGCATAGCTTTTTCAAGTTCGACATTCATCGGGACAGCGGGTAAGTCTTTAGATCCAATACACTTCACAGGGGCATCAAGGTCTTGGAAACAATGTTCTTGAATTCTTCCTGCAATAGCTTGAGCAAATGAATTGTTGAGGGTTTCTTCTGTCAATACAATTACCTTATTATGTTTTCTCACACTGGCATAGATGGCTTCGTCATCGCATGGGCTCAACGTTCGTAAGTCTATAATTTCAACTCGACCTTCAAAATTTTTGGCTGCATTCGTTGCCCACCAAACACCCATTCCGTAGGTGATGACGGTTAACGTTTCTCCGTAATTAAGCCTGGTTTGGTCTGCTTCGAGATGCACGCGAGCTTTTCCGAGCGGAATAACATAGTCGCTACTTGGTTCGATGGTTTTTGCACCCTCTGTTCCCGCTACCTTACTCCAGTAGATACCCTTGTGTTCAAACATGACTACAGGGTTTGGGTCATAAAATGCACTTTTCATCAGACCTTTCATATCTGCGGCATTACTTGGGTACACAATTTTGATTCCTTTGATGGGTAAGATACTCGACTCATTTGTGCCACTGTGGTATGGCCCTCCGCCTCCGTATGCTCCTGTCGGAACTCGAATAACGGATTGAACTGGGAATTTTCCTCCAGATAAATAGCTACTTTTTGAGAGTTCTGTAACGAGTTGGTTGACTCCTGGCCAGATATAATCTGCAAATTGAACTTCAACAATAGGTTTACACCCAACGGCACTCATACCCGCAGTACTTCCAATGATGTATGCCTCCTGAATAGGGGTGTTAAAAACGCGATGTTTTCCGTGTTTTTGAGCAAGTGTGGCTGCTTCTCTGAATACGCCACCTAACCGATGACCAACATCTTGACCATACAAAAGTGCTTCGGGGTGCTCTTTGAGAATTTCATCAACAGCGTGCAGTGCTGCATCTACCATAATAATGGTTTCGCCGTCTTTTGGCGTTCTTTCACCCTGTTCTTCTTTTATGGGAGTTTCTGCAAGCACATAGTCTGCCACATGTTCAGGGTTTGGGTTTTCAGCATTTTTTGCTTGTTCAAATGCATCTTCAACACGTTGAGCGGTAGCGGCTTGTATTTGATCAATTTCTTGCTGTGAAATTCCTTTTTGAAGTACTGTTTGAACAAGAAAATTCAAGGGATCTTGTTTTTCAGCTTCCTTTAAATCGTCACGATACCATTCGCTTCGAACTCCACTGGTATGATGTCCAAGTAGAGGAACTTTAGCGTGAAGAAGCATAGGTTTTTGATTTTTTCTAACCCAACGTATTGCTTTCCCTACTTCATGATAGCTCTCGGTAAAACGACTGCCGTCTGTTCTTCTTCTTCGAATACCTTTAAACCCTTTTGCGAATTCGTATGCATCCATAGCCCTCATTTCGTCACCGCTTGCAGAGATTCCCCAATCATTGTCTTGCACCAAGTAAAGGATTGGTAATTGATGAAGAGCAGCCATCTGAAGAGCTTCTGAAACCTCGCCTTCTGTCATTGATCCGTCTCCAATAGAACAGACCACAATTGAACCTTTAGACCCAACAACATTCAGTTGATTATTTTTTTGGTATTGCAATCCGTGTGCAATTCCCGTAGTAGGAATGGCTTGCATCCCTGTGGCACTACTTTGATGAGCAATCTTGGGTTTATCGTCATCCAGCAATGAGGGGTGTGAATAGTAGGTTCTTCCTGCAGAAAATGGGTCATCTTTTTTGGCAAGCAACTGAAGCATCAATTGATACGGACTCATTCCGATGCCAAGAAGGATAGACTCATCACGATAGTAGGGAGCTACCCAATCAATTTCTTTGAGATGATAGGCCGTAGCAAGTTGGATAGCCTCATGACCTTTTGAGGTCGAATGTACATAGCTGGTAATTTGTCGATTTGAATCATAGATTTCGGCCATGGCTCGTGCAGTAAACATATCGTTTAACGCTTTTAGGTATATGGATTTTTTGATGTACATATTAGGCCATTGATTCAAATTTAATAACCTGTGCAATTTTAAGTATTTAAATAATCAGTATTATTGAAGAAAGAAAATAAATATGACACGACTTTTTATATTATTGATTTTTATCAGCAGTTCATTTGTAGGAGCAATGGCTCAAACGTCGCAGTCTGATGAGGTAAAAGGGACTTATTGGAATGCCGAAAAAACATCGCATATCCGTATTTACAGAGCCAAAAATGGCAAGTACTATGGGAAGATAGAATATCTCAAGGAACCAAACGATGAAAATGGGAACCCCAAGACTGACCCAGAAAATCCAAATAAAGAATTGAGAAGTAGAAGCCGACTAGGGATGGTTATCATGAATAGCTTTTCATGGAATGAATCTGAGTCGAGATGGGAAGACGGAACAATCTACGATCCTGTTTCAGGGAACACATACGATGGGTATATGTATTTTGAGGGGGACAACCGTACAGTGCTTTACCTAAGAGGCTATATGCTTGGTATGACATGGCTCGGCAGAACCTCAGAATGGACTAGGGTAGAGTAGTCGTTGAAACAATAATCCGTATTAAAAAAATTCTTCGATGCCTATCGAATGAATTTTGCGAGGCCTATTTTGCTTCCCGTAGTTATTCTTATAAAATAAATTCCTTTGGGCAAATTATTCACATTTACATTGACCTCAGATGAAGGAATATTTAATGATAACTCATCAATAATTTTACCTTGTGAATCCATAATTTCATAGGACGAGATAAGTTCATTAGAGGAAACGTTGATGTTTTCTTCGACTGGATTTGGGTAGATGTCAATAATTAAAGAAGGGCTTTTAACACGTCCAATTTCTTTATCTGCTTGAATCTTTTTGTCTGTCCATATTTGATATTCTCCGGCGGATAAATTAAGTTCTGAAGCGACATCTTGAACATCCATACTATCACCACTGAAATATTCATACCAAACACCAGTATGTTTAAAGTTGGGAACAACAGATTGATTTACAACATCAAAGTTTCCTAATACCAGGAAATTTTGGTCGGTGTGATTTAACTGTATACGCTTCACCTTATCAGATAAATCTGAGCTAAAGTCGTTTCCATCAAAAGCAGGATAATTGGTTTTTAGTTTATTAACTTCAGAAAAAACAGTATAAACATCTTTTCTATTTGAGGCGGTATTATAATCCCATTTGATTGGTTTATTACCTACTCTTCCGTTGTAATCTATGCTGTAGTCATATCCGAGTTCGCCAAATTGCCAAATTAATTTTGGCCCAGGAATACTATTAAATACGACCCAAGTCAGTTCCAAACGGTCCAAAGCAGTATTAAAATCTTTAACAGAATAAGAGCCGGAAACATTACCAAATTCTAAATTTTTATACATCATTCGCTCTTCATCGTGACTCTGAGCATATGCAATTAATTTGGGATTGTTCCATCCGCGGGATTGGTGATTCGCCCAATTGAAACTTCCGTTGTAACCCATAGACGATTCCATAGCATCATGGCTAATATTCCCCCAAAACATACAACCGTAGTTTGCGAGGTCTTTTTCCTCAGCATTATCTGCAAAATGTTCTAAAATTATATAAGAATCTGGATTAACAGCTCTTACTTCATTAAAAATGCGTTTAATGTTATTTACTCTCGATAAATCATATCTACCCCAAGCACTCACATCACCCAGTGTATTATTCTGAGTAAATCCTTTAGAAAGATCAAAACGGTAACCATCAATATGGTATTCGTTTATCCAATACTCCAAGTTTTGTTTCATGTATGCCTTAAATGCTGGGCTTTCGTGATTAAAATCGTATCCTACATTAAAGTCGTGTTTAGCATTGACATTAACAAAGGGATTAGTGGCATCGGGCTTGTTATTTTTAGAGTCCCAATAAAGTTGGCATAACGGATTTTGACTAAATCCATGATTGAAAACAACATCTAAAATTACGGCAATTCCTCGTTCATGGCAAGCATCAACTAATTTTTTGAAATCGTTTGGAGTTCCGTAATATTTATCCAATGCTCCGTGATAAGAGGGGTTGTATCCCCAGCTTTCGTTGCCTTCAAATTCGTTAACAGGCATAAGTTCAATTGCGTTAATACCAAGATTCGTTAGGTAGTCTAACGTGTCGTAAAGACTAGTATAACTATGGTCCTCCAAAAAATCTCGAACCAATAATTCATAAATGATTAATTTGTGTTCATCTGGAGCTTTAAAACTGCCATCCTTCCAATCATATTCTTTCTTTGCCATATCAAGTATAGTGGCATAACCTGTGAAAGTTCCAGGTTTAATAAGGTACGGATTTGGGTAAACATCAGCACTAATGTATTTGTCATTCCAAGAGTCTGCAACTAACTCACTGTATGGATCAGCAATTTTAATTTCTCCATCAACCAAGTATTGAAAAGCATATTTTCTAGTTGGGTCTAAGTCATTGATATATATCCACCAGGTAGAATTATCAGAATCAAGTTTCATTGAATAGTCGCTTTTTAAGTTCCATTGGTTAAAGTCGCCAATCACATGAACATGTTTTTTATTTGGAGCAAATAAGCTAAGGAATACGCTAGTTGGTGAGACTTTGACAATTCCTAATTTGGTAGAAATTGGTAAATCTGATTTTTCAGGACCGTTGAATACAATAAAGTTAACGGTATCGTGAACTAAATCTGAACCGTTTTGTGCGGTTAAAATTACCTCATAGTCACCGTCGGTAGGTGGCTGATAAGCATAAACAATACTATCGCCAATTTCCTCTTTTACCTTTGTTCCATTTACAAATAACTTCATGGTTGCTGATGACGAGGCAAATCCTTTAAGTTCAATATTATTTCCTAATTCATAAATGGTATTTGATGTTGGTGATGCTAATTGTGTGTAAAAACCATCGTCATATAGGTTGACAAAAATATCCGAACCATCAGCATTTCTTCCAGTAGTTTCACCATTTTCACTTCTGAATAAAATAGCAATTTGTAAAATCTTTTCAGTTTTTGGAGCTCCGTAAAATGCATAAATATCCCCTATGTTTAGGGTGTATTTGTTTTCAGAAATTTTGGTCATTAAGGGAGCATTATTAGTACCCCATGTTCCTTGAACATATTTCCAATCAGTGCCTGAAGTACTTTGATCGGTTATTAAACCGGTATGAGCATAAACCGAACCCTGAAAACCCTGTAAGCCTGTGTTTCCTAAAGTAGCATCAAAAGTTAGTGTAATATTATCTTGTGAGCTTGGAAATGTTGGGTCAGGCAAAACAACTTGTGCATTTGATTTTACACCTATAACTATCAAAAAAAACGATGTGATTATTGACCATTTCATACCTACAAAGTTGCATATTTTTAGGTTATTTTAATTTGTTGGGTTAATATAAAGTTGTTTAATTGGTATAAATTCAGATTGTGACAAGTTTGATAACATATTATATTACATTGATATTCAGATTTTTAACTAATCCAAATAGCTGAATATTATCTTAATGTAAAATTAAATATATATTTGCGATAAGATACTTTGTGTAAAAAATACACAAAGATTGTGCTCAATAACAATCATGAATAGAAAAAATTCAATTCTTGGAAGAATAAGTTTAATGATACTTGTATTATCGTTAACATTTGTTGGTTATTCTCAAGTAAATATTTCAGGTACTATTTTAGATAATATTACAAAAGAACCCCTAGTTGGAGCTTATGTAGTTCCGGTTAACGGTAAAGGTGGTGCTATTTCAGATACGGAGGGTAAGTTTACGTTAAATGTAATCCCCCAAGTGAAGCAACTCAAAGTAACTTTTGTAGGATATACTTCTCAGACGATTGATATTAGTAACAAAACGACGTTTGAAATTCTTTTGGTTTCGGAAGACAAGCTTGATGAAGTACTTGTTATTGCATACGGAACTCAGAAAAAATCAGATAAAACAGGTGCAGTTACACAAGTTACCTCCAAAGAATTAAATAAAGGAAGAATTACCGATCCTATCCAGGGTATGCAAGGAAAGGCTGCAGGGGTAAATATCTCGAAACAAGGAGGTGATCCTAATGGGGGATTTAGCGTAAATATTCGTGGTGCTGCAAGTATTACTGGAGGCACTGGACCATTGTATGTTGTTGATGGTGTTGTAGGAATTGATCCCACTACGCTTAATCCGGACGACATTGAGTCATTTAATATTCTTAAAGATGCTGCATCGACTTCTTTATATGGTACCCAAGGTTCGAACGGTGTAATTATCATCACAACAAGAGGTGGTGCTTTTGGAAGAACTAGTTCTGATCAAATCAAAGTAGAGTACAATAATTTTATATCCTTTGATAAAGTGGCAAATCGTTTGGATTTTTTGACAGGCGATCAACTACGTCAATATGCAAGTGATGTTAATTCACAAAACTTCTCGGATAATGGTGCAAATACAGATTGGATGGATGAAATTTATCGAACAGGTATCTCGCAGCAACACACATTATCTTTCAGTAAAGCTGATGAAAATACAAGTTATCGAGCTTCTATTTCTGCAAACAACTTAATGGGAGTCATTAATGGTTCAAGCCGAGACCGATACATCGCACGTTTAAATATTTCTCAAAAAGCATTAAATGATAAACTTACACTTACAGCCAGACTAAGTGGAACCTTTCAAAAAAGTAATTTTGTTCAGTATGGTGGAGGAAGCAGTCCTGATAATGTAATTTATCAAGCCATGAGAAGAAGTCCAACAGATCCTGTTTATAATGCAGACGGAACTTATTATGAGTCAGATAGGAGCTTTCAATACAACAACCCAGTTGCTCTTATTGAACAAACTCAAAATGAACAAGACGCAAAAAAATTACTAGGAAATTTTGATGCATCATATAAAATTACGGATAACTTAACTGCCCAAATTAATACGGCATACACAAGAGATGATAATCAGTCATTTTATGCTCAACAAGCATCAGCTTTTAGTAATACGACCAATGGTATTGCTGCTCGATCGTATAATAATAAAAATTATAAGTATACTTCTGAGGTGTTGAATTACAATAATACTTTCAATGAAAAGCACAACCTGAACTTGATAGGTGGTCATTCGTGGCAAAGTGTTTCTTATGATGGGTTCAGAGCAGAAGCAAGAAATATTGATCCATTTTATGAGGATGTTCAATCCAATAATCTTCAAGCCTATTCTCAAATTGAATGGGGGTATGTTTCGTCTTATCGATCAATCGAAGAAGGGTTGGCTTCTGTTTTTTCAAGAGCCATCTATGATTTTGATAAAAAATATTATTTAACGGCATCGTTACGAAGAGATAAGTCCACTAAATATGGAGATGATATTGAATGGGGTACATTTTGGGCAGTTTCATCTGCTTGGAATATAGCCAAGGAAAAATTCATGGAAAATGTTTCCTTAGTTTCTGAACTCAAATTACGCGTAGGCTATGGACTAACTGGAAACGCTGATATCCCAAATGGTATAGATCGAGTATTATATCGCCCAACAGGTTTAGCACAAAATGCTGAGACGGGCGAATTAGAAGTGGTGTGGAACAACAACCAAGGAAATATTTCAAATCCAAACCTTGCATGGGAAGAAGTAAACGAATTGAATGTTGGGCTAGACTTCGGGTTATTAAAAAACAGAATCACAGGCTCACTTGAGATATATCAAAAAACGACGAAGGGGCTTGTAATGGAAGTGGCAGTTCCTGTTCCACCAAATATTGCACCTAAGAAGTATGAGAACGCTGGTGAAATACAAAATAATGGTTTTGAATTAACCTTAAATGCCGTGGTTTTAGATAATAAAAACCTTACTTGGAAATCAACGGTCGCTTTATCTAGCAACACGCAAGAAACGGTTACGCTTGGAAATCTTGAAACTAACCAATTGGGTATCAAAAAACTATATGTTTCGGGTCGTGGATTAGTTGGAGGTGACAATTACACACAGGTTATTTTACCTGGACATGAAATTGGTTCATTTTTCTTGCCAGTATATGTTGGCTTGTCTGGTGATGGTAAATTCTTATTTGAAACTGCATCTGGCGGTGTAACAAGAGATGTAACAAAGGCACAACGTCAATTTGTAGGATCTGCCCAACCAGATTTAATTATAGGTTGGTCCAACTACTTTAAATTGTTCAAAGGATTTGATGCTAGTTTCAGTTTACGTGGAATTTTTGGTCACCAAATATTCAATGTAACAAAAATGGTATTTAGTAATCCTGCAGATGCTCCAACATTGAATGTATTAGAGTCTGCAATTTCAGGAGAAGCTGCAAGTATCACAAGTGATCCAACAATCAGTACATATTACCTAGAAGATGGTGATTTTATAAAACTCGACAACATATCATTTGGATACAACATACCTTTTAAACCAGAAAGCAGTATCAAAAATTTGAGAGTTTTCGTGAACAGTAATAACTTATGGATGTGGACTAAATACACGGGGTTAGATCCTGAGTTGAACTTTAGCGGAACTGAATTCGGAAGAGATCAATATGATGTATATCCAAGAACAACAAGTTTAACGATTGGTTTGAACGCCTCATTTTAATTATATTAGAAGTTGTAAATATGAAAAAAATACTTTACTCAGTTTGTATATTACTAGCGGTATCATGTACCAAATTTGATGACGCGTTATATGACAGTAGTCCAATAGCTAAACAGTCTATTGGGCCAGTATATAAAGAACTTGCAGACCTAATAGATGACAACGGTTGGTGGTTTTGGGCCCAAGAAGTAAGTAGTGACGAAGTCGTTTTCCCTGTTCGAGGTACGGATTGGAATGACGGTGGCAAGTGGAGGGTTCTTCATCAGCACGCCTGGACTAATGATGTGGATGCAGTAAACTCCATGTGGTCTCATTTGTTTGATGGAGTAAGAGAGGCTAATAAGTTGCTGGATGTTTTATCTGATCAACAAGGCGATCCTTTAGTTGCAGTAGATATTGCTAAAATTAAAACGCTCCGTGCATTTTTCATGTATTTAGCAATGGACAATTATGGCGATATTCCAATTATCACATCATTTGTAAATGCACCTCCTCTTCCGTTTAAGGCAGAACGAAAAGAAGTCTATGAATTTTTAATTAACGATTTAAAACCAATCGTTTCTTTACTTCCGATAAGCACCAATAAATTTGCTGTTTCTAGAGGAATGGCATACAGCTTAATGGCCAAGCTTTATCTAAACGCAGAAGTATATACAGGAACTCCTGCATATTCGGAAGCTGAAGCGATGTGTGATAGTGTAATTGGTTTAGGAACGTATGTTTTGCAGAACGATGTTACATCAGCATTTGCTGCCGACAATGTAAATGTTCCTGAAAACATCTTTACAATTGCATTTGACGAATTTGACAACACGGGCTTTAGACTTCACATGCGGACTTTACATTATCTTCATGATGCTACGTTCAACATGAAAGTAGGTCCATGGAATGGTTTTGCTATTTTAAAAGATCATTACGATAATTATGAAGACGATGATTTAAGAAAAAATGATTGGTTCATTGTTGGACAACAAAAAGATATGAACGGGACTGACTTGTTTGATGAAACAGCTGGGACTAAGCTTGTTATTGATCCATATATTCCCAAGTTGGTCATGGATGCTTCAAATACACCAAACGAAATACGAAATTCGGGTGCACGTGTAAAAAAATATGAAATTGAAAGTGGGGCACTTGAAAACTTGAATAATGATTTTCCATTATTCAGGTATGCAGATATCTTATTGATGAAGGCTGAATGTGCTGTAAGAAATGGCTCTCCGGGCGATGGAGATGAGTGGTTTAACTTGATTAGACAACGAGCAAATATCAGTGCAATTGCCGGTGCTAACTTAGATGATATTCTTGAGGAAAGAGGGCGAGAACTGTTTTGTGAAGGTCATCGTAGGCAAGATTTAATAAGATTTGGTAAATTTGGAGATGCTTGGTGGGAGAAATCTCCATCAGGTCCGGATAAAACCACTTTTCCCATACCGCAATGGGCTATAGACGCAAATCCTAACTTAGGCTTATAATTAATTAATATATAACAATAAACAAAAACAAAATGAGAGATTTATCTTTAAAACTGACAAAAAACGTGGCTATAATCGCCGCATTATTTGGATTGATTTCATTGAATTCGTGTAAAGACGACGATGAAGATCCAGTCCCAACAAACACTGCCATTGTAGAAGATGGTTTTTATATCCAAGGTGATGCAACTGCATACGCTGATTTTGATATAAAAGCAACACTTTCTAATACTAAAAATGAAGTTCTTCAAGAAGAAAGAGCTAGCTTAATGGAGATTTACGTAGCTGTAAAAGGTTCAGGTGGATTTAACATTGTACAAGTTAATGGTTCTGAAAGAACTACATGGGGTCCTTCTTCTGAGTTTGCTTTAACTGCTTCAAGAAATGAAGAGCCTAACGAAGATGGTATGGACATTATCCAACGAGGTGCAATCGAAGCAACTGATGCTAAATTTACAGTAGCTGAAGATGGACTTTACCACGTAATCATTGACACTGAATTAGGTGTTGGTGCAATCTTACCTGTAAAATGGGGCGTTATTGGGCAGGCTACACCTTCTGGATGGTCTGGAAGTACTGCATTAGAAGTACCTTCATTTGATTTCAACACTATGACATTCAAAGCAGAAAATGTTGAAATGTCAAATGGAGAATGGAAGTTCAGATACTCAAACGGTTGGAAAGTACAATTAGATACTAGTTTAGATCTAGGAGTTGACGGTAAAAAGGGTGTTTTTGCAAACTGTAACTATGGAGGAACAGTAGAAGCACTTGATGCAGGTGGATCAAACTTTAATACTGGTCAAAGTGGAATCTATAACGTAGATATCACTTGGACAGCTGGTTCTGGTCATACTGCTTCACTAACTCGAGTTGGAGACGTTCCAGCTAGAGATTATTCAACAGTTGCTGTTGGACTTATCGGTGACGGAGTAGTAGACGGTAACTGGGATGGAGAGAAATTTGCTACAACACCTTCTAAGGACGGAGACGTATATACTTGGAATTTCAATGGGGTTGAGTTAAACAACACTGGAGGTTTCAAACTAAGAACTGAAGGTACATGGGATGACATCAATGAAGGATATAGTGATATCATTGGAGGTCCTGATGCAAGTGAAATCCAAGATGCAGATGGAAACATGCAAGCTGTAAATGGTGGAATGTTTGACATCGAGTTTGTTATTGATGCTGCTGCTGAAACTAAGAGTATTTCAATTACTAAAAAATAAATAAGCAATTAACTTTATATTAAGAGGGAGCCCATTTGGGTTCCCTCTTTTTTTTATTGTAAATTAGAAAATTAAACTTTTTCAGTATTAGAAAACCACTTTATTGATTAATCCATAATCGCCTTTTTATTGGTAATTATTAGGTTGCATAAGCCAGAAATAATCAAGCAAGTCCCAGCTAATAACATAGGCCCAATTGCTGCAGTGCCGAAGAGTAAATCTGCAAATAGATTAATGCCTCCGAGTGAAGCAACAATTTGTGGAATAACAATAAACATATTGAATAGGCCCATAAAAATCCCCATTTTTTCAGCTTCAATTGAACTAGACAACATCGCATATGGTAATGATAAAATACTACCCCATGCAATACCTATAAGTGCAAAAGATACATTTAGGTCGTTATAATTACTGGCATAATACATATAGAAAAAACCTATCCCACCTAAAATTAATGATATCATGTGAACCATTTTTCTGTTGATGGAAATATTTCGAGTAATTAGTGTGAATATAAGTGCAAAAAGCATAGACGAAAGGCCATACGTTCCCATGGAAGAACCAATTTGATCGGCTGCATTATTATATAATCTGTCTTCTTCTTGATAGGCGGTTAATTCGTCTGGAACAGACATTTCAAACATTGCGGCATCCGGCTTTGGAGCTTGAAAGACATGCTCTGAAAGTGCGGGTGTAGACATACTCCACATCGTAAAAAAAGCAAACCACGAAAAAAACTGGATTAAGCCTAATTTTTTCATGGTCAGAGGCATGGACTTAATATCGCTAATGATTGCAATTAGGCCTTTACCAAAACCAGCGGTTTCTTTTTTGTGGCTCTCAAAGGCTTCTATATCTTCAGGTGGATATTCTTTAGTAGTGAAAACAGTATATAGAATGGATAATAAAAATATGACGCCACCGATAGCAAAGGCAACCTTAACATTTGGTGGGATTACAGATTCAGCGGCGGTATTGCTAATCCCCATTTGATTTAAAAACCAAGGCAATTGACTAGCAATCCATGTACCGATACCGATGATTAGGGTTTGAACCATAAATCCATATGACCGTTGAGAATCATCCAATTTGTCAGCAACTAAAGCACGAAAAGGCTCCATGCTAATATTAATTGATGCATCGAGTACCAATAAACTTCCCGCAGCAACCCACAAAAAAGGTGAATGTGGCATATATATTAAAGCAATTGATGCGAATAAGGCTCCTAATAAAAAGTAAGGTTTTCTTCTTCCAAATCGACTACTCCAGGTACGATCGCTCATGTAACCAATTATGGGCTGAACGACTAATCCTGCAACCGGAGCAGCTAACCATAGACCAGGTATTTCTTCGGGTGATGCACCTAACGTTTGAAAAATACGAGACATGAATCCTCCTTGAAGTGCGAATCCAAATTGAATTCCTAGGAATCCAAAACTCATATTCCAAACTTCCCAAAAACTTAAAATGGGCTTCTTTTTCATTTTTAATAAAATTTAAATTTTTGATTATTATCATTCGTAAACTTCTTTTCTACGAATGTGTAAAGACGTGCTGGCTTGTGGGGTACTCCCTCTTGAAAGTTATCAGTTTCTTTTAAAAATCCTGTTTTTAGAATTCTTCTCAAAAAATTTCTTCGGTCAAGTTTAGAATTCAGAATAGTATTATAAAGGGTATACAAGTGGTTAAGCGGGAATTGATTTGGCAATAGTTTAAACCCAACAGGTTCGTGATAAAGTTTATTTCTTAGTTTTATGATAGCTGCAGACAGTATGTCGTTGTGGTCAAAACCTAATTCACCAACCTCATTAAAATCTTTCCATATCACGTGTTTTGCAAATCCAGCGGGCTTAATGGTATAATTTTTAATGTTGACTAATGCAAAATATCCGATTGTTATAACTCGAGAATCAGGAGTAGGACGAACCAAGTCCAACCATATTTTATCCTTATCTTTAGATAGACGATCAAGATTTCCAAAAGCTCCAATTTGCTCTAAAAACAAATTATCAATTCCAGTTAAGTCTAATAAAACTCGTGAAGCAGCATCAAGTATGTCTTCATCTTCAAAAATTAAATCTCCGGGCAAAACCAGTGTGTCATCATCGATATCTAAATTGTCCCTCAAATCTCGTTGAACAAGTAAAACTTTCAAATCAGATCCATCAAAACCAAAAACTACGCAATCAACTGATACAGTTGGATTAATATTGTTAGTTTTTTTGGTTGCTTCCATTAATAATTAATTCAAATAAAGTAAAAATTTAGCTATTTTTCTCAAAGTGTATATTTTACACTAAGTTTGTTTGTAAGTATCCTAATTATTGTGTGAATAATCATTATTTTCATTCATTTAATAGGGGTTTACACATGTAACAAAAGTTCTCATTTAAAAAGACAAGACATTTAATTTTAAGGTATAGTTGAGTAGCATCAAACTTTTAAGAGATTAGCACCTAATGAAAAATTACATTAAACACCACCCTTGGGAAATTATAGAGGAGGGCTTTAACACTGAATTTAATCGTGTGTCTGAAAGTCTATTTTCAATTGGTAATGGAAAATTCGGTCAACGCGGAAATTTTGAAGAAACATTCACAGGAGATTCTCTCGTTGGTAATTACGTTGCGGGGGTGTATTATCCTGACAAAACAAGAGTTGGTTGGTGGAAAAACGGTTATCCTGAATATTTTGCTAAGGTGCTAAATGCTCCAAATTGGACAAAATTGTCGATTAAAATCAATGGCGAAATTTTAGATCTATCCCATGCTAAGGTTACCAAATTTAATCGTATTCTCGACATGAAAAACGGTTTACTCAAACGGAACTTCATTGCCAAACTTAAAAATGGAATTTCTGTTACTGTACAGGCGAGTAGGTTCTGTAGTTTAGATCAGGATAACATGGGTGCTTTGTCTTACAGTTTCACTGTTGACCAATCTGCTGAAATTGAAGTTTCTTCATACATAGACGGTAATATTAGGAATGAAGATGCCAATTACGATGAGTTTTTTTGGGAAAATATCAAATCGGAATCTAATGACAATCAATGTACACTTATCGCAAGAACAAAGAAGACTCATTTTTATGTTGGATTGAAAACAGAAACTAATTTATTCGTTGATAATGATAAGATAAATCGCTTTCAGTCCCATGAGTCTGCTATAAATTCACCTACTGTAAGTTCGTTTTTTTCGATAGAGCCTGAACAATCTATTGTTATTGAAAAAAAGGTAATTATACGCTCTTCATTAGATGTAGACAAAGATCAACTTGATGACGTATTAGTTGATGAGATAAACAACATTCAAAATCTATCTTATAAGGACTTAATAAATAATCAACAAAAAGCGTGGGCAAAAAAATGGAGTGAGAGCGATATAGTTATTGAGGGCGATATCGCAGCTCAACAAGCTATTCGGTTCAATATTTTTCAGTTGAACTGTACATATAGTGGGAATGATGAACGATTAAATATTGGGCCAAAGGGGTTTACCGGAGAGAAATACGGTGGAAGTACTTATTGGGACACGGAAGCATATTGCCTCCCTTTTTATCAATCAACTGCAGATAAGAGCATAGCTAAAAATTTGTTAATATACCGTTACAATCACTTACCAAAGGCCATAGAAAATGCCAAAAAACTCGGGTTTTCTGATGGAGCAGCACTTTACCCTATGGTTACCATGAATGGTGAGGAATGTCATAACGAGTGGGAAATAACTTTTGAGGAAATTCATCGAAACGGGGCTATTGCATATGCGATTTATGATTATATAAACTATACCGCAGATAAAAAATATTTAGCTGAATATGGGCTTGAAGTGCTTATTGGTATTGCTAGATTTTGGAAACAACGTGTAAATTGGAGCGAGGAAAAACAAGCATATGTTATGCTGGGTGTTACGGGGCCAAATGAGTTTGAGAATAATGTCAATAACAATTGGTATACAAATAAAATGGCTACCTGGTGCATGACCTACTGTGATGAATCAATAGATTGGGTGAAAAAACATTTCCCAAGTGACTTTGAACGAATTTGTGAAGCTAGTTCTTTTGACGATAGCGAACGAAAAGATTGGCGTGCTATTTCCACTCAAATGTATTATCCCTTTTCTGAAAAGCATAATGTTTACCTTCAGCAAGACGGATTTTTGGATAAAGAATTGATCCCGGTTAGTCAATTAAGTGATGACGAAAGACCTATTGTGGAACATTGGAGTTGGGATAAAATTTTAAGAAGCTGCTATATCAAACAAGCAGATATTTTACAAGGGTTTTATTATTTCGAGCATGAATTTACGCACGAAGAATTAAAAAGACATTATGACTTTTACGAACCATTAACTGTTCACGAATCTTCATTAAGTCCTTGTATTCACAGTATACTAGCAGCAAAATTAGGTGACGAAAAGAGAGCTTATGATTTTTATCTGAGAACCGCTCGATTGGACTTAAATGACTATAATAATGATACTCGTGATGGTCTGCACATTACAAGTATGGCTGGTACTTGGATGACTATAATTAAGGGTTTTGCAGGGATGGAAGTTAAAAACGACCAACTTACCTTTAACCCATTATTACCAAAAAACTGGGAAAGTTTATCTTTTAAAATTAATTTTAGAGATGAGGTTAAGCACGTTTTTATCGATAGATTGGGCTTAAAAATCAACGAATAAATGATAGTTTTTATGCGACAAAATAGGGTTATAAGATTATGTATTTCTTTATTAATGGGGTTAATTTGGTTTTCATTTTCATCGTGCTCAAATGAATTGCCAATTAATAATACAACTATTTATGGATTGGCAACACCTATCCAATTAAGTGACGATACGACTCGTGTTCTATTATCTGATTATTTTCAGAATAGTGTGGCAGTAGACTCTTTTCATACATCTGATTTAATTGATTGTAAAATTATTGGAGATACTATTTGCCTCATTTCTAAGGACACAGCTCAGTTGAATATCTTGTCGCTTTATGTGGGTGAAAGGTGTTATACTATTCTGGTTAAAAAATCAAAATCTTCCTTGGTTACGCTGAATTTCAACACTTCTAATAAGTACAATCAAGTTCAGGTCAAAGGTGAATTTAACCAGTGGAATAAAGAAAATAGTGAATTAAATTATGATTCTGTTTCAAATAATTGGTCTATCCAATTGAACGTAGAACCAGGAAAATACGCCTATAAACTAGTTGCTGATAATGTTGAAATTTTGGATATAGCTAACCCAAATCAAATCCCAAATGGCATGGGCGGAGTTAATAATTTTATCGAGATAGCTGGGATAGACAACAACCAATTGCCTACTATCCAAACCAAAGAATATGCGAATGATCACCTAATTATTTCTAGTAAAAATACGGACAATATCTACGCATTATGGGAAAACTCGTTGTTAGAGGTAGAACAAAAAGATACTAATTTCTACATAAATATTCCTGACGAAGCAAGTCAAGTTTCTCGTTCTCATATCCGAGTTTTTGGATATAATCAAAAGGCATCCAGTAATGATTTACTTATTCCATTGTTGAATGGGAAGGTGGTCACTAGTCCAAGCCAACTGGGTCCTAATGATTGGCACAGTAGTATTATGTATTTTATGATGATTGATCGTTTTTATGATGGCGATTCAGCAAATAATAGCATTGTAAACGATAGTCTAATTCTTCCAAAAGCTCAATATTATGGCGGAGATATCAAGGGGATAATTCAAAAAATTAAAAATGGGTATTTCCAAAAATTAGGGGTAAACACAATATGGATATCCCCAATTACACAAAACCCATTGGATGCCTGGGGCCAGTTTGAAAATCCCAACACAAAATTTAGTGGTTATCATGGATATTGGCCTGTTACGAGCACTTCTACTGATCAAAGACTTGGGTCAGGACAAGATGTTAGAGAGATGCTGTCGGTGGCCCACAAAAACGGATTAAAAGTATTGCTTGATTATGTTGCTAATCACGTCCATGAGCAACATAATGTATACAAAAATCATCCCGATTGGGTTACGCCACTTTATTTGCCAGATGGCACCATGAATACAGAGAAATGGGACGAATATAGACTAACTACGTGGTTTGATACTTTTTTACCTACGCTAAATTTAGAAAATCAGAAAATCGCTGATTTTATGATTGATTCAGCAATTTTTTGGATTGATAAATATGATTTTGACGGTTTTAGACACGACGCAACCAAACATATACCACTAAATTTTTGGCGTTCGCTCAATAAAAAAGTGAAATTAATAAGCCAAAAGAAAGGAAAATATATTTACCAAATTGGGGAAACTTACGGGAGTCACGATTTGATTAAAAGCTATATCAATAGTGGAATGCTTGATGCACAATTTGATTTTAATCTTTATGATAATGCACTACCTGTATTTGCCTTAAAATCCGAGGATATGCGACGTCTAGGCGATGCACTAATGGGTAGTATAGCGAATTACGGATATCATCATCTAATGGGGAATATTACGGGCAATCAAGATAAGCCACGATTTATCAGTTATGCTGATGGAACACTTGATTTTGAAACACCCTGGATGGAATACAAGCGAATTGGATGGACACAAGATATTCAAGTTCAAGATACGTTGGCGTACAAAAAATTGGCTCTTTTTCATGCTTTTAATATGACAATACCTGGGATACCCATTATATATTATGGCGATGAATATGGATTGCCTGGTGCTGGTGATCCTGATAACAGAAGAATGATGCAGTTTGAAAACCTTAAAGATAGAGAAGAGTCGCTTAGGCAAGAAACTAAAGGGCTAATCACAACGAGGTTATCAAACATGGCTTTGTTATACGGAGATCTTCAAATCATTGAAAATACAGTAAATACACTTACATACAAGCGTAAATATTTCGATAATATAGTTACAGTTAAATTAGATAAACGTAATTGGGCTTATAAAATCCAAGTTCAATAATTGATAAATAACAAATGAAAAAAATAATCTTCTTTTTACTCATTATTTCAGCGTGCAATTCCTCAAAAGAAACCAATCACGAAATACATTCCGATGAAGCAATTAACTCGTGGTTGAATCAAGCAACCATTTATGAGGTTAATCTAAGACAATATACTTCTGAGGGCACTATAAGCTCATTTAAAAATAGGCTACCTCAACTAAAAGAACTTGGTGTTGATATTCTTTGGTTCATGCCAATTCAACCTATTGGAATAAAAAATAGAAAGGCGAAGGGTGACACTTTCGTGGAAGATTTATCAAATCCCGATTATGATAAATATTGGGGGAGTCCCTATTCGGTGTCTGATTACAAAAAAGTTAATCCAAGATACGGTACGCTATCAGAATTTAGAGAACTAGTAGATTTATGCCATCAACTTGATATGAAGGTTGTATTGGATTGGGTAGCAAATCATACTGCGTGGGATAACCCTTGGATTGAAGAACACCCAGAATGGTACACTTATGACAGCACAGGAAAAATTACTGACCCGATTGGTGAAGACGGTAAAAGTTGGGGGTGGACTGATGTTGCTGATTTAAATTATGGGAATACACACATGCGTAATGCAATGATTGATGCTATGAGTTTTTGGATAGATGAATGCGATATTGACGGGTTTAGATGTGATGTAGCTATGGAAGTACCTGTCGATTTTTGGAACGATGCTTCCAAACATCTAAAACAGATCAAACCAGTTTTTATGTTAGCTGAGAGTGAGGCTCACAAGCCTAAGATGTTTGATTCTGCGTTTGATGCATATTATGGCTGGGAAATGCATCACGTCTTTAATCAAATCTATGCAGGGGAGTTATCTGCTTCAGAAATTATCCATGTAATGAATGAAAAAGATAGTATTTGTGGAGACCATGTTTTCCCAATGAATTTTATAACTAATCATGATGAAAACAGTTGGAACGGCACCATTAAAGAACGTTTAGGTGAATCTTGGAAAGCTATGGCAGTCTTGAGTTATAGCTTAAGAGGTATGCCCTTAATATATTCTGGCCAAGAAATAGGTTTAGATCATCGATTGTCCTTTTTTGAGAAGGATAGTATCAATTGGAACAGATCAAATGGTAACGACTATTTTAATTTTTACAAGGGCCTTAATGAACTAAAACAGCAAAAAGCTTTCAGTGTCAATAGTCCGATAACTTGCGAAATAATTGGCGAAAATTTAGTTCAGATTATCAGAGGGGATAAATCAAAATATCAAATTCTTATAAATTTAAATTCAAGTAACTCTATGGCTCAAAAAATCATTATCCCAGAAAATTATGAATTACTTATGCAGAACGGCATTAACGAAAATAATGAGTTAGAGCAGTGGGGGTATGTAATTTTTAAAGAGCGAAAGAATTAATGCATCATGTTTTCAAAATTGCTTTAGAATTAGGGTAAATTTTGAAAAGTTATAAATTGATGCTATTTTAGTAAT
>JADHMR010000024.1 GCA_016779945.1 Bacteroidia bacterium | reverse complement strand
TAAGGATTTAAACTTACGCTGTTATAGCCGTTGTTTTGATAAGTTCCGTTCATAACATAAACAGTACCTCCTGGCTCAACAACTTGCACACCCTTGTTAATGGTTGCAAATGGATCTGTCGCAGTTCCCAAATTTGAGTCACTCCCAAAAGGGGGGGGCGCCACATAGTAATCCTGAGCAAACAAATTGAAAGCAGTAGCAGTCAATAACAACCCATATGTTTTTATTCGAGCAATTTTTTTAAACATAATATTATTTTTTGAGCTATTAATGTGAAAAATACTAATGGTAAGCCAAATTATTACAAAGCCCTTCAATCTAATACAAGATTTGGGTTAAAAACTATAAAGTACAGACAATTATAAAATTTGCTGTTTAGAAATTGATAAAATTCTCTATGATATTGTATGAATGAAACAAATGTTGCATGGAATAAATCAAAAGTTTTAAAATTTTTTTATCAATAATTATAATTTAGAAATCTAAAATTAAACTAATGAAAAAATATATGTTTATATTCTTATTGATTCCATTAACCGTTTTTTCGCAGGAAAAAATGATTAGCGGAACTGTCAATGATGATAACGGTAGCCCTCTTCCTGGCGCAACAATTCAAGTTAAGGGTTCAGACAATATAGGTGCGATAACCGATTTTGACGGAAAGTTTTCCTTAATTCTTTCTTCAACAGATTCAACTATTGTCGTATCATACGTTGGATTTATTAGTAAAGAAGTAAATGTAACGAATCAAAGCACTATAGTTGTTTCCTTAGAACAAGATGTTTCTGAACTTGATGAAGTAGTTGTTGTTGGATACGGAACCGTACTAAAGAGTGATTTAACCGGTGCTGTTTCCTCAGTAAAGGTTGATGAAAAGTTATCTCGTCAAATTAATTCTATTGACCAACTGATTCAAGGACGAGCAGCTGGAGTTCAAGTTACGCAGAGTGCTGGAAATCCAAATGCTGGGGTAAGTGTGAGAATTCGAGGCACAAACAGTTTACGCGGGAACAACGAACCGCTTTATGTTGTGGATGGAATTATTGTTTCCTCCGCTGCTGAGGATAATATGGAAGTTGATCAAGCACAGGGAAATACAGGTCAAGATGTACAAAGTGGACTGAATGGTATTAATCCTAGAGACATAGAAAGCATAGAAGTACTTAAAGATGCATCTGCTACTGCTATATATGGTTCGCGTGGCGCCAACGGAGTTGTTCTTATTACAACTAAAAGTGGCGTAAGTAATGGAGATAAAGGAAAAATAAGTGTTTTTAACAATGTTACTCTAAGTTCAATTTATAAAACATATGATGTGCTTGACGGAGTTGGCTATGCTGAGTATCAAAATGCAATTCAAGAATTAGATGGAAGTGCCCCAAAATTTTTGATACAAGGAGATCAAGTGTATTCCTATCGCTTAGACTCAAATGGGAATGCTTCAACATCACCAAATGATGAGCCCTTAACAATTCGCAATTGGCAAGATGAGCTTTACTCTACAAGTACTAGTAATAATATAGGTGTTTCATTTTCAGATGGAAATGACAAAGGCAACTATTATATTTCGGCAGGATTGAGTGATCAGCAAGGAATTGTAAAAACCTCTTCTTTTAATACTGCTGATTTGCGTTTGAATTTAGACTACAGACTATCTAAAAAGTCCAAAGTGATTGCTAGAATGAGCGCATTTATAGGAGATTCAGATTTTTCTGCAGGTGGTGATAAAGTTGGAGGGGATCGAAACTTTGTTCAGCAAGTCGTTGGCTTCAGACCTCTTGTTAACAACAGCCCTGATACAATCATTGATGACAATGATTTAGGGGTTGGAAACCCATTAACTTTTGTGGAAGACTTTAGCGACAATACATCTGAGAATAGATTTTTTGCTTCATTAGCTTACCAATATGATTTTAATATACCCGGGCTTCAATATGAATTCAGATTGGGAGGAAATTTAAGAGCAAAAAATAGAGAACGATTTTTTGGAAACTCTACATGGCAGGGAAGCAATGTAGGAGGCTTATACCAAAAAATGACATTGAATTCACTAACATATCAAATTAATAACCTTCTTAATTATAATAAAAAATTTAATAGCAACCATAGACTAAACGCAGTTGCTGGTGTTACATATGATGTCCGTGATGTTGAGAACACAACATATGCCGTTTCGGATTTTATAACACAACAATTGGGCTCAGCACAACCCTTTTTAGGTCAGGTAGTGAGTTCTCCACTCTTTGTTGCGAAGGCTGACCAACAGATATTCTCGGTTTTAGGGAGGTTTAATTACACGTTTAGAAATAAATACACATTGACTTCAAGTTTCAGATACGATGGTGTTTCAAAATTCGCTCCTGGCAAAAGGTATGGCTTCTTCCCATCTTTTGCTCTAGCATGGAGAGCAGTTGGAGAACCATTTATTAAAGACCTGAATATTTTTTCGAATTTAAAAATTCGAGCAGGTTGGGGTGAAATTGGCAACCACGGTATTAACCCATACGGCACATTGCCAAACTATGGAGCAGCGACTACCTTATATGGATCTCCCAGCGGCGGAACAGTTGTACCATTGGTTCTTAATAATATTCCAAACCCAAACTTAACTTGGGAAACTACAGAGCAATATAACTTTGGAATTGACTTTGGAATACTTAAGGGTAAGATTTCTGGTAGTATTGACATGTATGATAAAATTACCAAAGATTTACTTCAACAGGCACCTATTCCAACATCCTCTGGATTTCAACAACTTGTTCTAAACCGAGGATCTATGAGCAACAAAGGAGCAGAGTTTTTGGTTGATATTTCTGCAATCAACACCTCTGATTTTAATCTTTCTTTTGGTGGAAATATTGCATTCAACAGAACTAGAATTGAAAATTTAGGATTACCAACAAGCGACCTTCTCATGAAAGATGGAGATGGGTATGCAGTACAACAACGTGCATATTATAATGGCAACAGGGTTAGTAGAGGTAATTCTGATCCCTTAACCCCAATGAATATATTTATTGAGGGTGAAGAATCTGCTTTGTTCTATGGATGGAAAACGGACGGTTTATTTCAAGAAGGCGATGAACTCTATAGTGTAAATGGCAGCATGGCACAACCAGGGGACATTAAACCATTAGATTTAAACGGGGACGGTGCAGTTGATCAAGGCGATATGACTGTAATTGGTAATCCAAACCCCGACTTCACCTATGGGTTTAATGTTAATATGAATTACAAAAGGTTTTCTCTAAATCTATTATTTAATGGTGTTCACGGGAACGATATTGTTAATGCCAATTTATACAGGTTTGGGATGGCTCAGGGTAATTTTAGAAATATTCTCAGCGATGCTTGGTACAATAGATGGACTCCAGAAAATCCGGATACTACCTTCCCAAGGCTAAATTACCAAACAGATAGATTTGTTGCTCTTATGGACAATGCAGTTGAAGATGGTAGTTTTTTAAGGCTTAAGAATATTTCATTCAGCTACGACATTGATGTAGACTCATTAAGCTTTGTTGATGCTGCAAGTTTGACAGTTACAGGTGTTAACATGGTCACTTGGACAAATTATTCTGGATATGACCCTGAAATAACAGCATTCCTTTGGGATGGTATGATTCAGGGCATAGACTGGAATAACAACCCCAATGTTCAGTCTATAATTTTTGGTTTAAATATTGAATTTTAAAAATAAAATAACATGAAAACTTTAAAACTTTTTTTAATAGGGAGTATCATACTTTTTGTTGGTTGTGATTTGGATGAGAATCCTCCATTTTTAGATGACTCTATTTACCAAGATTCTCAAAGTATTATTGGTGCACGCGATGGAATTTTTCAAGCTATTACTACTTATGACACTCAGGAACGCAGGTTGTATGTAGAAAACCTTTATGGTGGGTTGATGCAAACAGGAAAAGGCGGTAGAGTAACCGCAACCGATCAAGTATCATTAAATGCGTTAAATCCTGGTTACCATACCGATGCTGAGTCTTTGTGGGATGGACTATATAAAACTATTGGTAGAGCAAATGGTGCCATTAATGCGATTGAATTACCAAATGACAATACTACCATACAAGACGTAGGTGGGAGCGCATTATTTGTTAGAGCTTGGTCATATTTTAAATTAGCTGAGCTTTGGGGAGACATTCCTTTATGGTTGGAATTACCTGATGCAGATAACACAAATAAAGCTAAATCTACTGCTGTTGAAGTTTATACACAAATCCTTCAAGACTTAGAAGATGCCGTGCTGTATATGAAGGGTGAAGATCAAGACGTTGGTTATCCAAAAAAATGGGCTGCCAATATGATGGCGGCTAAAGTATGGATGAAAATGGCCACAACTCCAGCTTTGCGTGATGCGGCTGGATATTCTGAGACTGATTGTTGGACAAATGCATATACTGAAGCAAAAAAAGTTTATGACAGTGGTCAATACTCTCTTCTTCCAGATTTTGCTGACCTTTTCAACCCTTATAATGGTGAAAACACTTCCGAATCAATTTTTGAATTACAGATATCTTTGGATGCAGCTAATTCACAGATGGGTCGAAACTTTACTCCTTGGAGATATAAAGGTACTGGACCAAATCAACATTTTGGATGGTTTCGTGTAAAACGTACTTTCCACGATTACCATATGTCAATTTATGGAACGAAATCTTCTGGTAATGGCCTGGCAAGCGTTGAAATTCATGATTTAAGATATCCAGGAACGTATATAAGCCAGTACAATCAAGCATATCAAAACCCTAATGGGGTAGCTAAAGTATATCCTTCTGGAAATGCAGATAACAACATGGGTGCAACACAACCCTACCATTTTAAGTTTACTGAAAAAGACCGCACAAGTATGACTCAATATGGTCAGCAAAACATTGTTGACCTTAGATACGGAGAGTTGCTTTTAATGTTAGCCGAGATTTCGAATGAACTTGGAAACGGAGAGGAGATGACATACTTAACCCCTGTTTTAACTCGAGCAGGAGTTGATGGTACTTATGCACGACCTGAATGGACGCAAGGTAAAGATGCTTTTAGAGATGCTATAATGGATGAGTATAAATTTGAACTGCTAGGCGAGGGATATGATGGTTTTCATGCCCGTAGAAGAGGGTATGACTATTTCTTGAATAACACAATTCTTAGAAATAATGACCCAATTACCAATGGCGACAAAACATTGTATTATTCCTTTAGAACCTATGCATCTAACAGGGATGTGCTGTTTTCAACCAGCGAAGATGAGGTAATGTTAATGCCCATACCTCTAGCTGAAATTAATACAAATCAATTATTAGATTAATCAAACCGTTCTACACAAGCTCTTATGAGCTTGTGTAAAGAACAAAAACTCATAAATTATGAAGTATTTATACATTTTTATACTTTTTACAACCCCTTTATTTTCTCAAACACCTGTTCTAGAATATACATTTCCTTCTGATGCTCAAGGGTGGACTGCTAACAATGGGAGTAATAACTTCGCATATAACTCTGCAAATGGAGGAGAAATTGTGCAGACTTATACTGCAAGTCATGCTAGTCCACAGTTAAAATCTCCTCCATCGTTGAGTCTTGACATAACTACTCTTAATTACTTGGTTATAATCGTTAAGAATTCAAATCCGTCCAATAATCAGATTCAATTTGTACCAAATATGACTAACTCAGATAACGGAGGTTCAGCATATGATTCATTTATTGGTCCTTTTACAATTGCTGACAATGATAATTATGTCACGTTAGTTATTGATTTAGCAGTTTACACGGGTGAAGAGTTTACAACTAATACTAATACTAATTCAAGAGACAAGTGGTTAGGAACAATGAATAGCTTTAAAATTGCCGTTAAGCCACAAAATCCAAAGGTGGAAGGAACATTCCACATTTCATACTTGGCATTTTACACAGAAAAGCCTACACTTGGCGAGTTTAACTACGTTGGGTCTGGCTATGACGGCCTTTGGAACCGCAAACAGAATGTAACAATTGCCTCTTCAGAAGGAAATTTAAATGTTACAGCTGCAGCAAACCAATATGCTAAACTTACACTTGATGAAAATGTTCGAATTTCAGGAACAACCCCTCACATGTACGTAACTTTGGTAAATAATACAATTGATGATCAACTTAGAATTTTAGGCACTAATGATAATGCTAATGTATTTTTAAATCAAACGATGAGTGGAACTAATGAACAGACATTATATTTTAATTTAGAGGCCGAAAGTTCAAAAAATGGTGTTAGTACACCCATTGCAAAAGACTCAGATGGGCACTATCAAGATATTGCTTTAAGTTTTAGATCTACAGAATCAGGCTTTGCTGGAAAATCAAAAGGGGGACTTTACGAAATTAAGTCAATAAATTTCTATGCCCAACCACTTTCAATTGAGGATTTAAATCTTTTAGATAATATTCAAGTTTACCCAAACCCAGCTCAAGATTATATCTTCATTGACAATGCGAACATCGACGATAATGTTAATGTCTTTAATGTAGTTGGAAAACGAGTTATGTCGTTTAAAATAGAAACTGAAAATCAGCAGTTGGATATTACAGAGTTAAAATCAGGACTTTATTTTCTGAGACTTAATAATGGTCAGGCTGTCAAACTATTGAAAAAATAATATGAAAAATCTAATCACGTGTCTTTGTTTAACCGCTTTTGCTTTTGTTGCGCAGGCCCAAGAACCAACAAAGTATCAAAAGGGGAGGGCAACTCTTTTCTCAACATATATTGCTGACAAAATGGACTTGAACGAAGATCAAGAAAAGCTTGTTTACAATGTTATGCTTGAAAGAGTTGTGAATGCAAATGCTAAAATCAAGGCAAACAAAGACATCTCTAAAGAAGATAAGCAAGCTATTTATAAGGCTGAGTTTTCAAATGCTCAAAATAAGTTAGCTGCCGAATTTGGAGAAAAACAAGCACGCAAAATGATGCTCTTAAGCAATGAGGCAAGAAAAAATGCTGATAAGCAATAAGGGTTCGTTATTTGTACTATCAAACACAATAAACCTGCTGCTATTTTTAGTAGCGGGTTTTTTAAGCGCTCAACAGACCCCGCAAGAAATTATATCCAAAATGGGGCGTGGAATAAATCTTGGAAATGTACTTAGTGCACCTGTTGAAGGAAATTGGTCTGGAGCGGCTACGGCTCAATATTTTCAAGAAATAGCCCAAGCGGGTTTTACAAATGTGCGTATCCCCATTGATTTTTTTGGGAATAGAACTACTTATACAGGAAGTGCAACGACCTTTAGTCCAAACGAAAATACCACCTTTACAGGCTCACGGTCGGATTTTGTTGTAAGCGCCAACTATCTAGACCGCCTTGAGACAGTAATTGGCTGGGGCTTAGCAAATAACCTGGTGGTTATTCTTGACTTTCATGGATCAACCCTCAAATCAGAATTTATCTACACATTTGATCAAAGTCAAACTGCTTATTACACCCACCCTACTTCCGAAAAACGTGCCGCTGATCTAGCCAAGTTTTACTCTATTTGGGAACAAATTGCCGACCGATTTAAAATGTATAATGACGATTTGATCTTTGAGGTGATTAACGAACCCTATTTTCACATCTCTGAAACTGATATGAACACAATTAATAATGAAGTGATTTCAATTGTTAGAAATTCAGGGGGCAATAACATAACAAGGAAAATTATCATCACAGGCGGAACAAAAACGAGTTATGAAGCCATTACCACAATTGATTCTCAAATGCTTAATAACGACGACTTCTTAATAGCTACTTTTCATTATTATCGCCCCTTTCAATTCACAAAATCTAGTGATTACAGGTATGACACTAATAGTTGGGGAACCACCTTAGACAAAATTAATATTGACACTGAATTTGATATAGTCAAAAATTGGGCAAATGGGTTTACCCCACCTGTTGCCGTATTTTTAGGAGAATTTGGAGCAGATAATTATTATGGTTATGATTATTCAGAGGGGGATTTAAAACAAGTTTCGGCAAATAATGCTCCCAATGGAACAGGTTATTCTGACGGAGGTCCAGACCCTAAGTCACGAGTTGCTTATCATGGCTATGTTGCTAATGCCGCCATTGATAGGGGCTTTGCTTTTGCTGTGTGGGACTCAGGTGGTTTATCTAGCAAAACGATACATTTTAGGAAAGATTCTGGAATAGCTATTTATGATTTCGACTACTTTTCTATTGACAGCTTTTCTCCAAAATCTACCTCACCTAGTACTGTTTTAGAAAATAGCATTTGGGTAGATGACGTTAAAGAAGCATTACTTAATCCATATACTCAGCCTGCTTGTAATGATAGCAACATATTAAAAAACATGGATTTTGAATGTGGATATAATACTGAGTGGTCTTTTATAGCAGTAAGTCCAGACACTCAAGGAAGTGTGTCTTCTGATAAAGCAATATACGAGGATGCTTCATTTACATCAAGAAGCGGGTCACATGGCGCAAAAATTAATGTTTTTCAAGCGGGCAGTTTAAACACTGCATTGTTGTCGAATTCCTCAATAAGTGTAGATGGAAATTTAGATAATAAGCGTTTAACTTTTTCTCTTTATGGTAAAGGAAGTATCTCGAACCTACCATTCAAACTACGGGTTAAATACAATCAAAATGGATTAAAATATTCTGTATCAAGTCAGCAGCTCTTGGGCACATCATACCCTGAATCACCGTATAGTTTTTCTTTTGATGTCCCCGAAGAAACTTCTTCCATTCAACTTCAACTTATGTGTGGAGCCGATATTGGAGTATATTATTTTGATGACTTTTTTATTAGCACTGAAACATTATCAACCAAAGCAATAACCCAAAATATCAGTATTTACCCAAATCCTGTGAAAAAAGAACTGTTTATTGGCGCGGATGTTAAAATCCAACACATAACCCTTTACGACCTGAATGGAAAAATAGTAAAATCATTAAATGGCAATAAAAAAGCAATTGACATTTCTTTTCTAAAAAATGGAATATATTTTATAGAATTCGTCACAAAAAATCAACTAATTTGTTATCATAAGATAGTTAAACAATAACCAAATCAACAAACTCCCATGAGAAGGACATTATTTTTACTATTGATGTTGTGCACACTTACAAATCATGCGCAAAACAATAAACCTCTTAACATTGTATTCATTGCGGTTGATGATTTAAAACCTACTATTCGCAGTTTTGGTGATAATATTGCCATTACACCCAATATGGATTTGTTGGCCAGAAAATCAAGTGTGTTTCTTAATGCGCATACCCAACAAGCTATTTGTAGTCCATCTCGAATTAGTTTACTTACAGGCTTACGACCAGACAAAACACAAGTCTATGATTTGAAAACGAGAATGCGTGATAAACTGCCTAATGTAGTTACCCTGCCTCAACATTTTAAAGAGATGGGATACTTGACCGCAGGTGTTGGTAAAATATTTGATCCGCGCGGGGTTGACCAAAAAGCAGATGCCCCTTCCTGGTCACTACCTTTTAAAAAGTCACATCAACTTAGTTATCCAGAGGAATGGGGTTCACCCGTGTTGGGATTTTACCAAAACGAAAATATAAAAACTAAAATTCGTTCATATCTCAAAGAGAATAATATTAAAAGTAGCCAAGCAGCTAAGGCACTTAAAGGGAGGTACAAACCACCTGTTTCTTGGAGTAATGCACCAGATGAAGCCTATGTTGATGGGGCCATTGCTACACATGCAGTTAGTATGATAGATGAGCTATCTAAAAACAATAATCCCTTTTTTCTTGCAGTTGGATTTAAACGTCCACATTTACCCTTTTCTGCACCAAAGAAATACTGGGATTTTTACAAAAAAGAACGTATGCCATTGGCTAAATTTAGAGCGCGCGCTAAAAACACAGGTAAATTGGCATATCACACCTCAGGAGAGCTGCGATCTTATGTTGAAGAGGGCAGAGAGTATAAAACAGATGCCAACGATCAATTAGTTTTAGACGACGATTTTCAGCGTGACCTTATCCATGGTTATTATGCTTGTGTGTCATTTATCGATTTCCAAATTGGAAAAATTATAAATAAGCTCAAAACAGAAGGGCTAATGGACAATACAATAATTATCGTTTGGGGCGACCATGGCTTTCATTTAGGAGACCACAGATTATGGAACAAGCACTCAAATTTTGAGCAAGCTACAAGATCGCCATTAATCATATATAACCCCAAAACCAAAAAAGCTCAAAAAATTATGTCGCCTACCGAGTTTGTGGATATTTTTCCCACACTTGTAGACATGGCCCAAATAGCACCGGTATCAAATCTAGACGGCACCTCTTTGGTTCCCCTTATGAACGGACAGCAGCAAACTGTTAAAGATTTTGCAGTTAGCCAATACCCAAGAAATCAAAAAATGGGATACAGTTTTCGCACAGCAAATTATAGATACACTCTTTGGATAGATAAAAGTAAGATTGGTCAAAAAATTAGTGAGAAAGATATTGAGCAAGAAGAGTTGTTTGACTACAGTACTGATCAGCTCGAAACTGAAAATCACATTGGTAAAAATGGTTACGATGCCATTTATGTGGAACTTAAAAGAAAAGCGTTAGCTTTTTTATCTCCAGCTACTTATCCAAAGTCAAAACCACTAACCAAAATGAGTAGTGACGGGATTAAAGATTTATTAGTTAATAACGGCTATGATACCAATCAAGTTTATATTGGTGCAACACTAAATCACCGACAACTCAACACGAAAGTTTCTAAATTATTTTTAGAGGAGTTTACCTATTCAACTCCAGAGAACTGTGCAAAGCAAGCGCAAATTCATCCAAAGCCAGGTGTGTGGGATTGGCGCTTAATTGATGACTATTTAGACTTTGCAGATAAGCACAATATAACACTTCGAATACATGGGCCAATCAGTCCTCAAGCCTCGCACTGGGCAAAGGCAGATAATCGAACTAAAAAAGAATTAGAAGAGAACATGGTGGAGTATTTTACTTCGCTTTGCAAACGTATGAATGATGAACCCTCTGTAAAGTGGATGGATGTTGTGAATGAAACCATTACCCCAGAAGGAAATTGGTTTGAAGAGAAACCTGGAGTTACCTTATGGGAAAATCCTTGGGAGCAAATAGGAAGAGATGAAAATGACGTGCCATTATATATCACAACTGCCTTTGAAATTGCCAATAAGTATGCTACTAAAAAGAGCTTAGTGTTTAATCAACACGGGGGTATGGAACCTAAAATGTGGGAAAAAGTAAAAGAAACCATTTTATACCTAAAAAAGAAAGGATTCAGGGTTGATGGTTTAGGTTGGCAAGCGCATTTACGAAGTGATAAGCCTCTTGCACTTGATAAAGAACAATTGAACTATTTCTCCTCCCTTATCGATTGGGCGCATCAAAACGGATTAGATTTTCACGTTACAGAAATTGATTTCAAGATTTGGGATTCAATCACAAGCCAAACTGCTTTAAAAGAACAGGCAGATGCATATGCCAACATACTCAAGTTATTGCTCTCCAAACGAAATCAAGGGGTTGTTACTTTCAACACCTGGGGAATGGTAGATGGCTTAAAAGGAAAGCATCATGACATGTACCGCTTTATCTTTGATCAAAACCTCAATCCAAAACCTGCCTATTTTGCATTGAGAGATGCCATTATTAATCCTAATAACAATCTGAAATTAAAATAATTTATGAGAATAAGACTGTTCATTTTATTGATAAGTATATCGATGATGGGTCAGAATAGGAATCCATTATATTTAGACTCAAGTGCCGATGTTGAAGACAGATTATCCGACCTAATGTCGCGGATGACTCTTGAAGATAAAGTAGCTCAAATGTGTCAATATGTTGGGTTAGAACACATGAAAAAGGCAGAAAAATCTTTAAGTCCTGAAGAATTATTAGGAAATGATGCCCTTGGATTTTACGAAAATTTGCATAGCTCTCAAGTAGCTGAAATGGTAACAGAGGGTAAAATAGGATCATTCTTACACGTTCTTACTGCTACTGAATCAAACTATCTTCAGTCGTTGGCAGAAAAATCTAAATTAAAAATTCCTCTTTTAATAGGTATTGACGCCATACATGGAAATGCACTCGTCTCTGGTACTACCGTATATCCGACACCTATAAATATGGCAGCAACTTTTGATAACTATTTTCCATATCAAATTGCCAAAGAAACCGCTATTGAAATGCGTGCTACAGGTTCACATTGGTCTTTTACCCCAAACATAGATGTTATGCGAGATCCAAGGTGGGGACGAGTTGGAGAAACTTTTGGAGAAGATCCTTATCTAGTAGGAGAAATGGGGGTTGCCATGATAAATGGCTTCCAACAAAATGATTATACGGGCACAAAAAAAGTAATTGCATGTGCTAAACATATGATTGCAGGCGGAGAACCCATTAACGGATTAAATGCGTCCCCTATGGATGTTTCAGAGCGTACCTTGTATGAAATTCATTTACCCCCTTACAAAAAAGCTATTGAAGCTGGAGTTTATTCCATTATGGCAGCACATAATGAGCTCAACGGAATCCCATGCCATATGCATAAAGAGCTTATGACAGATCTTATGCGTAATCAATGGAATTTTGATGGTTTTTATGTGAGTGATTGGATGGATATTGAACGTATTGAAAAACTCCACTATGTTGCTGAAAACTTTAAACAAGCTACTTTTTTATCTGTTGATGCCGGAATGGATATGCATATGCATGGGCCACATTTTTTGGAAAATGTAATTGAATTAGTAAACGAAGGCCGATTGTCAATAGAACGTGTTAATGAGGCATGTGAAAAGATTCTGCGGGCTAAGTTTAAACTGGGACTTTTTGAACACCGTTATGTAGATGAATCTGATATTAAGAACCAGATTTTCACTCCTGGACATCAAAAAACAGCCCTAAATGCGGCACGGCAATCCATTACGCTTCTAAAAAATCACAATGATATTTTACCACTAAAAAAAGCGAACAAAACAATTTTTATAACTGGTCCAAACGCTAATAACGCCACCACATTAGGTGATTGGCACGCTGAACAGCCCCAAGAGAATACCATAACAATTTATGAAGGGGTTGCAGAACTTGCTTCTAAATATGGCTATAAAACAGAATTTTTTGACTCTGGTCAAAACCTTAGAAATATAAAAAATGTGCAAATTCAACAAGCTGCCCAACAAGCTGCAAAGGCAGACTATGCTATTGTTGTTGTTGGTGAAAACTCAATGCGCTACAAATGGAATCAAAAAACTGCAGGCGAAAACATGGCACGTGCCGATTTAAAACTTCCGGGTAAACAGTTAGAACTTGTACAAGCCATTTACAAAACCAAAACCCCCGTCATTGTTGTATTAGTAAATGGACGTCCTATTGCAGAGCCTTGGATGCAAGAAAATATTCCTGCTATTATTGAAACTTGGGAACCTGGAAGTTTTGGTGGCCAAGCCCTTGCGGAAATATTATTTGGCGAGGTAAACCCTAGTGGTAAACTCCCGCTTACAGTTCCAAGAAGCGTGGGTCAATTACAAATGGTTTACAATCACAAACCATCACAGTATTTTCACAAATATGCATTTGAAAAAACAACACCATTATATCCTTTTGGATTTGGTTTGAGTTATACAAGTTTTACAATATCAACTCCAAAACCTTCTAAATATACATGGGACGGAAAGGATTCATTAGAAGTATCGGCAATGGTTACAAATACTGGAAAACTAGATGGAATGGAAACTGTACAGCTTTACATTAGAGACATGTATAGCAGCGTGACTCGTCCAGTACTAGAACTTAAAGGTTATCAAAAAATTTATTTAAAATCAGGTGAGTCAAAAAAAATAACTTTTGCCTTATCGGCTCAAGACCTTGCCTATTATAACATAAATATGGACTATATGGTGGAGGAAGGTGCTTTCTCTATTTATGTTGGAAATTCCTCCGATAAAAAAGACTTAAAATATACACAAATTAACCTAACACAAAATATCTATTTCAATGAAAAATAATGTAATAAAATACTTCATACTATTGTTTTTTGGAACTTTAGTTGTGGCACAAGAAAACCAGCCTAAAAATATTCTTTTCATCATAGTTGATGATCTTAGGCCAGTATTACCAACTTATGGAGTAAGTCAGGTTGTTGCTCCCAATGTGACAGCCTTAGCTAATGATGCAGTTCAGTTTAATAATGCTTTTGTGAATATTCCCACATGCGGTGCCTCACGTGCTAGCATATTGACAGGAATACGTCCAACCAGAGAATATTTTAAGAAATTCACTGCATCAATAAGTAATGATATGCCTGACGCAATCACATTCCCAGGATTGCTAAAATCTAACGGATATACCACTATTAGCAATGGTAAGGTATCACACAACATTAATGATATGAAGCATACGTGGTCTGAGATATGGAGGCCAAAAGGACGTTTTAACGATCAAGATTATGTTGATGAAGAAACCAGTGAAATATTGCAAGCAGAGGGGTTGCCGGGAGTTTATCCATTTGAAAGATTGGATGTTGATGATGCAGCCTATAAAGATGGAAAAATAGCAAACAAAGCTGTTAAGGATTTGAAAAAACTAAAAAACTCCGGAGCTCCTTTTCTGCTAGCTGTGGGGTTTTTAAAACCGCATTTACCTTTTAATGCTCCCAAAAAATATTGGGATTATTACAATTTTGAAGATATTAAATTGCCTCCCAATAATACATTCCCAACCAATGGACCACGTTCTGCTGGTAACTGGTACGAATTAGTGAAATACAAAGGCATTCCAAAAGATGTTGAAGGAGCGGCTCGAAATGGAGCGTTACATACTCTAGATCAAGATTTTGCAAAAAAATTAATTCAAGGTTATTATGCTTGCGTAAGTTATACTGATGCTCAAATTGGTAAAGTACTTAAGGCATTAGATGATTTGGGAATGCGTGATGAAACTATTGTTATTTTCACAAGCGATCATGGTTTTAGCCTAATGGAGCATAATCGCTGGTCTAAACATAATCTATTTAGCGTTGAAAATAGAGTGCCCCTTATGATACGTGTTCCTGGACTGACAGAAAAAGCACAATCCATGAGTTATGTAGAGTTAATTGATTTGTATCCAACAATAAGCGAGCTATTGGGTTTAGAAACACCCAAAGATGTTGAGGGAACCTCTTTAGTTAAAAACTTAAAAGACCCGAGTATTATATCGAAATCTGTTAGTTACTCGAGAATTTGGAACGGTGATATGGTATCATCCCCTGACTTTTTATATGCAGAATGGACCAGTGAAGAAACTGGAAACGTGTATGACAACATGCTATATGATTTAAAAAAAGACTCCCTGGAAATGAATAACTTGGCTGATGAGCCGAAATACAGAAAATTAATAGATAGTCTAAGTCAAAACATTAAATCAAAATCTATTTTTTAAATGAAAAAAACACTTCTTTTTGTTGGTTTTTGTGTTGCACTGCTCACGTATGCTCAGCCAAAAAAACCTAACATTGTTTTTATTATGTCAGATGACCACGCAGTAAGTGCTGTGAGTGCCTATCAAGACTGGCTTGCTGAGCTCGCACCAACACCAAATATTGACCGTATTGCTAAAGAAGGAATGCTTATGCATGCAACATATAATACCAACAGTATTTGTGGGCCCAGCCGCGCGGCTATTCTGACAGGAAAATACAGTCACATTAATGGTTTTTTTAAAAATGAAAAAGGAGGCGATTTTGATGCCTCTCAACAGACGTTCCCTAAATTACTTCAAAAAGCTGGTTACCAAACAGCTGTAATAGGAAAATGGCATTTGGGTACAGCCCCAACTGGATTTGATTATTCTAAAGTCATGGTAAACCATGGAGGACAGGGAACCTATTTTAACACTGTATTCGTAGAAAATGGTAAAGACACCATTGTTGAAACAGAACGACACTCAACAGCTCAAGTTGCACATGATGCCCTGAAATGGTTGACAAATAAGCGAGACAAAAGCAAGCCTTTTATGCTCATGTATCAATTTAAGGCGCCTCATCGTCCATGGACACCAAACCCAAAGTTTAATGACATATATAATGAAGATTTTCCACACCATGAAACATTTAATGACGATTATAAGGGTCGACTTGCTGCTTCACAAAATATGTTAGAGATTGAAAACCACATGAATCGCAAAGACCTCAAAGTGCCACCGCCTACTAACCTTAAACCTTGGCAAGTAGGAGAATATTATCGTTATGGAAATAATGGTGAGTTTTGGACTCCAAATGACACGTTACAAGGCGCAGCACTTAAAAACTGGAAGTATCAGCGCTACATTAAAGATTACCTACGGTGTGTTGCTGGAGTTGATGAAGCTGTTGGCCAAATGCTTGATTTTTTAGAAGAAAATAATTTAGATAAAAATACCATTGTAATTTACACTTCAGATCAGGGCTTTTATTTAGGAGAGCATGGCTGGTTTGATAAGCGATGGATGTATGAGCCCTCGTTTCGCATGCCCTTTATGATAAAATATCCTAATAAAATAAAAGCAGGCACCCACAATAAAGAGTTGTTGTTAAATATAGATTTCGCTCCCACTTTACTTGATTTGGCAGGTGTAAATATCCCCCACGACATACAAGGAGAGAGTTTTAAACCACAACTTTTTGGAGATAACTACCAAGGTAGAGACGCCGTGTATTATCATTATTACGAGTATCCTTTTTGGCATAAAGTACAACCACATTATGGAGTAAGTACTGGCAAATTTAAGCTGATTCATTATTATTACGACATGGATGAATGGGAGCTATTCGATTTAGAGCATGACAAGAATGAAATAGATAATTTGTATGGCAAATGTGGATACGAAGAAATTACAACGGCTTTAAAACAAAAAATAAAAGCACTTCAAGTTCAATATAAAGACGATATGTCATTAGAGGAAATGCGAGCTATGACTGACATGGTTGTTGAACGAGTTTATAGTGAAAACAAAGAATAGCATAAAATGTATCTTTTTAAAAACTGTTGTGTTATAGTTTGCATATCCTTTTCACTTCTTGCCTTTGGTCAATATGAAAAAAAGACAAAGGTGTTTTTATTTGCTGGACAATCTAATATGGATGGCCGCGGTGATGCTTCAAAACTTACAAACAAAGAAAAAGAGTGGTTAGAAAAAGCGAGTCAAAAAATAAACTTTATTTACAAAGGAACCGTAGGTGAAGGAAATGCTATTAAATACAATGGAAAATTAAATTTCACAGATCCTTGGGAGTTTGTGAAAAAAAAATTTAGTATTGAAAAATGCTTTGGACCCGAACTATTTTTTGGCATTGAGCTTGCTAAAAATTATCCAAACCAAAATTATTTGTTTATAAAAAGATCGCAAGGCGGAACTTCTCTATACGGTGCTTGGAATCCCTTATGGACTAATGAAAAAGCTGCTTTTTTCAACGAACAAAAGAAGCCAAAATTATATAATGATTTTATTAAACTAATTGATGACGAGTTGTCCAAACTTGATCCCAATAGCTATGAGATTGTGGGAATGCTATGGGTACAAGGCGAAACAGACAGTAACACCCAAAATGGATTAAAAGCTGCTAATTCTTATGCTGAAAATTTGGAGTTATTAATCCATTCAATTAGGACATATTACAACTTACCTAATTTACCTTTTATAGCTTTGGGTGTTGGAAACGATAAAGTTATAAAGGCAATAAAAAGTGTAAGCGACAAAACACCAAATGTTACATTTGTGGAAAGAAGTAAAAACCCGAAAAATTATAATTACACGCCAATCTATACGCATCAATGGCAAGGGAAAAATGTAGGGCATTATAATTATGAAGGGATGAAAAAAATTGGACAATTATTTTACAACAGTTATTCTGAGAACTATTTAAAGTTATTAATTGAATGAAAAAAAATCTTTCAACATTATTATTTTTTTTAACGTTTTTCTTTTTCTCATGCTCCGAGAAAAAAAAGCCAAACATCATATGGTTGGTTTGTGAAGATCAATCTCAGATTTTCTTTCCAATGTATGGGGATAATACAGTTGATCTTCCTAATTTAAAAGCTCTTGCTGAAGATAGTGTTGTGTTTGAAAATATGCATGCTACTACTCCTGTTTGTTCACCTGCTCGTAGTGCAATTATTACCGGGATGTATCCAACCACACTGGGAACTCACAATATGAGAGCTTATAATGAAGGCAGAGCAACAAATCAACCACAACTTAATATCCCTAGTTATTCTCCTTCTTTTCCTGACCATATTAAACCATTCACAACATACCTAAGGAATCAAGGCTATTTTTGTATTAACAATAACAAAGAAGACTATAACTTTAAAATTAGTAAAGATGCTTGGAATCAGAGTTGTAGTTATTGTAGTGGGACAATGAAGGAAAATATTCATTGGCGAAACCGTTTGCCAAATCAACCCTTTTTTGCTGTCTTTAATTTTCAAATTACGCATGAGGCGCAAATATGGAAACAAAGTGAAAACAAATTATATGTAGATCCGAATCAACTTAATGTTCCAAAATTTTTCCCTGATAATGATATTATTAGAAAAGATTTAGCTGTAAATTACAGTAACCTTGTGCGAATGGATAATGAACTAGGGCTTCGAATTCAGGAACTAAAAGATAAAGGGCTATATGAAGATGCATATATTTTCTTTTACAGTGATCATGGAGGGCCGTTCCCAAGATTTAAAAGGGCTATTTATGATACTGGTGTCAAAGTTCCATTTATGGTTAAGTACCCAAAATCGAAGTGGGCTAAAACTCGTGTGGATGAGCTATTAAGCTTTGTTGATCTTGCACCAACAGTTCTTGATATCGCTGGAATCGAAATCCCAAACCACCTTCAAGGGTTTTCCTTTTTGGATTTTTATAAGTTTAATCGCAACTATCTTATAACTGCATCTGATCGTTTTGATGAAGAGGTTGATAGAATACGATCTATAAAAACAAAAAAATTTAAATTGATAAAAAACTTCTATCTGGAAAAGGCTCACGCGCTCCCTGTTCGCTACAGAGAAAACATGCCCCTAATGAAAGAACTGAATAAACAATTCATGGAGAATACTTTAAATAATGATCAAATAAAGTGGTTTCAAAGCCCAAAACAAGAATTTGAGCTATACGATTTGGAAAAAGACCCAAATGAGCTCGAAAATCTCTCGGGAATACCTGAATACTCCTCAGTAGTTGATGCTTTAAATCAAGAACTAGATAAATGGATTATAGACACGAATGACTTAGGAGAATTTCCAGAATCATTTACTATTAACAATTCAAAGATTGATTAAATTAGTATGTTGGTTGTTTTAAAAATAAAGGGGTAGCACCTCAATGATATTAGTTGTTTTTATTTCTGGGATTGTTTTTTAGCATCATGACAAATAAATAGCTGTATAATTTCAAGTAATTGATCATTGTCTTTAAACTTAACCTGAAAACTTGTCTCAAGGTTTTTAAGAATAATCTTGAACGGTTACTTGTACTGATCAAGGTCTAATACATAAAAAAGTCAAGATTTATCTTGTTCCATTTCAGATTTCCAATTATTCAAATCGTTCAAAAGTGCTGATCGTAATTTTGGTTTTTCATTGGATAGATTATGTCTTTCATAAGGGTCTTTTTCCAAATTATAGAGCTCTATCTTATTGGATTCAAACCAATGAATGAGCTTGTACTTACCTTTTCGTATTGCAGATGATTTTGTGTCTCCGGTACTTTTTGGTCTTGCTTTTTCAGAATGCCAGTAAACCGTTCGGTTTTGCCATTTCTTTTTAGAATAAAGCAATGGAAGCATGCTTTTTCCGTCCACATCTGAGTCTATATTGGCAGTTACATCCAATAGTGTTGGAAAAATATCCATGAGCGTTACAATAGAAGCATTCTCAATTCTTGGTTTAAATTTATTTTGCCATTTAATAAATAAGGGAACTTTTATCCCTCCATCATATAACCACCCTTTTCCAGCGCGTAACGGAAAATTTGAGGTAGCTAACTGCCTTTTGTTATAGCCGTCATTAGATAATCCTCCATGGTCGGAAGAAAAAACGATTATTGTGTTTTCCAAGACTCCACTAGATTCTAAATGAGCTAAAAGTTTACCAATGTTGTAGTCCAAGTTTTCTACCATAGCGGCATAAGCGGGATTATCCTGACGCATTTTTGTACGTCCTGTACCTTCTTCAATATATTCGGGTTGATTCCCAAAATCAGTAGCCTCAATTTCTTTAAGGTTACGCTCTATGTCGTTAGGTTTTGCTTCAATTGGTTGATGAACAGCATAATATGAAAGCATAAGCATAAATGGTTTCAATGAATCATACTCCTTTAAGTAATTAATTGCTTGATTTGTCATGACATCAGTCAGATAATCACCTTCAGTGCTTACCTCATCAACATCTGGAATAGGTTTCTTTTTGTTCTTTCCTTTTCCCTTAAAAACATTGAAGGGATAGATAAAACTAATAGGTGAGCCAGCTTTTCCAGCACCAAAGCTAAATTGAAATCCAAAGTCACGTAAACTTTGTTCATCTCCTAAATGCCATTTACCAAAATAAGCCGTATGATACCCCATCTTATTAAATGATTTAATGAAGTTTTTGTTTGCAGCTATATTTTTGATTTCAAACCCATCATCAGGAACATTTCCATTTTGTATTGGATAATTCCCCGTCATCATAGAAAATCTAGAGGGTACGCATCTTGGGTAGTTTGCGTATGCTTTTGTGAATGAGACTGATTGGCTCGCAAGTGTATCAATATGAGGAGTTTGACATGTTTTTGAACCATGAATGCTAAGATCGTGGTACCCTAAGTCATCAACATGAATAATCAGAATATTTGGCTGTAATTGACCAAAAGAAAAAATTGATAAAAAACAAAAGAAAACAGTTAAATAATAAATGGCATAATGTTTTCTCATATTTATAAAAATTAAAAGTTGAATAACATGCCATGTATTTATTGGCTACGAGTTATTATCAAATATATTTATTTATTTCTAGAAATATTTTTTGCGGCAAAAAATAAACTTCTTTCCATTAGTTTGAATTATCGAATTTTTGTGGCACAAGTCGAAACCATATCTAACAAAGTTGTGGGTTTAATTTTTAAAGCGGAGATATGTGAGGATCTCGGCGTAATCCTTACAGGGATTACTACAGAAACACAACACTTTCCCGCAGTGTTTGTCCAAATGCCTTTGTTGAAATATCCCCTACAACACAAATAAAACAGTCAAGCTATTTGATTTTTTATTCGGATATAATTTAGTGTATTCAAAATTTTTATAGATTTATAACATGAAAGACTTAAAATATCTCATAGCATACACGGTTCCCCTGAGTGTAGTTGTTAGTTTCTATTTTAAAGGAGTCTTCTCCTTCACTGCATTGGCTTATGTGTTTGTTTTAATACCCTTTCTTGAAGGCATAATTCCGATAAAAAACGATGAATTTTCAGATATTGATAAACAAAAAAGGGCGTTGAATCGTTTTTTTGATTGGCTTCTTTACTTAAATGTTCCTATTGTTTACTCTGTGCTATCTTATGGGATATATAGCTTTTCAACTACAACTTTAAGTGTTTATGAATATGTGGGATTAATTTTTGCGCTAGGCATTTTGTTGGCAACTAACGCAGTGAATGTTGCACATGAGCTAGGTCATAGGAAAGGAAAATTTGAGATTTTACTTACAAGGTTATTGCTGTTGCCTTGTTTGTATTTGCATTTTACTCTGGAGCACAATTACGGGCATCATAAATATGTTGCTACCGAAAAAGACCCAGCAACTGCAAAAAAGGGGCAGAGCTTATATCATTTTTGGATAACATCGGTTTTTGGTCAATATAAAAATGCATGGCGGATACAAACCAAACTACTCAAAAAGAAAGGGGCACATTTTTTCTCAACCAAAAACAACATGCTGTTGTTTATCATTTACCAAGTAGCATATTTGGGTGGTGTTTATGCTTTTTTTGGAGTAAAAATATTTTCTATTGCTTTAATTGTGGGGATAATTTCCTTCTTGTTTCTCGAAACCATCAATTATATAGAACATTATGGCTTGGCTCGAAATAAAATCAACGGCAAGTACGAAAAGGTTCAACACATACACTCATGGAATTCCGATCATATCATGGGTAGAATTGTGCTTTATGAGTTAACTCGGCATAGTGATCACCATTTTCGAGCTTCAAAAAAATATCAAGTTTTGGATAGCTTAGAAAACAGCCCAACATTGCCATTTGGTTATCCGGCATCTATGCTTTTAGCACTTTTTCCGCCTCTTTGGTTTCGTGTTATTCATCCAAAATTAATACCCAACAAGTAGTTGAAAAGGGCAGCTTACAAAAGCTTTCTTACTTTCTGCTCCCATTTCCATGCCGAAGCAATAGCTTCGTCCAGGCTGCGTTTGGTTTTCCAACCCAAAACAGTATTTGCTTTGGTGGTGTCAGCATAGGCGGCTATAACGTCGCCTTCGCGGCGCGCACCAATTTCGTAAGGGAG